>NZ_SNUR01000002.1 GCF_012027595.1 Thermococcus sp. Bubb.Bath | reverse complement strand
TGCACTCTTTTTGTGACCCCTTAAAGAAGGGTTTTTAACTCTAAAAGTAGTCTTTCAAGAAGTTTGTTTTTTGTTCTGGCGTCCGAAGGACGCCTTGAGGAGAGCAAACCCTATGAAACGACAATTTTGTTGGTAAACCCCCTCGAGAATTTCCTTTTTTAGAAAGCACGCAATCTTTCCGCCAGCGCTTTCGTCAGAAAGGGCTGTTGTGGTGCGGGGGACGGGATTTGAACCCGCGAACCCCTACGGGACGGGACCCTGAATCCCGCGCCTTTGACCAGGCTCGGCAACCCCCGCGTCGCCACTCGATGAAGGCAGGGCGAACTTATAAACTTAACGTTCCAGCCGCCTTACCCCCTCTGGGGTACCCACCAGCACAACGTCGGCTATATCGGCGAATATTCCGTTCTCAACCACTCCAGGAATGCTGTTGAGCTCCATCTCCATGTCAAGTGGGTCTTCTATCATCGCGAAGCGTGCGTCGAGGATGAAGTTCCCGTTGTCCGTAATCACGGGCCCGTCCTTCTTGACCGCCATCCTCAGCTCAGCCTCTGCGTTGAAGACCTCAAGCTCCTCCGCTATTGCCCTCCACGCTGCAGGAATTACCTCTATTGGGACGGGCATCTTCTGGCCGAGTCTCTCCACGAGCTTGCTCTCATCGACGAGAACCAGAAAAGTCCCGGCCCGGTACTCGATTATCTTCTCCATTGTGAGCGCAGCACCGCGGCCCTTTATCAGGTTGAGTCCTGGATCAACCTCATCCGCACCGTCGACGGCCAGGTCTATGGCGTCTACTTCCTCCAAAGATACTATTGGTATCCCCGATTCGATTGCAAGGAGTCTAGATTGATGGGAAGTTGGAATCCCGTATATTTCAAGCTCCTCCTCCATGACCTTCTTGCCGAGGAGCCGTATGAAATGGGCCGTCGTTGAACCCGTCCCGAGACCCACTACCATATCGTCTTCAACGAAGGAAAGGGCCTCGCGCGCGGCCGCCTTCTTAATCTCTTCAACGCCCATGACAATCACCCCTCAAGTGCTTACGTTAGTCCCATTCATCATGTGGGAAAGCAGGCTCTTGTCATTGTACGGAACCGGCGTGAAGTGGATTCCCACCGTATAGACAAGCATCGTGAAGTAGAGCCAGAACAGGAACCAGCCCCAGAAGGCCTTCTTCAGGATTGCACTCCTGAGCTGGTTGCCTTGGAGCCCCTTGATCTCCTCAGGGAGGTCACCTCTAAGTATGAGTTTGACGAAGACGTCGGTAACCACGTACAGGAGGGCACCTATTATCCACGCGGCCCGTGATTCCACGGAGAGTGCGCCGCTGATGGTTCCAGTGATGGCACCCCAGAGGTAGACTACCAGTGCAAATTTTTGGTCTGCTCGCACTTCTCTCACCCACCCTAGCTTTTTCTTTGACTTTAAAACCTTTGTCCGTCGTCAGGGTCACCTTTTCCATTCATCCTGAAGAAAGTAAAACTTGGAAAACCATAAAAACCACAAAAGATAAAAGCTCAAAGGTCAAAAGAGGCCTATGTAGAAATGCGAGGGCTCGCGACACGGATAATTTAGTCGGAGTCAAATCTGAGTATGGGGGTGTAACTCTTGGAGGGCCGTTCAATCGTTTTTGCATCTGGAAAAGGTGGAACCGGAAAAACAACCACCGTGGCGAACCTGGGTGTGGCGCTGGCCCAGTTTGGCAAGGAGGTCATCCTAATAGACGCGGACATAACTATGGCCAACCTGAGCCTCGTTCTCGGAATGGAGGACATACCAATAACGCTCCACGACGTTCTCGCCAGAGAAGCGGACCTCAAAGATGCTATATATGAGGGGCCCGCCGGTGTCAAGGTTATTCCTGGTGGCCTAAGCCTTGAGAAGGTCAAGAAGGCCAAACCCGAGAGACTGAGGGAAGTCATACGCGAAATAAGCCAGATGGCAGATTTCATACTCATCGATGCCCCTGCTGGTCTGGAGATGACGTCCGTCACCGCTCTGCTCATCGGTAAGGAGCTCATAATCGTCACCAATCCTGAGATTTCTGCAATAACCGATTCCCTCAAGACCAAGCTCATAGCCGAGAAGCTCGGAACGTTGCCTCTCGGAGCGATCCTCAACAGGGTAACCAACGAGAAAACCGAGCTCAGTCCGGAGGAGATAGAGGCAATCCTGGAGGTTCCAGTCCTGGCCATGATACCGGAAGACCCGGAGGTCAAACGTGCGAGTGCCTACGGTGTTCCGCTAGTCGTTAAGAACCCGACTAGTCCAGCTGCAATAGCGATAAAGCAGCTCGCGGCCAAGCTTGCAGGCGTTAGGTGGGAAGCACCACAGCCTGAGAGCCCGATAAAGAGGGTCTTCAAGGCAATATTCGGCGGCAAGAGGTGATGGCAATGAACGCAGCGTTGCTCTACGCTCTCGTTATTATACTAGTGTTCGTCAACCTTCTCCTGTTCATGCTCTACCTCTCGTCCAAGAGGAACCCATACTCCGTGGTCTACGATGAAGAGACTAAGAGCGCCCTCAAGAGGCGTGTTACCAACCTTAAAGAGGAGCTTGAGGACGAGCTGGTGGACTTCGACGTCGAGGAGTGGGAGAAGGAGCTCGAAGAGAGTATTGACGAAGAGGTAAAGAACCTCTGATGGCCTTCTCTCCTTTTGATTCCTTTTCTGATTTAGTCCTTCTTGCGGTCTTTCACAGAGGTTGAAGGCATGCGTTAAACTTTTAAAGTCACCCTTTGTTATTAATCCGGGGGTGAGACGCATGAGGGTGCGTCTCGGATACCCCGATAGACTTCTGGTGGTGGATGGAAAGACGGTTTATCTATTCAAAAAACGCCTCTACAGCGCCCCGCTGGAGGAGATAACGAAATGGGTACGTGGGGAGGAGGCACTTCTGCCACCTGTCATGAGGGAAGTCGCCATCGATGTTGTCAATGCACTGGAGTTACTTCAGAAGACGAGAGTTTACAGTAGCGGAACCCCCAAAGCTGCGGTAACTTAATCCACTTCTTTTCTAAAATCGAAGGAGTTAAAAGGGATCCCATCCAAGAGAAGTGATACCACAGAGTTGATGGAGGGAATAAAATGAAGGCAAAGGTTAGGATACTGGATGTGTACAGCGGCAGGTACTCTGTATTCATAAACGCAGAAGAGGCCAAGAAAGCCAAACTCCACCCTGACGATCTGGTGAAAATAGAGTCGGGGAAGAAGACAGTCTTCGGGAGCCTCGTTATAAGTGACCTCGTTGGTCCTGGTGATGTGGGGGTTAGCAGGGATGTGCTACAGCTTCACAACCTGGCCGAAGGAGAGATAGTGGGAGTCTTCCCGGCAGGAATCCCTGAGAGCGTCCGCTACATCAAGAAGAAGATGCACGGTGAGAAGCTCAGGAAGGTTGAGATAGAAGCTATAGTCAGGGACATCGTTGACAGGAAACTCAGGGACATTGAGATAAGCTCTTTCGTGACGGCCCTGGAGGTAAACGGCCTCGACATGGACGAGATAGCTGCCCTGACCATAGCGATGGCAGAGACTGGAGACATGCTCGATATCGACAGGAAGCCGATAATGGACGTCCACAGCATAGGTGGCGTTCCAGGAAACAAGACCAACATCCTCGTCGTCCCGATAGTAGCAGCGGCAGGCCTTACGATCCCGAAGACAAGCTCAAGGGCAATCACCAGCGCCGCAGGAACAGCGGACGTTGTCGAGGTCTTCGCAGACGTAAGCTTCTCATTGGATGAAATAAAGCGTATAGTTGAGAAGGTTGGGGCCTGTCTGGTCTGGGGAGGTGCCCTCAACCTCGCACCTGCTGACGACATAACGATTAAGGCCGAGCGCGCCCTCAGTGTTGACCCTACTGGACTCATGCTCGCCAGCATCATGTCAAAGAAGTACGCAATGGGCAGCCAGTACGTCCTCATTGACATACCAACGGGAAGAGGAGTGAAGGTGGAAACCGTTGATCAGGCTCGCTCCCTCTCAAGAGACTTCATAGAGCTCGGAAAGAGGCTTGGACAGTACGTCGAGGTGGCGGTTACTTACGGCGGCCAGCCGATAGGCCACACAGTCGGTCCCTCCCTCGAGGCTAAAGAGGCCCTCACCGCACTAATGACAGGAAAGGGGCCGGGAAGCCTCATAGAGAAGGCCACGGGACTCGCGGGTATACTCCTTGAAATGGGTGGAGTCGCCCAGGAAGGTAATGGAAAGAAAATGGCCAAGGAAATCCTGGAGAGCGGCAAGGCATGGGAAAAGATGAAAGAAATCATAGAGACACAGGGCGGAGATCCCAACATCAAGCCCGATGACATACCAGTGGGCGACAAGACCTACACATTCACCGCGACCACCAGCGGCTACGTGACGGCAATCGACAACAGGGCAATAACCGGAATCGCCAAGGCCGCGGGGGCACCTGAAGACAAGGGCGCTGGACTAGAACTCTACGTCAAGGTCGGTGAGAAAGTAAAGGAGGGCGACCCACTGTTCACGATACACACGGAGAGCGAGGCAAGGCTCGACCAAGCGATAGTGTTTGCTAGGAGAACCGAACCAATACGAATAGAGGGCATGGTTCTGCAGAGGATAGGGAACATCTGATTCCCATTATCCTCTTTTTGGCCCTATTCTTGTAAGCTCCCCTAATTCCAAATAAGCCCTAATGGGAAACGATTATTCAATTTCTACCGGGCCACTATTACACAAATCCTCCAATTTGAATATGGGGCGGGTATTGGGTATATGGCAGCGGATTCTTTTTTCTCAAAACTTTTTTTTCGTGATAGGACGGGCCTACCTCTCAAAATAGCCCGTTCAGACCCACTATCCCCCCGTTTTACCGAAAGGTTTATATACCTCCAATTGCTAAAAGACTAATGAAAAACCCTTTGTGGAGGTGTAGCAAATGGCCGAGTTGCCGATTGCCCCGATAGACAGATTGATTAGGAAGGCTGGCGCCGAGAGGGTCAGCGAGGACGCCGCCAAGGTTCTCGCCGAGCACCTTGAGGAGTACGCCATCGAGCTTGCCCGGAAGTCCAACGAGTTCGCCAGGCACGCTGGCAGGAAGACCGTCAAGGCCGAGGACATCAAGCTCGCCATAAGGGCCTGAAGGCCTTTTTGACCTTTTTCTGCTTTTGTATTCCTATTTCTGTACCGTTACCGTTTTAAGCCCCTCCCATCCTCAAGCTCCCATGCCGGATATAGCCATCAGAATGACCAAACGCAACTACAACGCCTTCGTTCATCTCCTTGGGGCCCTGGAGGGTCAGGGATTTGACCTCGGAGAGCTTCTCATCACGAGGGACTTCAGAGAGATACTCCAAGCAAAGCCAAAAGTCGTCCTCTACTCCTTCTTCACAGAAGAAATCTGGGGCTCTCTTCCGGAGGAGGTTAAACTTCTCAATGAACGAGGCTCACTTCTCGTAGCCGGAGGCTACCACGCGATAGCAATGCCCAAACACACCCTCAACCAGCTCGGCTTTGATATAGCAGTTATCGGCGAGGGGGAAGAGGTCCTCTACCAGCTCCTCACAGCTCTCAAGAGGGGGGGTTATAAAATCACAAAGGAGCTGGCCAACATCAGGGGTCTCGCGTTCTACCTCAACGGGGAGTTCACATTTACTGGCTTCGCGAAGGTCGAGGACTTCTGGCGCTTTCCCCCGTATCCAGAAAGCGTGAGGCTGATTTCGCCGATAGAAATAACCCGCGGCTGTCCCTTCGGCTGCTACTACTGCCAGACTCCCTACATTAAGGGCCTCCGCATGAGGCACAGGCCGATAGACCAGATAGTGAGGTATTCAAGAAGAATGAAGGACATGCGCTACATCACCCCCAACGCCTTCGCCTACGGCAGTCCCGGCGCAATATTGAAGCTCGACAAGCTCGAGGCCCTGCTTAAAGCCCTCCAGCCCCTGAGGAAAGAAGGTAGGAGGCTCTTCTACGGCACCTTTCCAAGTGAGGTAAGACCAGAGTTCGTCCTACCCGAGACGCTGGAACTGCTCATAGACTACGCTGACAACAGGAGACTGGCCATAGGCGCCCAGAGTGGCGACGACGCCATGCTTAAAGCAATGCACAGGCTTCACAGGGTCGAGCACGTTCAGCGGGCCGTTGAGTACATGCTTGAGTACGGTTTCGAGCCGGTTGTGGACTTCATAGTTGGCCTGCCTCATGAGACAGAGGAAAGCCAGAGAAAGAGCATCGAGCTTATGAAGTGGATAATGAGAAAAGGCGGGAAGGTTCGCGCCCACTACTTCATGCCCCTGCCCGGAACGCCGTGGTCGCGCTGCAAACCCTCCCCCCTGAGTGACGAGATGAAGAAGTTCCTCGGAAGGATGGCCGCGAAGGGGAAGATAGAAGGTTCATGGGGCAACCAGATAGAGCTCTCCAGGAAGCTTCAAAAGCTGATGGAGGGGTTCTACGAGGAGCCAATGAGCCACACTGTTCCGGTGAGGAACGTCTGCTAAATCACCTCTCATTGATATCGGCTGAAGCCACAACCCAAAACCTTATAACGCAATTGAGTATTTCCACGCGGGGAAGTCATGTATCCCGAAAACTATAAAAGGTTCCTGGAGCTTATAGACACACTGCGAGAGTTTGAAGGGGCCATCATAGTTGAGGGCCCGCGAGACGAGGTGGCTCTGAGGAATCTGGGGGTCAGAGCGGAGATAATAAAGCTCTCACGCTTGCCGCTTTCCGAAATCGCGCTCACTGCATCACAATATCGTGAAGTCATGATACTTACGGACTTCGACAGAAAGGGGGAAGAGCTGGCAAAGAAGCTCCTCTCCTACCTCTCGGGTTATCCCTGCAGGGTGGACTCAAGGACAAGGAAGGAGCTCAAAAAACTTGCCAAAAAGGACATAAAAGGCATTGAAGATCTCTATGGTCTTTATCTCTCCGTTTCTGGCCCCCGATTGGAGGGGTTTCAATGAAGAGAAAGAAGAGTGTACTTCACCAGATCCTCTCGGAGAAGAGGAAAGCAGAAAAAGTAAGGGGTGGTAACATGTCAGCTAAAGATGAGTTCGGAACCACAAAATACATAATCTACGCTGAATTTGAGGCAAACGGTGTTGTTGAAAGACCGGATGTTGTCGGCGCTATTTTTGGTCAGACGGAAGGACTCCTCGGGGACGATCTCGACCTGAGGGAGCTCCAGAAGACCGGAAGGATTGGAAGGATAAGGGTTGAAGTTCACACGAAGGCCGGAAAGACCTACGGGACTATAACTGTCCCATCGAGCCTTGACAGAGTTGAGACGGCTATTCTCGCGGCGGCGCTTGAGACGATCGACAGGGTAGGACCCGCCGAAGCGGGCATCAAAGTTCTCCGCATAGAGGACGTCCGCGCCACCAAGAGGAAGTACATCATAGAGAGGGCAAAGCAGATACTCGAGGGCCTGATGGAGCAGGAGATTCCGGAGACCCAGGAGCTCACGGAGGAGGTCAAGAAAGCCGTGAGGGCGAAAGAGCTCATAGAGTACGGCCCCGAGAAGCTTCCAGCCGGACCGCACGTTCCGTTCTCTGACTCAATCATAGTTGTCGAGGGCAGGGCAGACGTCCTCAACCTGCTTAAACATGGGATAAAGAACGCCATAGCTGTTGAAGGGACATCAATTCCAGAGACCATCATAAAGCTCAGCAAGGAGAGGATCGTAACCGCCTTCACTGACGGCGACCGCGGTGGCGAGCTGATACTCAAGGAGCTGCTCCAAGTTGCCGATGTGGACTACGTGGCCAGGGCCCCCGAAGGAAAGGAAGTCGAGGAGCTCACCAAGAAGGAGCTCGTTAAGGCTCTGAGGAGCAAGATACCAGCGGAGCAGGTCATCACCGAGATGTTTTACAAGGGCAAGAACTTCTACGACATACTGAAAGAGAAGGCGGAAGAAAAGGAGAAGCCGACGACGCACAGGGAAGTGAAGCCACCCACATCGGCGCCGGCACCAATACCGCAGCCAGAACCAGTTAAAAGAGAGGCACCTACACACCCGCCACAGAAGCACGAACCTCCCCAGAGACCCCCGGTCCAAAAGCCCGCGGAGGAGTCAAAGATCATAAGGCCCATCCAGGGAGGAAAAAGCGAGGTCGGGAAGTTTGAGAACTTCATCGAGAGGGTGAAAAAGGAGCAGACAGCGGTTCTTCTCGACGAGAACATGAATGTCATAGCTGAGATACCTGTCAGGGACCTGCTGAGTACGATAACCTCAAAGGACGGTGTCCACGCGGTGGTCTTCAACGGCATCATAACCCAGCGGCTTATCGACATAGTCAGTGAGAAGGGGGTAAAGTACCTGGTCGGTGCCAGAAAGGCCAACGTGGTAAGGAGGCCGATAGACCTCAAGATAATCACCTTCGCCGAGTAAAGGGCGCTCTTTTCACCTTCCCTTTTGTCCTCCTTTTGAGTCTCGAATAACTTTATAACCGCCCGTCCCGTTCTCTCCCCGGTGAGGAAGATGAACCTGGAGGAAACTGTGCTTAAGTACGCTCTCATAAACGCTTACCAGCACGGCGGGAAGGCCAACTCGAAGGCTGTCATAGGAAAGGTCTTGGGCGAGAACCCCAAGCTCAGACCGAGGGCCAGGGAAATAATACCCCTTGTTAACGAGGTGATTGAGAAGGTCAACTCCCTTTCTCCAGGGGAGCAGGAGGCAAAGCTCCGGGAGATTTATCCAGAGTTCTTTGAGGAGAAGGAGGAAAAGAAGGAGGAGAAAAAAGGCCTCCCACCCCTCCCCAAGGCGGAGAAAGGAAAGGTCGTTACGCGCTTTGCTCCAAACCCCGACGGCGTCTTCCACCTCGGAAACGCAAGGGCCGCTATCCTGAGCCACGAGTACGCGAGGCTCTACGGGGGCAAGTTCATACTAAGGTTTGACGACACAGACCCCAAGGTCAAGAGACCAGATCCTATATTCTACAAGTGGATTCTCGAAGACCTCGAATGGCTCAACATGAAGCCGGACGAGGTTCACATTGCGAGTGACAGGCTTGAACTCTACTATTCATACGCTGAGAAGCTCATAAAGATGGGCAAGGCATACGTGTGCACCTGTCCGCCCGAGAAGTTCCGCGAACTCCGGGATAAGGGAATAGCCTGCCCCCACCGCGAGGAACCACCGGAGATTCAGCTCGAACGCTGGAGGAAGATGCTGAACGGGGAGTACAGGGAAGGCGAGGCCGTTGTCAGGATAAAGACCGACCTCAACCACCCGAACCCAGCCGTCCGCGACTGGCCCGCACTCAGGATAATCGACAACCCCAACCACCCACGGACAGGGGACAAGTACCGTGTCTGGCCTCTCTACAACTTCGCGTCAGCAATTGACGACCATGAACTTGGCGTTACCCACATCTTCCGCGGGCAGGAGCACGCGGAGAACGAGACGAGGCAGCGCTACCTCTACAATTACCTCGGCTGGGAATATCCAGTGGCGGTTCACCACGGAAGGCTGTCCATTGAAGGAGTCGTCCTGAGCAAGTCCAAGACGAGGAAGGGGATAGAGGAGGGCAGATACCTCGGATGGGACGACCCGCGGCTTGGAACAATCCGGGCACTCAGGAGGAGAGGGATACGACCTGAGGCAATAAAGGAGCTCATAATCAAGGTGGGGATAAAGACAAGCGACACAACCGTAAGCTGGGACAACTTAGCCGCAATAAACAGGAGGCTGATAGAGCCAATAGCCAACCGCTACTTCTTCGTCGCGGACCCTGTTCCGGTGTACATTGAGGGCTATGAGGAGGAGTTCACGGCGGAGATACCTCTTCATCCCGACCACCCTGAAAGAGGAATGAGGAAGCTCAAGTTCGAGCCAGAAAAGCCGGTCTATGTTTCGAAAGACGACATGGGGCTCTTCAAGCCTGGTAACTTCGTCCGCCTCAAGGATCTCTTCAACGTGGAAATCCTCGAAGTGAGCGAGCAGGGCATAAAGGCCAGATTTCACAGTGTTGAGTATGAGGTGGCCCGGGAAAACCGCTGGAGGATGGTTCACTGGATAACAGAAGGGAAGTCCTGTGAGGTTCTTATTCCAGAGGGTGAGGAGCTTCTCGTAAGGAGGGGTCTCCTGGAGAGCGACGCAGCCGTTAAGGTCGATGACGTTGTTCAGTTCGAGCGCGTTGGCTTCGTCAGAATAGATGCCGTAGAACCGGAGAGGATAGTGGCGATTTTTGCCCATAGGTGACCGTTTCTTATTTTTTATTTCGAGGATCAAGAAGGGGGCAAAATAAGAAAAAACAAACCCAAAAAAGCTCATTCTCCCCTCGGGATGATGGTGTCGCCAAAGAAACCAAAGAGCACAACAAGCACCGCCAGTATCGCTGAACCAATGTATATCCCGCCTTTTCTGAAGAGGTCCACTATGGCGTAAAGGCCTCCTCCCGCAAATATGGCTATCATGATCCAAGCAAACGCGGTCTCAGGGCCGGAGGCACCCTTCTTAATCGTCAGCACTGAATAGAGCTCAAATATGGCAGTGAAAAACAGTGCGGCGCTGACTGCGTTGAGGACCATCTCCGCGGCGCTGGGTGGCGCATCAACTATGGCGAGAACTGCCACGATTCCCGTCAGGTAAAGAGCGGCTCTGTTCCTGCCAACCCTGAAGGAGGATTCCATGATTTGGAGGCCAACCTCTGCAATCGGGAGGATACTTGTGAGACCAGCCATGAAGACGGAGAGGGCAAAGAGACCTAGAAGCAGGGGATGAGCCGAAAGAATATTCGGCAGGTTTTTCATGACGTTAATGGCCGCTTCGTTTCCCCCGTAAACGTACTTAACCAGCCTCCCAGGTGATGTTGGGGCCAGTCCGTAGATAACAATGACAGCCGAGAGGAAGCCGATGATAACCTGAATCACCACTCCAGTACCGATGATGAGCTTGCTGTTGAAGCGCTCGTTCATAAAGCTTCCCAGCATTAGGTAAAAGGCAAATCCAAGACCAATTCCATATATGGCCCTTGATGCAGTGTCTTTGATCATTTCAGGGGTTATTCCATGACTGGACGTGGCCATGTGCTTCGCCAACGCCAAGAACTCGGCGGTGCTTGGTATCGTAAGCTTGAATGCAACTGCGGTGACAGTTATCGCTAGAATGAAAAACAGTGCTCCACCAGCCATTATCAAGAACGTCTTATCCTTGGCACGCGTGAGGATTACGTAGACTATCGCCAGCATTGTAAAAGCTGCGATTAATCTTCCAGCGATTCCCGTCCCGACAACGGGCCCCAGGAACACCAGCATTGTGTTGGCGGTGTAGTACGACAGGAACATCAGGATAACGACCAAGATAGTCAGTATCATGGCCGGCCGCTTCGTCACCTTCCTGTAGAGCTCTGCGAAGTGATAGCCGGATTTCATTACCTTCTCGGCCTCAATAATGGCCACGTATGTCAGTATGGCCAAGAAGATCAGGTGTAGGACAAGGCCTGTCATTCCATACTCAAGCCACATCTGGGGAAACAGCCCTATAGTTCCGATTCCAGTTGTGAACCCAGCTACGAGGGCTATTAGATACAGCGTCCACTTTCCAATTTGATCCATTTGAACACCCCCTGATTTTCTTCAGAAGTTCATGCTCGTAATGTTTAAAACTATTGCTGTTCTTAATGAGACAATATTGACGCGATAGAAACCATTCAGAAAAACAAAAAACAATATGAGAAACGGAAGGTTAAATTCAGTCCAAACCCTTCCACTTTACCAGACCCAGAAGGAACCTATGCGGAAGCTTCTCGTGGTGTGGATGAATCCTCACCGCGTAGTGCCAGCATGGGTCTCCAAGGTGTCTCAGGGCGTTGCCCTCGTAGACGTAGAGCCACTCGTTCTCCCCGACTTTCTCGGAATGTCTCAATTCAAGGATGTGAGGCTTCTCTATATCATACCCTTCCGCCCTGACACCGTAGTAAAGCTCGACTTCAACGTCGTCCGGTCTAATGCCGTCAAGGTAGGCCCTTATCTCCAGCCGGTTTCCTTCTACCTTGGCATCACGTATCTCGACCTCGTCCCATGAAGTGGTGATCCTGTCCTTCCACGCGGCGATATCCTTGACCCCGCTGTAATTCTCCCTCGTGAGCCAGATATGGTTGCTCATAGCCTTGGAATAAAAGCGGTCCATGTACTCCTTGACCATCCTGTGGGTGCTGAAGCGCGGGGCTATGCTCTTTATGCTCTCCTTCATCATGTATACCCAGCGAGAATGGTTGTCGTAGTAGGTGGGGACTACCTCCTCCTCAAGCAAGCTGTAGAGGCTCTCAGCGTCCTTAGGGTCGTCCACCTCCGTCTCCGGTTCGGTGGTTTCCTCACCGATCACCCAGCCGTTCTTGCCGTTGTAGCCCTCAACCCACCAGCCGTCATAGATGCTGACGTTCAGGACGCCGTTGAGGCCTGCCTTCATTCCGCTCGTTCCACTCGCCTCCATAGGTCTGCGCGGGTTGTTGAGCCAGACGTCAACGCCGGCTACCATAAGCCTAGCACTTCCCATATCGTAGTTCTCCATGACGAATATCTTGCCCCTGAACTCGGGCATCTTGCTTATCTCGTAAACGTGCTTGAGGAACTCCTTCCCTGCCTTGTCCATGGGGTGGGCCTTGCCACCGAAGACGATATAAACCGGCCTCTCGGGGTTGCTGAGAATCTTCTTGAGCCTTTTAAGGTCGCTCAGGAGGAGCGTTGCGCGCTTGTAGGTCGCGAACCTTCTGGCGAAGCCTATTACAAGGGCGTCCTCATCTATGGCTGGTATCGGGTCGTCTATTCCGAGCCTCCTGTTCCTCTCTATCGCCTTTTTCCTGAGCAGCTCTATGAACTGCCTCTTGGCCTCAAGGTGGGCTTCCCAGAGCTCGTCGTCCGGAATTCTCTCGACGGCGTACCAGATGCCCTCGATGTTGGCGTGTTCGCGCCACACCTTGCCAATGTACCGATCAAAGAGCTTCCTTATCTCGTTGTGAACCCACGTCATGATGTGGACGCCGTTCGTGATTCCCTCTATTGGAATTTCATTGAGCGGAACCCCCGGCCAGAGGTCCTTCCACATTTTCTTGCTCACTTCCGCGTGGAGCTTACTGACTCCGTTGACATAGCTGGAAGTCCTTATAGCGAGGAGCGTCATGTTGAGCTGGTCGCCTTCCCTTCCAAGTTCCAGAAGCTCGTCCCTTCCGTTGAGGAACTTTTCAAGCCTCTTTCTAACCTCCCTAATCGGAAACCTGTCATGGCCCGCCGGAACGGGCGTGTGAGTAGTGAAGACCGTTGTCCCCCTCACGATGCTGAGGGCTTCCGTGAAGGTAAGACCCTCTCCCATATACCAGGTTATCCTCTGGAGGTTTGCAAAGGCGGGATGCCCCTCGTTGAGGTGGATAACCCCCGGCTCGATCTCAAGGGCCTTGAGGAGCATCATTCCACCGATTCCGAGGAGGATTTCCTGCTTTATCCTCTTATCCATCTCTGCGTTGTAGAGGTAGTCGCATATTGTCCTGTCATCGGAGCTGTTCTCTGGAACATCGGTATCGAGAAGGTAGAGCTTGACCCTGCCAACGTTCACCTCGAAAGCCCTCGCGTAGACAATACCCTCCCCAATTGGGACCTCGATGCGGAGCGGCTTCCCCTCCTTGTCAAGAACGGGCTTTATTGGCATCTCCTCCGGCTTGTACTCAGGGAATATCTCAACCTGCCTACCGTCCTGGTCTATCTCCTGCCTGAAATAGCCGTGCTTGTAGAGGAGGCCTATAGCGATGAACGGAAGACCAAGGTCGCTCGCGGTCTTCACGTGGTCGCCGGCGAGGATTCCAAGGCCGCCGGAGTAGATCGGAAGGCTCTTGCTTATGCCGTACTCCATGCACAGATATACAATCGGCTTGTCCCACTTGGGGTAGTTGGTCGAGAACCAGGTCGAGCGCTGGTTCATGTAGGCATGGAACTGGTCCATGACCAGTTCGTAGAGGTTCATGAAGTCGTCGTCGCGGAGGAGTTCCCTAAAGCGGTCCTGTGGGGTATCAAGGAGCAATTTAACTGGGTTCTTATACTCCCTCCAGTGCTCTGGATCGATGTACTCCCAGAGCTTTGTGGCCCTCCTGTTCCAGCTCCACCAGTAGTTGTAGGCCAAATCAACGAGGTCTCCCAAAGGGTACGGGAGCTTCTTCCTTATTTCATCCTCAACGGCGTTTGAAATGTTTACCATGGCCATCACCATGTATCATTTATGGTGATACTGAATATTCCCAAGGCTTAAAAAGTCTTGCCGCTCGACAGATGACGAAAAGGGAGAAAAAAAGACTCACTCGCCCTCAAGGGCGAATGGGCTTATGTAATCACCGTACTTCCCCCTGGCCTCAAGGAGTCTCTTCCTCTCCTCCTCAAGGACTTTGAATAGCTCCTCAGGAACGTTGTCGAGCTTCCTGTAGATTTCCTCGATGCGGTCAATCTTGGCGAGGAGCTCCGGAACCCTTATCTTGAACTGCCTCTCGTAGTCCTCCCTCGTGTATTCCTTGTTGAGAACCTCTTCGAAGAGCCCCACGAGGTCCTCGTACCTCGGGATGTAGCCGATGGGCGTTTCTATCGCGTCGACGTCGCCGTGAACCCTCAGCTCCATCCACTTAAGCCAGACACCTTTGTCCAGCTTGTGGTTGAGCCACATCCCGTCCTCGCGGAGGAAGTAGTTCACTGCAAAAACCTTGGGCGTCTTTTTAACGTGCTTCTCGAACTCAAGGTAGTTCCTGATGTAGTCTCCCAGGTGGACGCTCATGAAGTCTAGGATGGCCATCGGGTTGAAGGCCCTGACCCCTTCCTTGCCAAGAGTTGCCGCGGTGGTCTCGCTCTCCAAGGCGGCACCCATTGTTATGACGCCATGCTTCCAGTCAAAGGCCTCCCTCACCGGCGGCCAGGTGTCGGCATCTCTGCCGCCAAATATCATGCCACCGACTTCCACACCACACGGGTTCTCAAGGGCCTCGAGGTCGGCGTTGGGGAAGTGCTCAAGGGAAACCGTGAAGCGCGCGTTCTTGTGGCTCGGCGGTATCTCGTTGCCCTCTTTGTCCTTCTTTCCGCGCCACCACTTTCCGCTGTGGTTCTCGCCATCATCCGGAACCGGAACTCCCATGTCGTTCCAGTAGGGCTTCCCGTCCTTGACGAGGACGTTGGAGAAGATTATCTCGACGGGCGAGTGGAGAATCCCCCAGATTATCGGGTCATCCTCCGGGTTCACCCCCTGGATGATGCCGAAAACTCCCTTCTCGACGTTCGCCCCCCTGGCAACTCCGTTCACGGGCAGGATAAAGCTCAGGTCGTCTCCCACTATATTCTCCCAGCTTATCATAGCTGTTGAGGTCTTCCCACACATGCTCGGGTAAGCACCGGTAAAGTAGGTTTTTCTGCCGTGCGGGCCGTTTACGCGCATCAGGAACATGTGCTCGCTGAGCCAGCCCTCCTTGACTGCCCTGGCAATGGTGAGGCGGAACGCGGGCTTCTTCAAACCAATCGTGTTGCCGCCGTACTGGGTGTTGACGGAATAAACGGTTTCATCTTCGAGGTCGATGTAAATCCTCCTCTTGTCCAGGTTCTTGCTCGTCTTCCTCTCATCGAGCTCGCCCTCGCTGTGGACGAAGCGGAAAAAGCGCGCACTCCTGCCCAAACGCTTGAACTCCTCGTAGCCCTTCCTGTAGAGGATGAAATCGGAATGAGCAACGTAAGCAGAATCGGTGAGCTGAACGGCTGGAATCGTGAATATTGAGTTCTTAGGTCCGAGGACGAAGAAGCACACGAAGAGCTCCTTACCCCTCATTATGCCCTTCATCAGCTCTCGTATCTCTTTCAAGCCCTCTTCCCTGTCTTTGGTGTTCAGGTATGGGAGGGGCTTTCCGCCTGGGGTGAGGATGGCAGTGTTGGCCTTGTCCCTTGCCTGGTCGTAGTAGTTGTCGTAGTGAACGGTGTGGTTGGGCATCTCCAGCATCTTTTCCTCGCCGTAGTAGAGGGCCTTCCAGCGGACGTAACCCTCGTCCTCTGGGCTGTCCGTGCAGACGAAAACCTTATCTGGTTCGAGCCACTCAATCCATTCCGCCAAGAATTCGTGGAGCTCGGGGTTGTCTATCGCCTTAACCTTCTCGAACTGCTCCGGTTCAAGGAGCTTCTCAAGTCGTTCGAGCGCGTTCATAATATCGCCTCCTATGGGGGTACCCCGGTGTATTAAAATAGTTTGCCGGTAAGTTTAAGTGCCCTGGAGAATAAATACGGACATCGGGCACCACCGATAACCTCAAAAATAGGCAGGACTTTAAACACTCACGGTGATACATAGGGGGTGTGAAAGTATGGAGCTGTACTACTCTGAGAAGTTTAATCCAGAGGAGCTCGCCCTTCTCGGGAGGGCCATTGGAACCGTCGCACACGGGACAACGATAGCCGGGAGAGATGGAAGGGCACTCTCGCGCTATGGGAAGAGAGCTATGGTGGTTGGAATCGTCAGCACTGGGTCCACTACGATGGACGTCCGTCTAATGCCCCTCGTGGCCTTAAAGGACTTCGCCCACAAAAAGGGTCTTCCCATAGCCTACGTCTACTACCATAAAGGAGTCCGCGTGGAAGTGAGCGGGCTCGACGTGGAGGAGATTCAAACCATCCTAGAAACGCGTAGCTTCATCGAGGCCCATCCAAGCGACATCGGGGCAACTGTCTACTACCCAAACGCCCTCGACGACTTCACGAACGACCTCCTGAAGAAGTACCGCCTCAACCTCGGAAAGAAGGTTCTGGTTGATGCCATGAACACTCCTGCGATACTGTTCTTCCCGCGCCTTTCAGATGCGCTGGGCCTAAAAGTCGAGATAATAAACGATATGATGACAAGCTACCTGCCGCCGAAGCCGAAAGAGGTGTTCCTCCACAAGCTGAAAAAGGACGGCTATAATTTTGGACTGCGCTTCAGGCCCGATGGGGTTGTTGAATTCCATAGAGAAGGAGAGGAGGAAGAGTTCTCGAGCATGTGGACGCTTCTGGATTACATCAAAAAGAACGTTTGAGTGCATTTCAATCAAGGTGGAAACCGTTAAAAGGCCACCCATTTACTTCCTCCGTTTTCTGGAGGTGACGGCGGTGGGTATGTTCATAGTCATGGAAGGCATCGATGGCGCTGGTAAATCAACGCAGGCTAAAATGCTGGCAGATTGGTTTGAAAGTAGAGGATATGAAGTTGTTCTCACAAAAGAGCCCACTGACACAGCCTTTGGCAAGCTCATCCGAAGGCTGGTTCTCACGGGTGGAAAGGAGGGTATAATCGACGGGGCCAGGATAAGCCACGAGGCGGAGGCACTTCTGTTCGCTGCGGATAGGGCGGAGCACGTGAAGAAGCTCATAGGCCCCTCATTAAGAGACGGGAAAGTCGTAATATCGGACCGTTATTTCTACTCTTCCCTCGCATACCAGTGGGCCAGGGGACTCGATCTGGAGTGGCTCGTTGATCTCAACAGGTTCGCTATACGGCCTGATCTCGTGATACTCCTCGACCTCCCGGTAAAGGAGAGCATGAAGAGGATAAACGGCAGGAGCATAAAGAGCGAGTTCGACAAGATAGCCGAGCTCCAAAGGAAGGTCAGGGAAAACTACCTGAAACTTGCGGAAATGTTCCCTGAGATGCGCATAGTAAACGCGCAGAACACGGTCGAGGACATTCACAGGGACATCGTGGGGCTCGTCGAGCAGGAGCTCCTCGAATGAAGACACCGCAAAATTTATAAACCCACCTCGATAGGTGATTACGGCGGATGTGGGCCGGTAGCTCAGCCTGGTATGAGCGCCGCCTTGGCAAGGCGGAGGCCCCGGGTTCAAATCCCGGCCGGTCCACCATCCTGGGCGGGCCCGTGGTCTAGACTGGTTATGACGTCACCCTGACACGGTGAAGGTCCGGGGTTCGAATCCCCGCGGGCCCACCACAACAGCCCTTTCTGAAGAAAGCGCTGGCGGAAGAGAAGTATGAGATTCTAACAAGCCCATTTTTCAAGTGGGTTTACTTACTAATTTACCTAAATTCCCGATCTAACAGCAAATTTCTCCAAGAAAATCCCCCTGGAAATGTCACCTCCTAACAGGAACCACAAGCTTTAATGAAACTTTGCTAGCAAAGTTCCAGCACTGGCGGAATTGTTCTAACTGTCTTAATCAATTACTTTGAAAAGCGAATGTCTAATCATACTCGCTTCATTTTTATCAGGATTCACGACTAAAATTCCAGCTTTTTAGGGGTTTACTCAGAGTATAACGCCCAAAGGGTGTTAAAAAGAAAAGCAACCTCCCTATCTGCCAGTTTCTGCAGGAATCTACTTATCACAAAAGCTAATTCTCAGAAGCCATTCAAACTTTTGATGCTTCAGCGCCCCTTACACCAACGTTCAAGTGTCCTAAACAGGCAACAGGAAGAAACCAACCTATGGGAGTCCAAGAACGCGGCGTATGAGGGCCTGCTCCTTGGGACCAAGGGCATCGCTGACTGAGATGTACATCTCAGAATCATGGAGAGCTGCCATGTCCCTAACCTTTCCAAGGAACTTAAGAGTCCCGGTCAGGCCGTTCTCGATGATGAGGTACTCAATTCCATCGAAGACAAGAACGGACCGTCTTTTTGAAAGCTCATTTTCAACCAGGGCCTCAAGACGGTAAAGGGCCCTTGGATTAACGCTGTTCTCATCCTCCACGTCACTCAGCCACACAACGTTCAGATGTCCCTTTGAATCCCTAAAAATCTTGAAGACGAGTTTGGGATGGGTGCGGGTTATTAAAAGGACGTTATTTGAGCTCAGCTTATTTGAGACAAGCTTTCCCAGTGACTCGTGGGGGACCAGGGGTGAGGCTGAGAACTCTGAACCTCTGGAACGTCCCTTGATGTTGATAGAGAATATCATCGCTGTCCTCACCCGGTCATTGTGGTATGACGAATAAGAGTTTAAAACCTTATCGGTTAATTGAAACAGTAGGTCATATAAACTCCAGATAAATACTTCAAAAATGTACATTTTACCTGTGTCAACAAAATACCTCGCAATTAAGATAGGGATATTAACAGAAAGAAACTGGAAGAAACGCATAACAAACGATACAAGTTCAGATTCAAAACATTCCAACATGGCTCTCCAGGGTTCAAGTATGTGCCAAGATTAACCAGCTGATCACAAAAATATACAAAAATATCTGCAAACTTCGAACAAAATTCAATCCCTCTGGCAGAGTTCCAGAAGAACGCCGGTGACCGCCTTTGGGTGGACGAAGGCTATCTTTGCACCGCCCGCGCCGATGCGGGGCTTCTCGTCTATGAGGCGGTATCCCTCCTCCTTAAGGTGCTTGAGGGTCGCCTCAATGTCATTGACGCCGAGGGCCATGTGGTGTATTCCCTCGCCGCGCTTGGCTATGAACTTCGCTATCGGCGAGTCCTCCGCAGTTGGTTCGAGGAGCTCTATCCTGCTCTCACCAACGTGGATTATCGCAGTCCTGACCTTCTGGTCCGGTACTTCTTCAATCTCATCGACCTTGAGGCCGAGGCCTTCCCAGACCTTAATCGCCTCTTCAAGGTTCTTAACGGCTATACCAACGTGGTCTATCTTTTTGAACATACCATCACCTCCCGTCAAAAACTCTCTCCATGACGATGTCCGCGGCAGAGTAAGGGTCTATCTTCCCGGACAGAACCCCCCCGATGAGTTCCTCCGCCTCAGGAGAGTGAAGTCTCTCCTCAACACGGGAAACAACGGAGTCAACCACTATCGCCTTGACTTCCTCAACGGCCCGGAGCCTTCTCCTTTCTTTTAGCCTTCCGCTGGAGAGCATGAAGTCTCTATGCTTCCCAATTGCCTCCCAGAGTGGTCTAACCCCCTTGAGGGTAAACGCAGTGGTTTCAACTATCGGAGGCTCCCATCCAAGCTGCCTCCAGCGGTCGCGCTCGAACTCAACCGCCATCTGAATTTCCAGGTGGAGCATCTCAGTACCTTCCCGGTCAGCCTTGTTTATGGCGAAGATATCCGCTATCTCCATGAGACCGGCTTTCAGTGCCTGAACCTCATCGCCGTAACCTGGGACGAGCACGAGAACCACCGTATCGGCCGTCCTGACGATGTCAACTTCCGTCTGGCCGACACCCACGGTCTCAACGAATATGATGTCGTAGCCAGAGGCGTCGAGCACCTTTATCGCGTCGTTAGTGGCCTTCGCCAGACCACCAAGGGAGCCCCTGGTTGCCATGCTCCTTATGAAAACACCCGGATCAGTGGAGTGCCTCTGCATCCTGAGCCTGTCGCCAAGAAGGGCACCACCAGTGAACGGGGACGTCGGGTCGACGGCTATAACGCCCACCCTGTGCCCTTCGTCGCGGGCGAGCTTTATGAGCTTATCAAGAAGCGTTGACTTCCCGGCTCCTGGTGGACCAGTTATGCCGACGACGTAGGCTTTTCCGGTGTGTGGGTGCACGAGCCGGACTATCTCCCGTGCCTTCTCCTCGTCGTTCTCCACCATCGTGATTAGCCTTGCCACGGCCTTTTTGTCCCCTGCCATGGCATTGTGGACAAGTTCCTCTAGCATCGCCATCACTGGAGAAATTATCCAAAGGGGATATAAAGTTAAGCATTGAACCTCTTGAGGTTCTCGACCGCTCTGTCAACGAACTCTATCGTCTTGCTCAGTGGCGTTCCAGGCCCAAAAACCTCTGCAACGCCCATCTTTTTGAGCTCCTCTGCGTCGTCGGGCGGGATTATTCCCCCTGCGAAAACCACGACGTCCTCGTTCACCTTCAGACCCTTCTCCTCAAGGAGTTTAAGTATCTTGGGAATCAGAACCATGTGGGCACCGGAGAGGATGCTAATGCCAAGAACTGGAGCGTCCTCCTGGATCACCGTCTCAACGATCTGCTCAGGGGTCTGTCTTATACCCGTGTAGATGACCTCGTAACCTGCGTCCTTGAGGGCCCTCGCGACGACCTTTGCGCCGCGGTCGTGGCCATCCAGACCCGGCTTCGCAATGACAACGCGGACTTTCGAGCGCTCGACCATTTTCATCACCGCTTTACTCTCTCCCCCGGAATATTTAAACCTTTGTCAAAGTTCAAGGAGGCACTTTACATTGGATATTTTGTCCAGAAGCTTTTTAATCCCTACCCTTAATCCCAGAATATGCTGGAATTCCCACACGACACCCATACCCACACGGAGTACTCCGATGGTGTAGGTTCAATCCCAGACAACGTAGCCGCGGCAGAGGAGAAGGGGCTCAGACTTCTCGGGATAACTGACCACAGCCACTACCTCGGTCCAAAGAGCCTTAGAAGGTACGTAGCGGATATAAAGCGGTGGGGTAAGGAGTCCGACATAACAGTTCTTGCCGGGATTGAAGGGAACATAATTCCCAGCGGGGTTGACGTGCCGGACTGGGTGGCGGAGAAGCTCGACTACGTTATAGCCAGCGTCCACGAGTGGCTTGAAACTCCGGAGGAGTACCTTGAACTTGTGAAGCTGGCCCTGGTGGATGACAATGTCGATGTAATCGGGCACTTCGGGGCAAGCTTCCAGTACATCGGCTTTCCATCAGTGGAGGAGGTTAGAGAGGTTCTTGAGCTGGCTGAAGAGAACGGAAAGGCGTTTGAGATAAGCTCCCGCTACCATGTCCCGGATGTCGAGTTCGTCGCCGAATGCATAAAGAGGGGGATAAAGCTCACCTTCGCGAGCGACGCCCACTTCCCGGCCAAGGTCGGGATAGTTGGGTGGAGCGAGAAGGTTTTCAAGAATGCAGGGGGAAGAAAGGAGGATCTGCTTTTTGAAGAGTTCTTGTAATAAAAGTTCATTAGTTACCGCGAAGTGTCTTAGAAGTGTACTCAATAAGGCAAGACATTAAAACCAAGCTCCCTGAGCTTCCAGATTATCTCCATCGGAAAGCCGACGACATTGTAGTAATCTCCCCGTATCCTATCCACGAGGAGGCCGCCCCAGCCCTGTATACCGTAGGCCCCTGCCTTGTCCATCGGTTCGCCAGTTCTCACGTAGGCATGGATTACATCCCTGCCAAGCTCTCTGAACTTGACCTCCGTGGTCACGGCGCCCCTATGCTCCTCCCCGCGGTGGACAATGCAGTAGCCGGTCGTCACGTTATGAACTTTTCCGGAAAGCAGCTCAAGCATCTCAATTGCCTCTTCCTCGCTCCGCGGCTTGCCTAGTATCTTCCCTCTCAAGTGCACAACTGTATCGGCGCCCACAACCGTGCCCCCTGTTCGGAGGTAAACCTCTCTGGCCTTCCGGCAGGCGAGCTCAACCGCGTACTCCATCGGGTCGGAGAGGGAGCAGTTCTCATCGGCGTTGCTGGGGACTACCTTGAAATCAGAAATGAAGCGCGAGAGGATTTCACGCCTTCGGGGGGAAGAAGAAGCGAGAACAAGCATGAAAATCACCAAAAAGAGCTCAGGAGAGACATCCTTCTATCTCATCAACAACACACTCAATGTCCCTCTCGAACTCGAAGATGGAACACTTGTTTCCGCTTATGGGCGGGCAGCCCGGTGTTACCTTCCTGAGGCGGAGGTGGAGAAGACCCTCTTTCTCCCCGCTCTTGAGTTTGTAGACGGCGTGGATTTCGTCGCATTCGTCTTTCTCCTCACTGACCTTCTCGACCTCGAATCTGGTCTCCACGGTTTTGAGGATGCCGTTGAAGACCTCCATTGCAACGTCAATGCCGCTGTTCCCTATGACCATGGGAACGCAGACGTGCTGCATGTTGTGCTTATCAAACTTGTGGAACGTTTCGGGCGTGACAACGATGCTGTACTCCATACTATCACCGGAAAAAGTAGGGGGAGCCGGTTAAAAAGCTTTCACGTGCTCGCCCATATCCCTATCCCGGCGTCGATGAGCCTCTTGAGCTCCTTGCCAATGGGAGTGTTCTTGCTCACCTTAACGAGGCCCTTCCTGCTCGGCGTCGCCGTGAATATGTACTGCTCGCCGCCGTAGAACTTCAGGGGCTTTCTGGCATGCTCCTGCGGCACGTAGAGGACTATCGTCTTCTTCTTTTCCTCGACTTCGATGGGAACCCTCTCCTTGGGCTTGCCAGCTTCCCTCTCGGCGAAGCTCTTGACGTCGATACTTATGCCTATGCGCTTCTCGAGGTCCGTTATCCTCTTCCCCTTCTTGCCTATTATAGCCGGGATATCGAACTCGTCCGCGTAGATAACTGCCTTGTGGGGGCTCACTATCTCAACTTCTGTGTTTACATCGGGCAAGAATTTCTTTATCTCCTGTTTGAGCCTCTTCTCAGCCAGCTTGAACGCGGGGGCCTTCCCCTCCTTCTTCACTGGGACAACACTGACCTCTTCACCGTAGGTGTATATCTCGTACTCCAGCTCGCCGGTCTCAAAGTCGCGAATCTCTATCACCGGCCTCGCGAGGTCTTCTTCGCTCATCCCGCTCGGAACCTTTACGAGGTACTCCAGGGTCAGGACTTTGGCGACCCTTCCAGCCTTGATGAAGATGACGGTATCGACTATCTGCGGAATCATACCGAGATCGACCCTGCCGATGAACCTCTGCACCGCGTCGATTGGTTTTGTTGCGTGGACGACTCCAACCATGCCGACTCCCGCAAGCCTGAGGTCAGAGTATATCTTGAAGTCGCTCGTCTTCCTCATCTCGTCGAAGATGGTGTAGTCAGGCCTCACCAGGAGGAGAATGTCACCGGTCAGCTCCATCTCGCCGTTTAACGCTGTATACTGGGTTATCTCCTCCCCCACCTGCAGGTCGCGCGGCTTCTCCATCGTCTTGACGACCCTCCCCATGCTTGCGTACCACTCAGCAAGGGCCTGGGCGAAGGTTGTCTTGCCCTCACCGGGGGCACCGGCTATCAGAACACCTTGGGCCTTGTCTTTGAGCCTCTCAAGGAGCTTCTCGTCCAGTTCGTAGTCCTCTATGCCCAGCTTCACCACGGGTCTAACCGCGGTTATCTCTATCCTGTCGGCGAACGGGGGCTTAGCTATAACGATACGGTAGTTCCTGAGCTGAACGACGGTGGCTCCAGGTTCGTCCATCTCTATGAAGCTCTCCGGGTCGCGCCTGGCCCGCTCAACGATATCGTCTGCTATCTCTGCCAGCTCCTCATCGGTCAGAACCTCGTCCCTGACCACGACGAGCCTCCATTCGCCGGGCTTCCCCTTCTTTGCCATCGGTTTTAAGCCCGCTTTGAGGTGGACACTCATTGTCGTCTCATCGAAGAAGTCCTCAAGCCTGTGCCGAAGTTCCTTCTTTGCGGAGAGGAAGATTACTTCAATGCCCTTTGCGATGGCGACGTCCCTCTGCACCCCGTCCCCAGTGATAAGAATTGCATTGAGCTCCTTCGCAGTCTCGCGGACCACACTGTCAATCTCCCCCAGCTTGGCACTCCTTATCTGCCAGAGCTCGGGGCGGGTTCCGTGGAAGTCGAGCTCGATTAAGCCGCCATCCGATATCTCCCTGAGCTTCTTGAGCTCCTCAAGGCCGGTATGACCTATTGCCTTCCCCTGGTTGGCCTGGTGCTCTATCTCAGCGACCACCACCTCTGGGATAACAACCCTAACCTTCTCGCGGAGCGTTGAGAGGAACTGCGTTAGACGGCCATCAACTATGACGCTCGTGTCAACAACGAATACCTTCATTTTTCTCACCGGAATGGGCTGGGGTGAACAGTTCATAAATCTTTGGCAAAATCCTAAAAGTTCATAAAGGATTGCGTGGACTAACTATGGGTGGAAAGATGGGCCGGCTGATATCAGTTGCCTCAGGAAAGGGTGGAACTGGCAAAACCACGACAACTGCCAATCTCTCAATAGCCCTCGGCAAAATGGGACATAGAGTTCTGGCGGTGGATGCTGACCTCACCATGGCCAACCTCAGCCTTGTGATGGGAATAGACGACGCTGAAACCACCATACACGATGTCCTGTCCGGTAACGCCGAGATAAACGATGCGATATACCAGACCAGCTACGAGAACGTTGACCTCATCCCCGCGGCAATAGACTGGGAGCACGTTAAAAGGGCAGACCCTAGGGGATTACCTGGGGCAATAAAACCCCTGAAGGCGGGCTACGACTTTGTTCTGATAGACTGTCCCGCGGGACTGCAGATGGACGCAATGAACGCGATGCTCAGCGGCGAGGAGGTCATACTCATAACCAATCCCGAAATTTCATGCATAACCGACACCATGAAGGTGGGCATAGTCTTGAAGAAGGCCGGCCTGGCTGTTCTGGGTTTCGTGCTCAACCGCTACGGGAGGAGCGACAACGACATACCCCCCGACGCTGCAGAGGAGGTTATGGAGCTCCCGCTTCTCGCCGTCATTCCTGAGGACCCGAAGGTTAGGGAGGCGACCCTGGAAGGGGTTCCGGTTGTCGAGTACGACCCCGACTCAGAGGGAGCAAGGGCATTCATGAAGCTCGCCGAAGAGGTGGATAGGATAGCGGGCCTCAAAGCACGGGTTATGTACTGAGTGAGGGAGATGATACTGACTTTCCTCGGCACGGCGGGTAGTGGGAAGACCACGATAACCAGTGCATTCGGGAGATACCTTGAGGAAGAGCACGCGGTAGCCTACGTCAACCTCGACACAGGGGCTAAAACGCTCCCCTACAGCCCTGACCTCGATGTCAGGGATACCATCACTGTGGAGGAGATAATGGAGGAGGGCTTCGGTCCCAACGGCGCCATAGTCAAGAGTTATGACCGCTTACTTGGACACGTGAACTGGATTCTGGAGAGGATACTAGAGCTTGACCGGGAACACGATTACGTCCTTGTGGACACCCCGGGCCAGATGGAGAGCTTTCTGTTCCATGAGTTCGGCACGAGGATAATGGAGGGCCTGAGCGAGCCTCTGGTTGCCTACCTCTTCAGCCCCGAAATCCTGCGGAGGCCTCCTGACTACTGCTTCGTCAGGACGTTCGCGATAATGATAGACCTACGGCTTGGAGTCACCACAGTCCCGGTTCTCAACAAGGTGGACCTGATGCCTCAAGGAGAGCTGGAAAGACACAGAACGCTCCTGGAGGACTTTGAGTACCTCACGGCCAGACTGAAGCTGGACCCATCGATGCAGGGTTATCTCGCCCACAGACTGTGCTCCTTCCTCCCTGAGGTGTCGCCGCCGGTAAGGGTGGTCTACGCATCGGCGAGGGACGGGCGGGGTTTTGAAGAGCTGGAAACCCTCGCCTACGAGCATTACTGCACATGTGGAGACCTAACGTAGGGGTTCTCTAAAAGAACGTTCAGATTTTTTGGCGTTACCGTTTAACCAATTCAAATCGGAAGGGAACAGTCTTTTTAGCGGACATATCAAGGGTTAGGGGGTGGGAAAATGTGCCTCATAGCCGGCGGGATGGGGAAGCATCTACGTGACAGGTTCAAGGTCATGATAGAGGCAGGAAAACACAGGGGCCCCGATGAATTCGGTGTGTGGACTGACGAGGGAGTACTCAAGAGCAGCGACTTCGGGAAGGTGGAAGAGATACCCAACGGTAGGATAGGGGTTCTCCAGTGCCGCCTTGGAATGACGGGTTCGAAGAACTATGTACAGCCCTTCTTCAACGACCTCGTTCTCGTCCACAACGGAGAGATATACAACCACAAGCAGCTCAGAGAGTACCTTGAGGGGAAGGGAATCAATTTCGAGAGCGACGTTGACAGTGAGGTCATCCTACGCCTCATTGAGCATCTCCTTGAAAAAGGACTTACAATGGAGGGAGCCGTAAGGAAGGCAATGGAGATGCTGAACGGCGACTACGCCGTCGGGCTCGTGAGAGGGAAAGAGATATACCTCTTCCGCGACCCGATTGGAATAAGGCCACTTTACTACTCACCAAACGGGTTCTTTGCGAGCGAGAGAAAAGTTCTGTGGGCCATCGGCGAGGAGGAGACGATACCAGTTAAACCAGGCGAGATGGTCGTTATTTCAAGGAAAGGAATCATGAAGAAACGTCTCATGGAGCCGACGGAACCCCCCTGGAGGAGGGAACTGGATGAGAAAGAAGGAATAAAGGTTCTCATGCGGAGCCTGGACTGCTCAGCCAGGCTGAGGGTGGGGAAGAAAACCGGCGTCCTCTTCTCAGGGGGCCTCGACAGCTCGATAACAGCCCTCTTGGCCTCACGCTATTCAGACGTTGTCCTCTACACCGCGGGGATGGAGGGGAGCCATGATATGAAATGGGCACGGAAAGTCAGCGAGGTGCTTGGGCTGGAGCTTGAGGAGAGAGTATTCACAAAAAAGGACGTTGAGGAGGCCCTTCCAAGGGTGATGTTCGCCATCGAGGAGCCCAATCCGATGAACCTAGCGATAGGCATCCCCCTCTACTTCGCAACACAGGAAGCCTCAAAGGATGGAGTGAAAGTCCTCCTGAGTGGCCAAGGGGCGGATGAACTCTTCGGTGGCTACGCCAGGTACCTAGAAAAACCAACACTAATGATCCAAGATATCCTGGAACTCGGTGACAGAAATCTGGCCAGGGACGACAAGATAGCCATGCTGAACGGCGTTGAAGGAAGGTACCCGTTCCTGACTCTTCCAATCCTATGGGCCGCTATGAGTATCCCAGTCGAACTTAAAATCAAGAACGGGATCCGAAAGTACATCCTGCGGAGAACGGCTGAGGAGCTCGGTCTGCCGAAGAAGGTTGCATGGAGGGAGAAGAAGGCGGCGCAGTACGGCAGCGGGGCCCAGAAAATTCTTGAAAAAATAGCTAAAGAAAGGAGAACAACACTCAGGGGTCTCGCGGAGGAGACCTTCAGGAGGGTTTTCGGGGACTCTCAGTAGGAGGGCTCCTGGGATATTCCCTCTGCCTCATGGAGAAGTTTAATCACAGTCTCAAGCTCCTTTTTGGAATTTAACCTAAAATCAGCCACTTCCACGGCCTTTCCGGGGTTCCCCCTTTCAAGGTAGTACTCAACCTCCCAGGCGGTGGAGATGCATGCCGCTTCCTTGTTTCTAGCCCCGTACTCCTTCAGGATCGCCGAGCGCATTATCGCCTTGTTCTTGAGGTCGCTTTCGAAGTCAAGAACTTCATGGTACGCTTTGAATGCCTCCTTATGCTTGCCGACGGCGAAGAGAGCCTGTGCCAGCTCAAGCAGCTTCCTGGCGGTGTTCGCGCTGTCGCCCTGTTTCTGGAAGTCACCAATAACCTGGTAGATGATCCTGATGTTGTTGACCCCTATGAGCTTGGCGCGGCTCACGTTTCCGGAGAGCAGGTAGGCGTACTGGGCCTTGAGGAGATAGGTAGTGGTTCCGTCCAGGTCCCCCCCAGAGTAGGCGATTTTACTTGCCTTCTCATAGTTCCTAGCGGCTGTGTCCATCATGTCCGTATAGTGGCTGTCGTATCCAAACAACTCGAGGACGTACATGGCAAGGCGATAGAAAGCCTCAGCAGCTCCAGCGCTGTCCCCCTTTGCCACGAGTTCTTCAGTGATCTTTCCGTAGATCGTTATTAAAGCATCGGCGACCCGACGTGAGGCCTCCTCATCACCGAGGAGTTTGTAGTACCTAAACGCGTCCTCGTATGCCCGTATAGCCATCCAGCTGTCACCGTTCTCAACATAACCCTTCCCAAGATCCTCATACATTTCAGCGAAGTGTCTAGCGTATTTATTCAGGTTCTTCTCATCACCTACGACCGCGAATATCGCCAGGGTCTTTGAACAGAACTCATTGAGGCGGGTTATGTCAACGTCAAACCTGCTGAGCTCTTCTTCTATTAAGGAGATGTAAAGGGAGGCACTCTTAAGCAGGGGGGCACGGGCCTTGTCCGGTTTTCCTAACCTCTCAAGGAAGAAGTAGCCAAAGTAGCGGTAGAGCCTGGCCGCATCCTCCAGCTTCCTCTCATCTTCGTACTTTTTAGCGGCCCGGAGAATGAGTTTGAGTCCCTCTTTGAGCCCCCCCTCGTTGAGCTTTTGAAAACCCATCTGCTCAAGGTCCTCCGGTGATGCCATTTCCGGGAGTATCGCCAACTTCCTCACCCCATGATTCGATTAAAGAGCTGTCATGAAATAGACATCCGGATATTTAAGTTTATCCACCGACCTAGCGAAAGTCAATTACGCCCTGACGATTTTGAACCCCGCTGCTTTCCTTAACCTGTTCATGACGGCAAGTCCCAGCCCTTTCTCCTCGACACCCTGGGCGATTATCACGTCGACCCCGGTACGGTCGAGCTCTCTGAGGGCGCGGAAGAGGTTCCTGGCGGCTTCTTCGCTGGTTTTACCTAAGTAGAAGAAAGCGTCGGCTTCATGCTCCCCCATGGCCATGACGCCCACTTTGAGGCCGTTCCTCCGAAACTCCTCGATGAGCTCGTTGATTTTTTTACCAACGGCTTCTTCCGTTCCTTCAACGACTATCACCTTCGCACTGGGTGCGTAGTGCCTGTACTTCATTCCGGGGGCCTTGGCAACGTCAACCACCTCTCCCCTCACCGCGGGATGGATTTCAACCTTACCAACAACCTTCTCTATCTCTTCCAGCGGGAGCCCGCCGGGGCGAAGGAGGAGCGGCTTCTCTCCCGTGAGGTCTATCACCGTCGATTCTACTCCAACTGGAGTTGGGCCGCCATCAATTATGCACTCTATCCTGCCGTAGAAGTCGTCGATGACATGCTCCGCATCAGTGGGGCTGGGTTTCCCGCTTATGTTCGCGGAGGGTGCCGCAACAGGAACTCCGCTCATCCGTATCAGCCCGAGGGCTATCGGGTGAGCGGGCATCCTAACGGCGACGGTATCGAGCCCGCCGGTTGTCACCCTGGGAACGGTCTCCCTTGCTGGAAGGACTATGGTTAATGGACCGGGCCAGAACTTCTCGGCCAGCTTCCATGCAGTTTCAGGGATTTCCCTTGCAAGTTCCTCAAGCCATTCTATCTCCACTATATGAGCTATGAGGGGGTTGTCAGCGGGCCTGCCCTTTGCCTCGAATATCCTCCTGGCGGCAGCTCCATCCAGGGCGTTGGCACCCAGACCATAGACTGTCTCGGTCGGAAACGCCACCAGCTTTCCATTTCTTATCAGCCTAGCGGCAACCCCAAGACCCCTCTCCGCAGGGCCTTTCCTCATGTTTATCACGATAGTCATCCACCGCTCACCTGGGGGCCCTGTTTAAGCTCAACCCTCGGTAGCGGGATGTGGTATGGAAGTCTCATCTCCTTGGCCAGGACGAAGAGCAGCGGGCTTATCTCGGAGGTTATGAAGTTGACCATCTCCGCGAAGACATCTGGTCTCACCTTCTTCTCGGCGTCCCATTCATCAAGAATCCTGTCGATGTCCTCCTTGCGGGCAGGAAGGTACATTATGGCCCCTTCAACACGCCCCTCCGCTATCTCAGGCCTGTAATTTATCTCGTACTTGAAGAGTATCTCAACCCCCTTCATCTTGCCCGTTGGTGAGCGTATCTCCCCGAGGCGCATGTCTCTAACATTAGGGGTTAGGTTTACCTCTATCCTCATTCCGGGTATTGGAGCACCCCTCTTCTCGAATTCAACTTTGGTGAGATTCATTCCTATGACCGGCATGTTACCACCAGAGCCCTTTCGGAGGAGCACCTTAAAAAGGTAGGGCTCTAACTACCCACGATGCCGAGGGAGAAAGTGGTCAGAATCTGGGACGAGCGCGAGGTGGTTTACACCCCAAAGCGCTGGCGCTACCTCTGGGAGAAGCGGGAGAAAGCTTTAGCGATAATGGAGCGCCTTGAGGGGTTCGACCCCCAGCTATATGGAAGCGTAGCCAGGGGGGACGTTCGGAAGGACAGCGACATAGACATCTTCATCCCGTTTAGGGTGCCGAGCTACCTAATCGAGCTCGCCCTGGAGGGCCTCGTAAGGAGGAGGAAGATAGTCATGGCCACCCCCCGGCACCTCGTCAAGGGGGTCATCGGGATAGACGAGGAAACAACGGTCACTTTTCCGCTCATCGAGCCTACCGACAGGGAGCTGGAGTTCTACCGCTGGGGCGGAATGGTCGACTTATGGGGCGTGAAGACGAAGCAGCGCGTCCCCGGAGTTAATAAAAAGCTGATTCTGATAGTCCCCACTGAAAAGGGGCACATAGAGAGGGAAGTCATTGGAAGGGAGCCGGAGGTCGCCAGAACGCTCGGAGTCAGCATCGACATAGTCACCGAACGCGTTCACGTCCTCACGAGAAGGGACTCGATAGGGAGAACGGGCATATACACAGACGAAGAGGTTCCGGACTGGATGACATTCGAGGAGGCGTTAAAGGTAATAGCCGACCGCGATCCTAACGTGAGGAGGAAGGTGAGGGAGCGGGGAGGGGTTTAACAAGGTTGGACTGTACACAGTATAACCTTTTATAAGTTCTTGTTCTGTATGTAGTACATGGGGGACAACGTGAGGTGGACGGTCAAAAATAGTAACGTTCTCAAGCTTGTTGCTGTAATAGGTATATTATTAATAGTTATACCCGCGATAGCGGTTGGATTAATTTACGGGATTAAATACGTAGCGCCTGTCGCCACTATTATAACTGCCACCATCATTGCAGTCCAAGCTTGGTACAACAAGAAAACCGCAGAACTGATGAAACAAAGTATAATGATCTCCATAAGGCAGGAGCATACAGAACAACTCAAGAATAAAGTCATAGAGCCGCTTTATGAAATATTTTCACAGATAAATATGGAAGATAATAAATTGAGTGTGGAGAAGTCTAAAGATACTGGGACATCAATTACAATCATTGACCCCAGATCCTTGTCTGGAAAGGATATATCAAGCAATAAATCATGGAATCTGCTACTTATAGCGTTTGCAAATTCGATTAATCCCGACTTAGACATATATCTCTTGTATGATCTTGTAGAATACCACCTCCCTCAGAAATTTGTAGAATATTTCAAATTATTAGTACTTGCTGCTACTGAAGGCAAAAACTCGGATTTTGAAGAACATTTGGATAATATGAAAGGAATCTTGGATGCGTTTAGAACTCTTATAATATTCCCAGATGAGTGCCCCTACATTATGGGGGCCATAGATAAAGAGAACGTTCCAAAATTGATTGAAGAAGTGCAAGAACTTAAGAAGAAAAAGATCAAAATTGAAATCGACAAGAAGGAACAACAAGAATTTTACTTTTAAATTAGCTACTCACAGCACCCCTCCTTCATGCTCGCCGGCAGTATCTCCTTGAAGCCTGTGTACTTCCAAAGGGCCTTCGGGAGCTTTACGACGCCCTCCTCCGTCTGGTGGTTCTCTAGGATGGCAACTACCGCCCTCGAAGTGGCTATCGCAGTGGAGTTGAGCGTGTGGACGAACTTGGGCTTCTCGTGAGTCTTGTCGCGGAAGCGGATGTTCAGCCTTCTCGCCTGCCAGTCAGTAGCGTTGCTCGCTGAAACAACCTCGCGGAACTTGCCCTGGCCTGCCATCCAAGCCTCAATGTCGTACTTCTTGGCGGCGACATAGCCCAGATCACCGGTGCAGATGTTGACGACACGGTAGGGTATCTCAAGGGCCCGGAATATCTCCTCGGCGTTGGCGATTATCTTCTCGTGCCAGTCCCAGCTCTCCTCCGGGCGGGAATAGACGAACTGCTCAACCTTGTGGAACTGGTGGACGCGGAAGATTCCCTTCGTGTCCTTCCCCGCGGTTCCAGCCTCCTTCCTGAAGCACGGGCTTACTCCAACATAAAGGAGCGGGAGGTCTTTTCCTTCGATTATCTCGTTGGCGTGAAGGCCGGCTAATGGGTGCTCGGCCGTTGGGATAAGGTAAAGGTCCTCGTCCTCGACCTTATAAATAACGTCCTCGAAGTCTTCGAAGGCGGTGACCCCCTCCTCAACGAAGCGGCGCACCATGTACGGTGGAACAACCGGGGTGAAGCCCTTCTCTATGAGTTTGTCGAGGGCAAAGCGGATGAGTGCCAAATCAAGGATGACGAGCTCGTTCATGAGGTAGTAAAAGCGCGCTCCGCTCACCTTGGCGGCCCTCTCAAGGTCGGCACCGCGGAGGAGTTCAAGCAGGTCAACGTGGAGCCTCGGCCTCCAGTTCAAAACTTCGTAGTCCATCTTTCCGAGGCTCTGCTCCTTAAAGCTCTCCAGGAAGCCCTCCCAGACCCTGGCCTTGCCCCAGAACCTTATCGGAACGTTCTCTGTGTCGTCCTTTCCAATCGGGACGCTCTCGTGGGTTATGTTAGGGAGGCGCCAGAGGTAGTAGTCTATCCTCTTCCTCAGCTCTTCTACTTCCTTCTCCAGCTCCTCAATCCCCTTAGCTATCTCGTTGCTCTTCGCGAGGAGGTCGTCTACGGGCTCTCCGGCCTTCTTCCTCTTGCCTACCTGGACGGCGAGCTGATTGCGCTCCTTCCGTAGGGCGTTTATCTTCTTCAGGTTCTCGCGCCACTTCGCGTCGAGCTCCAAGATTTCATCTATCCACTTCAGCTTTTCAGTTTCTCCACGTTTGATGAGGTCCTTCCTAACTACATCGGGGTTTTCGCGAATGAGCTTTATGTCGAGCATGTTCTCCACCTCAAGTGAAAACGGGCCAAGTCTAAAAAAGGTTTTTGGAAAAGTTTGGAAAGGGTTAGTTCCAGGTCAACCAAAGAGCGTGACCTCCACCTCTTCCCCCGCCTCCAGTATCTCAACGTTCTCCGGGACCTCGATGAAGCCGTTGGCATCGACAAAGCTGGTAACCACGTCGCTACCCTTCAGTATCGGAACGGCCCTATCACCGTCGATTTTGACTGGGAGAAACTGCCTCCTGCCCTTGACGGAGAAAACCTTGTGGGCGAGCTTCTTTCTAATTTTTCTGACCTCGGTTTCCCTTCCAAGGAGCTTCCTCAGGAGGGGAGCTACGAGGAGTGTGAAGTTCGTTAGACAGCTTGTGGGCTTACCTGGAAGGCCAATCACGGGCTTTCCATCGATCTGGCCAATTATCGTTGGCTTTCCTGGCTGTATTGCAATACCGTGTATGTAAAGCTGGCCAAGCCGCTCGATAACCGAGCTCGTTAGATCGTGCATTCCCCCGCTGGCGCCCCCGCTGAGGAGCACCATGTCGCACTCCGAGATGCCCTTGAGTATGAGCTCGGCAACGCGCTTCTCATCATCCCTGGCAACCCCAAGGAAGCAGGCCTCTCCACCGAGTTCCCTTATCGCGTCGCTGACGGCCCTGCCGTTTATGTCGTATATCTCGCCGGGTTTAAGTTCCTCCCCAGGAAGGACGATTTCGCTTCCAGTGCTTATAACCGCCACCCTGGGCTTTCTGTAGACTTTGACTTTAGAGAGGCCAACAGCGGAGAGAAGCGCCGTCTCCTTGAACCCCAGGCGCGTGCCCTTCTCCAGAACGAGCTTGCCCTTTGGAACGTCCACACCGCGCTTTACCACGTCCAGTCCAGGGTATGCAGGTTTGAATATCACAACTTCATCGCCCTCACGCTCGACGTCCTCGAACTGGATAACGGCATCGGCTCCCTGGGGGAGCGGGGCACCCGTCGATATGTATGCACAGGTTCCGGCATCGAGGGCAAAGTCGGGAAAATCGCCAGCGTGGACTTCCCCAATGACTCTAAGCCTAACCGGCTCTGCCTCGCTGGCCATGAACGTGTCCTCCGCCCTAACGGCGTACCCATCGAAGGTGGCCCTATCAAACGGAGGAACGTCTATTGGAGAAACCACGTCCTCAGCAAGAACCCGCCCTAGAGCATCTTCGAGGGGGACTTCCTCCGTTTTGGGCTCCATCCCAAAGGAGTTCAGAATCTCACGGGCTTTTTCAAGGGGAACAACCTTAAGGAACGCCATGTCATCACCGGAGTTTAATGGGAACGAGAATATAAATGGATTTTGTTAAACAGTTGAGTTAACGAGAAGAAATCTGGCGGACCGGCGGGGATTTGAACCCCGGACCTGCGGCTTAGGAGGCCGCCGCCCTGTCCTAGCTAGGCTACCGGTCCACTGCCCGCTATTCCCTCCCGGAGAAGGGTATTTAAAGTTTACGGTAAAGGAGAAGTGGTGGTGAGGATGGACGAACTCGACATGAAGATACTTCGGCTCCTTCAGAAGAACGCCAGGATGTCTTACAGGGAGATGGCGAAGGAGCTGAAGGTGGCAGTCGGAACGGTCTACAACAGGGTAAAGAAGATGGAGGAAGAGGGGATAATACGGGGCTTCTGCGTGAACATTGACTACGAAAAGGTCGGCTTCGGTCTCACGGCGGTCGTGGGGATAAAGGCGAAGGGAAGGGAGATAGTTAGAATCGAGAGGAAACTCGCAGAACATCCCCGCGTGGCCCAGGTGTACGACGTGACTGGCGAGTACGACATAATAGCGGTCGCGAAGTTCAGAGATAGAGCGGATATGAACAGGTTCGTGAAGTGGGTTCTCTCACTGGACGGTGTCGAGAAGACCAACACAAGCGTCGTTATGGACACGGTAAAAGAAGAGCCGGTGCTGGAGATAGGGACTAGCGAAGAACGATGATCGAGTCAGTCGCATCGATGAAGCGCTTCGCGAAGTCCTCCATTGACTCCACCGGCAGAGTAACCTCTCTCCCGTTTACCTTCCCGAAGAAGAGGTACTTCCTGACGGATATTGCGTCTATGACCCTAAACGACGGATCCTCAGCAATCACGTTTCTGAGGCTCCTGTTAAATTCTTCCTCTTCCACCTCAAGGATTCTACCCTCTATCCTCACGGTTTTGCCACATTCCGTCTCTGAGCACTCAAAATTAAAGGGAAGGCCGAGTTCAGCCTCAACGGGGAGCGTGAGGCCGGCGGCGTTGTACACCATAAACTTCGTCATAGTTCATCTCTCCAGGGTTACGATGCTCTCAACTGGGATACCGTACTCTTCACGCAGACGCTCGATGATGTCCCCCACGCTGACCAGGAAGACCATTCCAACGGGCTTGGCCCCAGCGCGGTGGCAGAGCTCAACGAGTGCCCTCTGTGTCTCTCCGCTCCTCACGACATCGTCCACGATGAGTACTTTATCCCCTTTGCCAAGGGCCCACGTTGGGAGGTAAAGAGTCGTTATACTCCCAGATGCACTGGGGACGTAGTTGACTTCGTGGAACTTCTCAACACCGACTTCCTTCTTCTTTTTGGCGTAAACGACGTCAACGCCCAGTTCTCTGCCGATGTGAACCGCGAGGGGAATCCCGTCCGTCGCCGCGGTCAGCACCTTGTCGACATCAATGTCAGAGAGCTTCCCCCCAATGTCCTCGGAGAGCAGAACCATGAGCGGGGTGTCGCTCAGAACCGACATGCTGTCGAAGAAGCCAAGGCTGTCAAACTTAAGCCTCCTCCTCACCTCGTTCTGGATGTTGATGTATGGACTCAGGAGTTCAATAAGCTCCCTGGTTCTCTCGGTGCTTGGGAGGACCTTCCCCCGGACGTACCTGTTCAGGACGGTTATTGGAAGGCCCGTCAGCTTGGAGAGCTCATCGTACGTGTACGTCTCCTTGAGGAGCCTGAGTATGTTGATGAGTCTGAGTTTCTCCCTAACTGACTTCAGCTGGCTCATGACATCACCTCCGGTGGCCATTGGTTAACAAAAAAATGTATAAATATGTTTCGGTCAATTTGTCCTTTGCCTTGGAGCCAATAGGACATATGGTGGCAAACAGCATCCCCTAACTTGGAACGTTCCTTAGCTCAAAGAATTTAAAAAGAATAGAACTTGTTGGTCAATCCACAACATTCCTGATTTATCTCAACCAATTTTATACATTAACAGCCAGATGATTAAAGTACTTCACAATGATGTTTCGCTTATAACTGCCCATTTATTTTGACGTTTTGTCAATCTTTCTCGAATAGCATTAATAAACTTCTTCTTTCAAGAAACATATGCTGGCAATAAGCCAACCAATAAGGAGGTGGGAGGATGGGAAAAAGTCTCTTAAGACAATACCTCGACTATCCGGTTCTGTGGAAAATTCTCTGGGGTTTAATTCTTGGTACCGTTTTTGGCCTCATAGCAGGGCACTACGGCTATGCAGAAAGTGTGAAGACTTACATCAAGCCCTTCGGTGACCTCTTCGTTAGACTGCTAAAAATGCTCGTGATGCCAATAGTCCTCGCATCACTTGTAGTTGGTGCCGCTAGTATCAGTCCAGCTCGTCTCGGTCGTGTTGGTGTTAAGATAGTCGTTTACTACCTCATCACCTCCGCTATGGCAGTTTTCTTCGGTCTCATTGTGGGCAGGCTCTTCAAGGTCGGAACTGGGATACATCTCGGAACGGGAACCGGAAAGGCAATACAGGCAAAACCACCCTCCCTGATCAAGACCCTTCTTGATATAGTACCGACAAATCCCTTTGCTTCCCTCTCCAATGGCAACGTCCTCCAGGTTATATTCTTTGCAATAATTCTCGGCATAGCGATAACGTATCTCATGAACAGAAACGAGGAGAGAGTTAGACGAGCAGGTGAAACTCTACTGAGGGTCTTCGATGGGCTAGCTGAGGCAATGTACCTCATAGTCGCTGGAGTAATGCAGTACGCGCCAATAGGCGTTTTTGCCCTTATAGCTTACGTTATGGCCGAGCAGGGTGTTAAGGTGGTAGGACCCTTGGCAAAGGTCGTTGGGGCAGTCTATACCGGCCTCTTCCTTCAGATAGTCATTACTTACTTCATTTTCCTGAAGGTCTTTGGGATAGACCCCTTTAAGTTCCTCAAGAAGGCGAAGGATGCCATGGTAACAGCCTTTGTCACAAGGAGCTCCAGTGGAACCCTTCCAGTCACGATGCGTGTGGCTGAGGAGGAGATGGGAGTCGACAAAGGCATATTCTCATTCACCCTACCCCTCGGTGCGACTATAAACATGGACGGAACAGCACTCTACCAAGGTGTCACAGTCCTCTTTGTCGCCAGTGCTATTGGACACCCGCTCACTCTCAGCCAGCAGCTCGTTGTCGTCCTCACTGCAGTTCTTGCATCGATAGGAACGGCGGGTGTTCCAGGTGCTGGTGCCATCATGCTCGCGATGGTCCTTCAGAGCATCGGCCTCGATCTCACAGCGGGAAGCCCCGTGGCCCTCGCATATGCTATGATACTTGGAATTGACGCCATTCTTGACATGGGCAGGACGATGGTAAACGTAACCGGTGACCTCACTGGAACAGTGATCGTGGCCAAGACGGAAAAAGAGCTAGACGAGAGCAAGTGGCGTTAGATTAATCTTTCATTTTATCTCTTCTTTTGCACATTTCCAAGTTTACTCTGGTATTCTCTGATAATGTCCCCGTACTCCCGCAGGAGGAACTCCCCGGTTACCTCCTCTCCATCAGGATGGTTCACTCCGGGACAGAAAGGATCCATTCTTATGTATACCTCCATGGTTTCACCGTGCTTGACAAAGACGAAAGGATAGAGCCTGCAGGCGAGGGGTCTTTCACGGTATATCCTGCACCTCTTGGTCTCTGGATCAAGGAAAACGCACTCGTCCGTTACGGGGTTTTTCTTTATCGCATAGCCAAGGAACTTGTCCCCGCGGTAGAAGGACTTCTCGTAGTCGACGAATTCCCATGCATTATACCCAAGGTCTTCAATGCGCTCTATGTCTTCGTCTCTTAGCGGTATTTCAAGCTCTCTGCAGCACCTGCCGCAGTTCTCTACACACTTGAACCTGACACTGGAGTGGATGGTAACTTCGAGCGTCCGAAGGTTTACCGTGGCCACAAGCCTCTTATCCGAGGCCATGCGGCTCACTCCTTGACACTGTAAGTACTGGCTATCATCGTCTCCGTGAGTTCGATGTTCCCGGTTCTCCTGAGGGCGCTGTCGTGGAATTCGTCCAGCTCGCCGATGTCGCTGACCTCAACGCGGAGAAGCAGGTCGTACTCGCCGTAAACCCTGTATATCTCCTTCACGTTGGGATAGGCGCGAAGGGTCTCGTAGACCTTTTCCTCAGTTCCGGGATGGGCGACTATAAGGATTATCGCCTCAATCATATTCCCAGCCTCCCGAATCCTCCAAAGTTCTTGGCCATCTTGGCGAGTTTCCTTTTGTCGAGGTTCTTAAACATCTTTCTCATCTGGTTGTACTGGCTCAGCAGTTCCCTAACTTCTTTGGCCGAAGTCCCGGAACCCCTCGCTATGCGCTTTATCCTGGAGTAGTTTATGATGTCCGGGTTCTCCAGCTCCTCCTCGGTCATGGAGTCCATGATGACGCGGAAGCGCCTGAGCTTCTCCTCCCCCACTTTCACGGCATCCTCCGGAAGGGAGTATCCAAGGCCCGGTATCATTTGGAGAACCTTCTGGAGGGGCCCCATCTTCTGCATGGCCTCAAGCTGGGCGTACATGTCCTTGAGGTTGAACTTTCCTCTGAGGAACTTCTCAACGTCCTCCTCTTTTATCTCCGTCTCCTTGCTGAGCTCTTCGAACTTCTCAAGGAGGCCCTCTATGTCCCCCAGTCCCAGCAGCCTGGAGACGAACCTCTTTGGGTCAAAGGGTTCGAGGTCGTCTACCCTCTCACCAACACCGATGAACTTTATCGGGGCCCCTGTGGCCGCCACCGCAGAGAGGGCGCCTCCACCTTTGGCACTCCCATCGAGTTTTGTCACTATTATGGAGCCTATTGGAGTGGCCTCCTTAAACGCTTGGGCCTGGTGATAGGCCTGCTGGCCTATGGTTCCGTCTATCACGAGTATGACCTCGTGGGGATTCACAACGGCGCTGATCTGCTTCATCTCCTCGATGAGACCGGCCTCGTCCTTGTGCCTACCCGCGGTGTCGACGATTATGACGTCAACTCCTTTGCCCTTGAAGTACTCGACGCCCTCCCTGGCGAGTTTAACGGCGTCCTTCTCGTTAGGGTCACCGAACACTTCCACACCTATCGGCTCCACGAGCTGCTTGAGCTGGAAGTAAGCACCGGGACGCCAGGTGTCGGTACAGACGAGGCCCACTTTGTAGCCCCTCTTTGTTAGATGCCGGGCCAGTTTGGCTATTGTCGTGGTCTTACCCGAACCTTGGATGCCAACGGTCAGAAGGATCGTGGGCTTCTCCTTTATCTCCAGGGGGACCGCCTCTCTTCCGAGGAAGTTCGTGAGCTCCTCGTAAACGATCTTAACAACGTGCTCTTTAGCGGTAACGCCAGCTGGAGGCTTTTCGTTGAGCGCCCTTTCCTGTATCCTCTTCGTCAGCTGAAGGACGAGCCTCACGTTAACGTCAGACTGAAGGAGGGCCCTCTGGATGTCTCTCACAACTTCCTTTATGAGGACCTCATCAACTGTTCCAGACCTCGCGAGTTTCTTAAGCGCACTGTTGAGTGCCTTCCCAAGTCTTTCCAGAGCCATTTTTCACCCACCGGCCATTCTATCCAGCCCCACCTTATAATACTTAGCTTTCTTCCGGAAGGTTCTAATGTATCCATTTTAGAAAAACAGCGGTATAAACGCCAGTTTAACGGAACAAAAGTGTACATTAACTCCAAAAAGGATTCATTGGGCCTATTTTGCGAGTAAAAAGAACTTAAACGCTCAACCCAGTCAAAAATTTATCAGAAAGCCTTTTTAATCAAAAAGACCATCATATAATTGAGAAAGAGATGAGAGGGGGTGAGAGCATGGAGTGGCTGATGGCATTTTACGGTTACAAGGCGGTTGAGGACATGAAGAGGCTCAACAGGAAGCCCATCCCAGAGGAGATGGAGTACGTTGAGATGCTCAGAGCATGATGACATCGACGATTGTCTATCTATTTTTTAACAATTGTCTTTCCGAAATCTTTTTATATTTTAATGTGGTATATACTAATGGTGATAGCCATGACAACCGTGATAAAGAGAAACCCCGCTTTGTTCCTGAGGGAACTCCGGGAGTATTACAGCGATGTTTGGAGGATGCCCCAGAGCCAGTACCTGAGCAACCCTGATTTCCTGGTCGTTGACCAGAAAACCGGCAAAAAGGCGAAGGTGAGCTTTGTAGTCCTCGACGACGGGGAGACCGTCAGCGTTGTGTACGATGACATGAGCTGATTTCGTTGTTAGACGAAATTCATCCAGGGTTTCAATAACCCCCTTTTAAAATCCGATTAAAATTAGCAAGAGTTAAATATAGTGAGCGATTTTTAAAGTATTGGTGAAAGCTGTGCCGGATTCAAGCCGGGATATATACCGAGAGGTTCTAACCATAGGGCGGGACATTCCCGACCCGTACATCCGTACAATCACCCTCGCCAGAATCGCTTATGAGATGAAAAAGGCCGGGCATCCAGCGTATAAAACCGCCCTTAGATTCACGTTCTCATCGATAGAGGGCATTGAAGACCCCATTCTTGTTATAAAGGCCATGGTAGAGATATCGAAATACCTCCACGCCGCCAGCATGGGCGACATGGCAAAGAACGTTCTCCACCAGGCGTACGAGGGGTCGGAGGTTCTCCCAGAGCCAATCCGAGATTCTCTCCTCTCGGAGATAACACTCCAAGCCATTGCAATAGGCCAGGTGGACGACGCCGCTTTTTATGCCGCAAGCATAAAAAATCCTGAAAAACGGGACGATGTTTTTCTGGCCATCATAAAGCTATTCCTGCGCGAAGGGAACCTGCGGAGAGCGAAGAACCTGCTCGACGCCATCTCAAGCCCGGACGTGAAATCCCAGGCGGCGGTTGAGATTCTGAGGGAGCACCTAAAAAGGGAGGAGTTCGCAACGGCACTCAGCCTCCTACCCCACATAGAGAACGCCTACTGGCTCGAGACGGCTATGGAGGAGATAGGGAGGAAGCTGAGGAAATCCGGAGTTCACCCAGGCACCTATGAGAAGTTCATCAACGCCGCAAAAGAGCTTTCGGAACGGATGGGCCGGAACCTCGTGACATCTTTCCTATCGGGCCTCATCCAGGAGGACGAAGTAGGGTTCATGGCGGAGGTGATTAACTCACTCCCCTCGGAGGACAGGCTAGACGTGGCCAGACACATAGTAAAGCTCGTTTTAAACAACCCCGGAAAGCTCAGGGACCTGCTCACATCCCTTAATATGGATGCCGGAGATTTTGATGAACTCGCCAAATTCACAATGGATCTCCTGCTCGAAGAAAAGCCGCGTGAGAGCTACATTCCATTGGTAAAGTGGATAGGTGAAAAAACCGAGGATGAGACAGTGCTGGTAAAGACAGCCACGTACCTGGCAAAACTGGGCGAGCTGGAGGGAGCAACCCTTCTTGCGAAGCCAATAGAAGACCCATACCTCAGGTCTCTGGCCTTCGGGGCGGTAGCACTGGAGAAACTCAAACGAGGGGACATTGATGGAGCCATCGACGCGGCTAGGGAAGCCCACGACCGGGAATGGGGCTCCTGGCTCATGGGTGAGATACTCATTCGGGTGCTCAGGATGGCCTCAGGGGAACGGGAAGAGACGGAGCTCCAGGAAAGTGCCAGGAAACACAAGGAGCTGAGGAAGGGGCTGGGGCACTAAGTGTTTTATACCCTACCCCCAAGATAAAGCGGTGGTCAAGATGCCGAGGATAGCAATAATTGGTGGTTCTGGAGTGTACGACCCGGCACTCCTTGAGAACATCAGGGAGGACTTCGTGACGACACCCTACGGGAAGGTCAGGGTAAAAATTGGAGAATACCAAGGAGAAGAGATAGCCTTTATGGCGAGGCACGGTGAAGGGCACAGCGTCCCACCTCACAAGATAAACTACAGGGCCAATATCTGGGCGCTTCACGAGCTCGGCGTTGAGAGGATCCTCTCCACCTCCGCAGTCGGTTCCCTAAACCTTGAGATGAAGCCCGGGGACTTCGTGGTTCTTGACCAGCTTATTGACTTCACCAAAACGCGGCATTATACGTTCTACGACGGAGAGGACAGCCCCCACGAGGGGAAGTTCGTCGCCCACGTGGACTTTACCGAGCCATACTGCCCCGAACTGAGAAAGGCTCTGATAAACGCAGCCAAGGAGCTTGGCTTCACGTACCATCCGATGGGTACGTACGCGTGCATGGAGGGGCCGAGGTTCGAGACCAGGGCGGAGATAAGAGCCCTTAAGATACTCGGAGCAGACGTCGTGGGGATGACTCAGTGCCCGGAGGCCGCTCTAGCCAGGGAGCTTGAGATGTGTTACTCCAGCGTTGCTATTGTTACCAACTACGCCGCCGGTATCAGCCAGAGCAAGCTAACCCACACGGAGGTCGTCGAGCTAATGGCCAAAAGGAGCGAGGAAATAAAACTTCTCCTGATGAGCGCCATAAAGTATATACCGCGGGAGAGGCGCTGTCCCTGTAAGGACGCACTGAAGGGCGCCACAGGTGAGTGATGTCCCTTCCCGTTCTTTCATATTCCCAGATGTGCTTACGTTTTGAACTTTAAGTTAAAGAAAGTGTTTAATAGTCCAGTACCGAGTTTTTAGTGGTGATCCAAAATGGGGTACGACGTTGTTGTGATAGGGGCCAGTGCAGGCGGCCTTACAGCCGCAATTTCCGCCAAGAGGTTTTATCCGGACAAAAGTGTCCTTGTGATAAAGAAAGAGGAAGTCTCTATGGTCCCATGCGGAATTCCATACATATTTGGAACTCTGACTGAAGTTGATGATGACATCCTTCCCACGGAGAGGTTTCTGAAGCCACTGGGAGTGGAGACTCTAACCGACGAAGTCGTGGAGATAAACGCCAGGGAAAAGACTCTGAAAACGAAATCCGGCGAGGAAATAGGCTGGAAGAAACTGGTCATAGCAACTGGATCAAGGCCCCAGATTCCCGATATTCCCGGTGCGGACCTGGAAGGTGTCTTCACTGTCTCAAAAGACTACAACCACCTCAAAGAGCTTAAAACGAGGCTGGAAAATTCAGAAAAGGTCGTTATAATCGGCGGCGGCTTCATAGCCCTGGAAGTGGGAGACGAGATAAGAAAATCGGGGAAAGAAGTAACCCTCGTAGTTAGAAGCAGACTCCTTAGAAACTCCTTCGACCCGGAGTTCAGCGAGATGATAGAGGAAAGGCTCACGGAGAGCGGAATAAATATAGCCTACGGCAACGCGGAAGAACTCATCGGGAAGAGAAAGGTTGAGGGTGTTAAGCTGGCGGATGGAACTGAACTGCCCGCAGATACCGTCATACTGTCCACAGGTTACCGTCCAAACGTCGAACTCGCGGTCAAGGCAGGCCTGAAGGTTACGCGGTACGGGATATGGACCGACGAATACATGAGAACATCCTGCTCAGATATCTTCGCCGTCGGCGACTGCGTTGAACACAGGGACTTCTTTACGGGAAAGCCCTACCCACTCATGCTTGCCTCAACGGCCACCTTTGAGGCAAGAATAGCCGGGGCGAACCTCTTCAAGCTCCAGATAGTCAGGGAGAACAGAAGGACGATAGGGGCTTACTCCACCCACGTCGCTGGATTAACCCTCGCAGCGGCGGGTCTTACCGAGGAGGCCGCCGGAAAGGAGGGCTTTGAGGTGATAGTAGGCTACGGAAAGGGTCCCGACAGGCACCCGGCGAAGTTCCCGGACACGTCAATGGTGACGGTGAAGCTGATCTTCTCCCGCGACAGGGGGGCGATCCTCGGGGCCCAGATAACCGGCGGAAAGAGCGTCGGCGAAATGATAAACGTCCTAGCCCTGGCAATACAGAAGAGGCTCACCGCAAGCGAGCTCTACACGCTCCAGATAGCAACCCACCCGCTCCTCACGGCTTCCCCTGTGGGCTATCAGATACTCCAGGCTGCCGAAGACGCGCTGGCAAAGCTGAGGGCCAGATGAACCCCCGCCATTTTTATTTTGGTTTCCCTTTTGAGGATGTTCATAAAAGCGAAAATGATGTGTTGAAGCTTTTGGGAAAGCTTCATCAAAAGTTCGTAGCTCCTCTCGGAAAATAGCCATATCCAAGGATTTTACACTACAAGTTCCTATTTCCGGGGGGAACACGTTAGGTAAGAACTCTTAGAAAAGGTTTATTCTTCTTTTGACGCCCTCCGGGCGTCCATTTTCAGAGTTAAACATCCCCAAGGGAGCACTTTAAGAATTCTCTCACTCAAAACAGCCCTCCAAAGAGGAAATCACGTGAAAGCTGGCTTTTTAAAAGGAGCTACAATCTTTGATGAAACTTTGCTCAGCAAAGTTTCTATGGCGCCCCGGCGGGGATTTGAACCCCGGACCTCAAGGTCCGCAGCCTTGCGCCCTATCCAGACTAGGCCACCGGGGCATCTACCAGCTAACCATTCTCAGGGACGCTTTATAAATTTAACCGTCCCAGCGCACCGAAAGATTTATAAATTGGCCGGAGGTGAGTATGTAACGGGCAAACGCGGTGGTAGTCTAGCCTGGTCTAGGACAGCGGCCTGCCACGCCGCTGGCCCGGGTTCAAATCCCGGCCACCGCACCACAATTCTCTCAGCAAAGCCTTCTGAGCCAAGCAAAGCCAAATAAAGCAAAGCTGAAGCTTCAAAAAACGAGCTCAGCTGATAGCCCAGCTGACGAATCTGAGCCACAAGCGAAGCGTTTATTTTCACATGCACATCAACACGGCCATCGGCCCTTTCCATGTTCATACTATGTTCACCATATGAACATAACGCCACTGGCCCATAACATTTTCCATCAGATTGGACAAAATATCCAGATTACAAACAACAAAAATAAAAATCACTCACGACGGCGTTTTCTACCCTTTTGCTTCTCTTCATTGTCTTCAAGCTTCAAATACCTTTCAACCTTCTTTGCTATGGCAAAAGCCTTATCAGTGTAGTTTTTCAGATCTTCAAGTTTGTCATATATCTCTTTTATGTCCTCTTCGACATCGGTAAGGCGGCGCTGTAAGTCGTCAACGTCCGCAATAAGCTCTTCCTGCTTCTTCTTTACTTCCTCCAGCTCTCCTCTCAATTCACTGGTTTCCTCACCGCTTCCCTTCTTCTTGGAGAGCTCCTCTATTTTGGCGTAGAGCTCGTCATTCTCTTCTTCGAGAACGTAGAGACGGCGGTTTATGGTACGAAGCTTCTTGTATAGAACCTCCCACTCATCCCCTTCAAACTCCCCTTCCTGCTTCTCAACATCGTCAGTCATACAATTCACCAGATAAAAAATAAATGTACAAAAAATAAAAGGATTTCGAATTCAGATTACGAATGTTACATTCTTCATGGCTCAAAAATTCAATGCACCAAGCCAATGCTCGTATAACCACCAGTAACCCAAGGCAGCAATAAACGTCGGTGGTCCCATCGGATAACCAATCCCCCCATAAGGATCCTCATCAGTAAAGAACTCTCCAATGAGATACTGTGCCAAGTAAGCAGGGAGACCCAAGGGACCAAGAGCCATAAAAACGTTCGTAGTGATGAGAATATCTCCGCTACCACTCCTTCCAATCACGTGATTATCAACGAGCCCTATGGTAGCTCCCGCCACAAATGCATAACCGAGAATCAGCTCGTGAGTGGAAGAATGAAGCATAAGCCACTCCGAATAAGCCACCAGAGGAATAGAAAGCAATATCGAGAATTTTTGCCGGAGAAGTATAGTAACGACTGTTATACCAAAAAGAACCGACAACAGAGGGTTCTCCCATGCAACCTTTACGTAAAGCCAGAACGCCCCAACAAAGGCCAATCCACCAATAATCACCTCCACGGAATAACTCACGTAATCCGTAATAGCCTGGGTAAACAACATAAACAGGAAAAATGCTTCCGTATCTGTGTTAACCCACGGAACCGGAAACCCCCACCATCCTGCAAGAGCTATGACACCGATAGACACAGCCAAACCAGCAAAGAACCCATTGAGAATGCCACGTAACTGATCCCATAGAGGAGAATCATCAGAAGTAAGAGCCCACCCAATACCAACGGATATAAACAGGAAAAAGACCGCCACATACAACGCGTACCGTGAAGGTTCACCATACCCCGCCACCATCCGCTTGGTTACCTCATAGAGCACGTATAACGCTGTAATACCCATAGAGAGATCAATGAGACCAGACCATTTCCCCCACATAACACCTCCCCACTACTTCCCCCGCTTATGAGTGCCTATTCTACGCTCAAGCCCCTTTATCATCCCGTACAGCTTATTCAAGTACTTGCTCTTGTACTGTCCCGCCTCTTCATCGTAAGTCACGTCCAGAATCTTCTCAATCGTTCTTATCCTTGCCTCATGGTTCTCAAACTGGTCATCCGCCCATTCAGCGCCACCCTTGAGATCAGCAATCTCTTTCCGAAGCTTGGAAATTTCCTTACGGAGCTCATCCAGCTCTTCTCTCAACTCACTCTCAGTCACTGCCAATCACCTCCTTGAGCTTCTCCCGGTTCACTCTCACAACCCTCTGCTCATCCAGAATACCCTGCTCTCTGAGTCTTCGAATGGCCCTACTCACAGTACTGGGACTGACCTCCAGAATACCCGCTATTTTGCGGGCAGAAAATCCTTTCTGGTACAACTCAACGACTGTGATGAGTTTGCTCTCGTCCAAAAGAGGAGGTCTCCCAAGCCGTTTTCCCTGCGCTTTTGCACGCTGTAATCCCTCCATTGTACGCTTTCTTATGAATTCACGCTCAAGATCAGCAAAAAGAGCGAACAGAGTCGTCATAACCTTGAATTGCATCGGATCACTCGTACTATCCAACCCTTCCTTGACTGAGACGATCCGAACTCCCCTCGAGGTCAGCTCGTTCAACGTGAGTATTACATCACTGAGGGAGCGACCCAAGCGTGTAAGTTCAGAAACTACCACTATATCCCCATCTTCTGCCTCATTCAGTATGTAAGAGAACCCTTGCCGTTTCTTGGTTGGAATACCCCCAGAAACACCTTCATCTTTGACGATCTTGAATTCTCCAATACCCTTTTCTGATAACCAGCGCTTTACGCTTTCCATTTGGCTCTCTATGTCCTGTTCGTCCGTACTTACCCGAAGGTAAACGTAAACTGTCATGACTTCTCCCCATACTATGTATCATAAACATCGATATAAAGTTTTGCATTGATATATCAAAAATATAGTAATCTGTAGATTCAATGATTCAAAAATGTATCTTGTCAATATTTTGATACAAAATTACGGAAACGCACATTTTTGACACATAGGAACGAACAAAAAATGAAACTCCAAATAAAGAGAGAGCCATTGCCAGAAATAGGCACCAGAAAAGATTATATCCTCAATGAGCATATCCAACAATGAACCTGCCAATATGTGAAGGGGATGAAGAACATGTATAACGAATATTCTATCCATAATTCTGTGCAGGACGCAGTAGTGAACATTCTTCGTTTCTATGGTTTTACTGCAAGAACAGAGGCCCCTGCAAGGATACCTGAGGGCGGTATGGGAAGAACTGACGTTGTAGGCCAAAAAAGTAACACGAGTGTTGGAGTCGAGGTTGTAGATACTGGCGATGTGGCAAGGGATGCCAATAAACTCGCCATGAACAACTACGATTACTGCTACATTATTACCCTCAGTCCCTCGAAAACGGTCGATGAGGTAGTTGTGAACGGAAAACGTATAAAAGTCCTACCACCCGAGCTGTTTGAGCACGAACTTCGCCGTGATCTTGGGATACCTCCAGACCACCCATACTATTTCAGTCAAGAAATCGAAAAGCCGCCTGAAGTTTTTGTAGAGGGCACCAATGAAGTGGATAAGGTCATTGACGAACTTCAGGACTACGGTCTCGAAAACTTTTCAAATGAAGTCCTCGATGCAATCAGAAGAATTTACATTTCAGGAAATCTAACAGTCGAAGTAAGAGTTCATTATAATCCCATGACTGGGCCAACAGCCCCAAACGAGTATGAGAGTGCAAATATAAAACCACAAATAGTCTCAATACTCCAGCGCCTGAACCTCATTACAATAACTCGTGAGGGAACTGGATACCACAGAAAAGGCATTGCGGTACCAACAGAACGTGGGAGGAAAGTCGGGCATGAACTTATTCTCAAGGCAATCGAGGAACACAAACCTGAGTTGAATGAGCTTATTCGCAGGTATGGTGACAAGCTCTGGACAATATTATACGGATCATTATGGTATAATCCGCCAATATATGTAGTGGAGTATGTTATTGCGGAGGAAGATTCAATATTCAAGCCAAAAGCAGCCCGCAATTTACCGAGAGATGACCCGATCATAGAAGCGGCAAAGAGAACAAGGCTACTCGGTAGATACAATGTCTATGATTTGGAGTATATGCCCCTCCAAGATGAAGTGGCACAGCCCCCGGTTATTCTCTTATTCTCAAGATTCCTTGTGGATACTGCACTGAGGGAGGACACCCTCCGCTTCTTTAGAGAACTTGAACAGTATGGCCTTGCCATAGTGGACACTGAATATGACTCAAAGGGGACACCCTTATACAGAGTATACAAAGCACCCCTTGAGATCTTTCAGTACTTCATAACAAGAACAAAGGCCCCTGGACCGCTTGGATACTATGCACAACGCTTTGTGGCGTTTTATGTGCTACTGAATGTTCAAGAAATCGTTCACCCAGAAACGGCGAGGAAAGTATATGATGAAATGGTAAGACTGTTGGAGATACCGGATAAGCTTATGGCTGAAATCCTGGCAGATATGAATCACAGAGGAATAACTTCGAGACTCATAACAGACCCAACAAAGGCCCCATTCATAATTCTCGATGAGAAGAGATTCAAAGATTACATCAAATACGAACTTACAACTATCGCCGAGCACTTCAAATGAGGAGAATTGCTCCAAAGATCTCTTCAGAAACCAGAGAATCCTCAAGTCAACCATTTTTACCAGGTGAGGATAGACGCCATCAATCTCCACACAAGAAAATCCATAACCCTTTTATCCCTCAAAGTAGAAAACCCCACCAGGTTGGTGCTCATGAGTACGGAGATAAAACCAGGGTATATCCTCAAAAGTACGAAATGGAAAGAACCGTTTCTCGTCGGAATGGTACAGGCTCAGAGAGACACAATCATGGTAGCCGGCCACTACCTGAACTCCCGTGAGCCCGACTACTTCATCCTGACACCCGCGGACTTCGAAGAGATTGAGATCATCACAAACCCCCTCGACTTCAAGGGCGACCCGGAAGCCGTAGCCCTTGCAATCGAGGGAGAACGGTACTACTTCGCCTCGCTCTACGACCCAATACTCGCCGTGAGCGTCTCAAAAATAGCCCCCCTACCCTTCCAGATCGATGCCGTTTACAATTACATACTCAAGAACCCGGAAATACGCTTCCTCCTCGCCGATGACCCCGGTGCAGGAAAGACCATCATGGCTGGTCTCGTGATAAAGGAACTCAAACTCAGAGGACTCGCTGAGAGGATTCTCATCGTCGTTCCCGGCCACCTTGTGCCTCAGTGGAAGAGAGAAATGAAGGAAAAGTTCCAGGAAGAGTTTACCATCGTCAACAGGGAGATTTTCAGAACCACCACCGACGTTTGGAGGCGCGAGAAGCAAGTAATAGCGTCCATAGACTTTCTCAAGCAGGAAGACATCCTCAAGAGCCTTGAAAACGTGGACTGGGATCTCGTGGTAGTGGACGAAGCCCACAAGATGGCCGCCTACCGCTTTGGGAAGAGGGTACATCGTACGAAAAGGTACAGGGTCGGCGAGGTACTCTCAAAGAACTCCACCCACATGCTCTTTCTCACGGCTACCCCTCACAAAGGAGACCCTGAGAACTTCCGCCTCCTGCTCGATCTCCTCGTTCCAGGGCTTTTCAGCGACAAAGAGATACTCCTCGAAGCAATCCGGAACAACGAGAACCCAATCTTCCTCAGACGCATGAAGGAGGACCTCATAGACTTTGAGGGAAAGAAGATATTCAAGCAGAGGTACTCTCACACGGTAACGTTCAGCCTCACCGACAAGGAGGTTCGGCTCTATAATGACCTCTCCCGGTACCTCCATTATCAGTACACAGTACTCGAAGGAAGCAAGAGAAGCATCGTGTTTCCCCTGGTAATACTCCAGAGAAGATTCGCATCGAGTACGTACGCTCTCCTCCAGTCCCTCAGAAGGCGAAAAGCCCGGCTCATAGAATACCTCCAGAGCGGAGAACTTGAGGCTGGCCCGATACAGCTTACCTTTGAGGACCTCCTTGAGCTTGAAGACGAAGAGGAAAGGGAGAGATGGAAGGCCGAGATGAAGCTTGAGGGTCTCCCCCTCGTCAAGAAACGGAAGTATATAGAGGCCGAAATAAGAACTCTTGACGAGCTTATTCACATGAGTGAGGAGCTTATAGCTCAGGAAGAAGAAACAAAGCTCAGAAAGCTCAAAGAGACCCTTGAATTCATTGCGAGGGAGCATGGAAAAGACGAGAAAATCCTCATCTTCACGGAGTTCAAGGACACCCTTGAGTACCTTGTGAACAAACTCCAAGAGTGGGGATACAAAGTCACCTTCATTCACGGCGAGATGGACATGGACACAAGGATACAACGTGAGAAAGACTTCCGAGAGTGGGCGCAGGTAATGGTCGCAACTGAAGCAGCCGGCGAGGGCATAAACCTCCAGTTCTGCCACCTGCTCATAAACTACGACATCCCCTGGAACCCCAACAGGCTCGAACAGAGGATTGGAAGGGTTCACAGGTACGGGCAAAAGTACCCCGTCCATATCTTCAACTTCGTGGCCAAGAACACAAGAGAGGGCATGGTACTCGAAAGACTCTTACTCAAGATAGAAGAGATAAGAAGAGCACTCGGTGATAAAGTCTTCGATGTTGTTGGCGAGCTACTGGACGGAGAGAACCTCTATACACTCCTCTCCGAAGTTGCCGTCATGCTCAGAGACCCCGATAGCGTACTGAAGGAAGAGGAGCCAAAACTCCAGCCAGAAGAAGTCGCTCAGAAGGCCGAGGAGCTTCTTGGGGAAAGCCTTGCCACGAAACACATAGACCTGAGTAGGATACTGCAACTCCTCGAAAAGGCCGAGGAGAACAGGTTGTCCCCGGAGTACCTTGAACTCTTCTTCCTCAAGGCTATGAAGCGCCTCAACGCAAGGGTAAGAGAAAAGGAACCCCACATTTACTCCATCGAGAGAACACCGAGAGTTCTCCGTGATATAAGCGAGAGGAAAGGGTACGGGATAGTCGAGCGCTCGTACAAGGCTATAACCTTCGATAAGGCCATTTCCGAAAAGAGAGACGACGTGGAGTTCGTGTCCTTTGGGCATCCACTCTTTGAGGCCCTCCGTGAGTGGGTGCAGGAAGAGTACCTCAAAGAGCTTCAGCGTGGGGCGGTCTTCTACGACCCCAGGAACAGGCTCCACGGTACCATCTGGTTCTTTGAGGGGGAGGTACAGGACGGCTTCAACAAGACCGCAGGAAAAACCCTCGTTGCCATCTACGACGATGGAGAGAACTTCGAGGTCATAGACCCGAAGATAATCTGGGACCTCGAACCTGCGAAAGACTCTCCCGAAGTGAGCATCGAGTTCAGTAGAAGGGAGAGCGCAATGATCTACGCCCTGAAAGCCCTCGAAGACTACAAGAACAAACTGCTCGAAGAAAGGAAGAGGCAGGCAGAGATAAAGAAGAAGTACGGTATGAAGTCCCTCAGGAAGCTCATAGACGACCTCGACTACAAGCTGGCCGAGTACGAACTCCTGCCGCCAGAGGATAGGAAGAGGTACGCGCTGACTATAAGGAACATAGAGGAGAGACTGAACCGGTACAGGCGTGCCCTTGAGGAACTGCCAGAAAGGATAGCCAGGGAAACAAGCCTCATGGTGCGGCCGCCCGTGTTCATAGGGGCCATTTACGTACTCCCCAGAGGGGAAATGGGCGAAGACCCGGCAATAGAAGAGGTTGGAATGCAGATAGCGATGGAGTACGAAAGGAAGCACGGGAGGGAGCCAAGGGATGTATCAAAGGAGAACCTCGGCTATGACATCTACTCAAAGGGGAACGGCGAAAAGCGGCACATCGAGGTAAAGGCGAGAGCACACCTCGGAGACGTTGAGCTCACCTGGAACGAGTACGTTACCGCAAAGAGGCTTCGCGACAAGTACTGGCTCTACGTGGTTGCGTACGCCGCCGAAAAGCCGACCCTCTACATAATCCGTGATCCCACTCACACTCTCAAGGTCGTTGAGAAGTACGAGATCAGGTTCAAAGTTCCCGTGGAGGAATGGAGGAAGAAGGGTGAAAAAGTTGAAGTTTGAGGAGGCGGCAAAATGGGAGTTGAGACCCTGGTTCTACTGACTCTGGTCGTTGTTTTGGCCATGATAGTACTGGTTCTATGGAGAAACAACCAGCAACTCATAAGAGAGAATACCGAGTTCAAAACCAAGCTGGGGCTTCTGGAGGAAAACCTGAGGAAAGAGTACGAAGTAAAGCTCCAGGAGTGGAAACAGAAGGCAGAGAAGGAGATAAGAAAGGATGCAATCTCACGCTCTTCCTCGACAATTCTTGGGCGTGTTGGAGAGCAACTCGCGCCACTACTGATGTTCTCCAACTACAGGATAAATCCAAAGGACGTACGCTTTATCGGTACCCCGATAGACTTCATAGCGTTCAAGGGACTCGAAGAGGGAAACCCGGAGGAGGTAATCTTTATCGAGGTAAAGAGCGGAAAAACCAAGACGCTCACCAAAAGGGAGAAGCAGATCAAAGAGCTCATCGAAAACAAGAAGGTGAGATGGATAACTTTCCACACTCAAAGCGAGATTCAAAAGCTTGAAAACGCTGTTTCCAATGAAATAGAGAAGGAGGAAGATAGAAATGAATGATAAGCGTTTTATCGAGGTTGCTTTCCCGGTCAAGTCCGTGAGTGAAGAGTCAGCAAGAGAAAAGAACATAAGGCACGGCCACATCTCGACGCTCCACATCTGGTGGGCAAGGCGTCCGCTTGCCTCATCCAGAGCCACGAACTACGCCGCACTCATTCCGGCACCAAAAGACGAAGCCGAAATCGAGAGGAAAAAGAAGTTCATAGCAAAGCTCTCGAAGTGGGAAAACTCTCTCGATGAGGAGGTTATACGAAAAGCCCGCGAAGACATACTGGAGTACTTCAAGCAGATAAGGAACGACCCCAGTCAGGAGAGGCCGAGGGTTCTCGACCCGTTCGCTGGTGGTGGCTCAATTCCGCTTGAGGCCCTCCGTCTCGGGCTTGAGACATACGCAATGGACTACAACCCCGTTGCCGTTCTCATCCTGAAGGCTGTCCTTGAGTACCCACAGAAGTACGGGAAGAAAAAGAAGGGAGCGCTCGACGAGTGGGTCTCCGGAAAGAAAGAGGAGAAGAACTACGACCTCGTGAGGGACGTCAAGAAGTGGGGCGAGTGGGTTCTTGAGGAGGCAAGGAAGGAGCTTGAGCGCTTCTATCCCAAGGACGAAGATGGGTACATTCCCGTTGGCTACATATGGGCGAGAACTATAAAGTGCCAGAACCCAGCGTGCGGTGCCGAGATACCCCTCACGAGACAGTTCTGGCTCGCAAAGAAGAACAACAAGAAGGTGGCCCTGTACCCGTACGTTGATGGTAAGGAAGTGAAGTTCAAGATGGTGGGCGATGGCTATGAGCCAATGCCCGAGGATTTTGACCCGTCAAAGGGTACCGTGAAGGGGGCAAAGGTTACCTGCCCGGTCTGCGGCATGACCCACGATGCAAACACTACTCGGAAGCTCTTCCGTGAAGGAAAGGCCGGCCAGAGAATGGTGGCCGTTGTCCTGTACCACCCGGAGAAGAGGGGCAAAATCTACCGTCTACCAACTGAGAAGGACGTTCAAGCGTACGAGGAAGCGAAGCGGTACCTTGAGGAGAAGAGGGCAAAGCTCATGGAGGAATGGGGGATTGATCCGGTACCTGATGAACCAACACCCGAGGGAAGAGGGCGGGGAGCCGAAAGGGCTTTCTCGGTGAGGAACTATGGAATGAACACATGGGGCGACCTCTTCAACGATAGGCAGAAGCTCGCTCTGATAACCTTCGTCGAGAAAGTACGGAAAGCGTACGAAAAAATGCTTGAAGAGGGCTATGATGAAGAGTATGCGAAAGCAGTAGTGACGTATCTGGCACTTATTGTAGATATGGCAGCCGCATTCACAAATACCCTCACAAGATGGGAAAATACGTCAGAGGCGATAAAACAGCTATTCTCAAGGCAAGCTCTTCCAATGATGTGGGATTGCCCAGAAGTAAATCCATTCAGTGGTTCAACAGGAAGTGTGGTTACTGGCATATCCTATTACTTGGAAACTATTGAGCATCTATCCTTCACATCGTCTATTCCCGCTCATGTTTCTCAATCATCGGCAACGTCACTCCCCTTCCCAGATAACCACTTCGATGCCGTCTTTACTGACCCGCCGTACTATGACAACGTACCCTACTCCTACCTCAGTGACTTCTTCTACGTCTGGCTCAAGCGCACCATCGGAGACCTTTATCCGGAGCTGTTCATGACACCGCTCACACCGAAGAGCAAGGAACTCGTTGCCTACACCCAGAATCAGGACTGGGAAGCCGCAAAGAGGTACTTTGAAGAGGGAATGAAACAGGCACTCAGAGAAATCCACCGCGTCCTCAAGCCGAACGGAATTCTCGTGCTTGTTTATGCCCATAAGACAACGGAAGGTTGGGAGACACTCATAAACTCTCTCCTTGACTCTGGTTTGGTACCAACTGCCTCATGGCCTATTCATACTGAGATGGCAAATAGACTCAGAGCCAAAGAATCAGCCGCCCTCGCCTCATCAATCTACATAGTCGCCCGTAAAATCAAGAAAGAGGGCATTGGCTGGTTCGATGAGGTCAAGAAAGAGCTCAGGGAAACACTTGAGAAAAAGCTTGACCAGCTCTGGAAGGAGGGCATAAGCGGTGCAGACTTCTTCATCTCAGCAATAGGCTCGGCCATCGAGGTCTTTGGCAAGTACGAGAAGGTTCTCGACTACGAGGGCAACGAGATAAGGGGCGACAGGTTGCTCCAGCTCGTGCGCGATATAGTCAGCGACTACGCGATAAGGCAGGTTCTCAGGGAGGATATCTCCGCCGAGCTTTCCCCGCTCACGAAGTTCTATGTACTCTGGCGCTGGACGTACGGGGAGGCGAAGGTGGCTTTCGACGAGGCGAGGAAGCTCGCAACTTCGGTCGGCCTTGACCTTGAGAAGGAGTGGAACAGGGGGTTCATAGTGAAGGAAAAAGAGTTCATCAGGGTTCTCGGCCCGCAGGACAGGAAGTTGAAGGAGATAAAGGGCAATGACCTCATTGACGTACTCCATAAGGCTTTGCTCCTCTGGCAGGCGAACAGGAAGAGAGAGATGATTGGTCTGCTCGCCGAAACTGGCTGGGGCGAGAAGGATGTATTCTTCAAGGTGGCTCAGGTCATCAGCGAGGTGCTTCCGAAGGACAGCAAGGAGAAAAAGCTCCTTGATGGGTTCCTGGCTGGAAGGGGGCACATAAGGAGGGCCATTGAGAAGGGGGACTACTCGCTGTTCAACGGTGAGGAAGAGCCGGAGAAGCAGGCGACTATTGAGAAGTTTATACAGGGCTGATTTTTCTATTCGTCTCTTTTTTCAATTTCATCGGCGAGATAGACCACTCGGAGCTTTATCTCTGGGTTTTCGGCTTTCAGCTCTTCAAGAACTTTCTGGGCGGTTTTTGCGAAGTTTTTGTCGAGTGTGTAAAGTGTACAGGGTTCATCCGTTTTGCTTGAGAACATGACGGCCTCGCTGAATATGAGAGCGTCGTAATCGTCTTTGAATTTGGCTCGTACCTCGTCGTAAATGTCTATTGCGGATTCGAGTTCCTCCTTTTGAAAGTCTATCTTTGTTATATTGCCCACGAACCTGTCTATCTTTGCCATCTGTTCGATTATGAAGTCGTTCATTTCCTTGAGAAGGTTTACCCGCTTTCTGATGAGGAGAAGACCCTTTCTCTCGGCGACATCAACAATGTACTCACAGAAGTTGAGGATTTGGGGTTCTGTCTCCCTGCAAATCTGGAGGGTGAGTTCTCGTATGGTTTTTATCTCTTCTTCTTCGCTCTCGAATTTCATTTTGTTTGCCTTACTCATGGCCTTTTTGAGTTTTGTGAGCGCGCTGAAGGCTTTTTCATAAAATGTCTGGCGGAGTTCTTGGTAAATTGCATCAGTAACTATCATCCTGTGCGTTTGAGAGAACTTATCAACGAGTTCATGATTTGGATCAGTTTCAAGGAGCCTTGCTACTACGATGTTGGTGTCGACGAAGTTGGCCATTCCTTCCCCACCAGTTTTATGAGTTCCTCGATTTCCTCTGGGCTTGCAGTTCTCTCAAGCTCTGGGGCGATTTCTACTATGTCCTTTCTGAGAAGTGGGAGATGCTCAAGCTTGCCATTGAGTATTGCGAGTATTCTGAGGCTGAGCATGAGGATGTATATCGAGAGCTCTGGGTTTTTCCAGTCTTCGAGCATTCTCTCGTACAGTTTGATGAGAAGGGCTATGCCCTGATCGAGTGTCATGTACTTCTCAAACACTTCATCCGGGATATCGGGATCTGAAGCTATTTCGAGGATACTATCCCTCATTGAGTTCAGAAGGCCTATCTGCCTTCTGATGTCGGTTCTTATGGAGTTCTTGAGTTCTTTCTCGTTCAGTATTCTCATAAGCTCGTCTATCTCGTCCATAACGTCCTCAAGCTCTTCCTCAAAGATTTTTATGACCTCTGCCTGAGCTTTGAGGTAGTGCATTCTGCTCGCTTCCTTGGGCAGAACTTCTGTTATCCTGGAAATAATGGCATCTCGCTTTTCATCCAGGAGTTCCCTCAGACGGAGGAGTGTACGGAATCGGTGGGTCTGGTGTTTCTTTCTCACGTACGGGATGGCAGAAAAGCGTGGATTTATAGCATCGAGTACCCCCATGAGAAGGTCGTCGCTGTATTTCTCCACCATCACGTCGGGAAGTGACCAGTGGGTCTGACTGGTGTTGAGGGACTCCATGATTATCACTGTTTGCTATTCCGATAAGGTACTTATAAATCTTCCATACCTTCAATACCGTATATGCCTCACAAATGCTTTCCTACGTTGGATTGTTGTCGGGTCTTTGGCTCATCGGTCACAACGTTTATGTGCCCCCTTGGACGTCCCCCATTATAGGGGGTGTCCATAAATGTTGTTTGATACTCAGCCAAAGACATCAATTGATGAGCTGTTTGGAAGGAAAGCCGAGTACTTGAGCTTTATTGATGCAATTGAAAAGGAAGGGAGGTTTTTCATAATCACCGGGTCGAGGAGAATTGGAAAAACGAGTTTTCTTTATGCTTCTCTCAATGAGCTTGAGAAGAATTATGGTATCCTACGCGGTAATTGACGCAAGGGCTGCGACGGTTTTGAATTCACGGTACCCGCAGAAGGTTATTGCGGAGAAGTTGTACAAGGTCATTATGAGGAGGAGGGGCTTTATTGGTAGGGTACGGCAAGTTATGGGAACGTGACCGGAAAACTCAAATACTGTCTTGGGTATAACGGTTTGGAGGTGTAACCATGGAGTTGAAGCCGTTTTATCAGATTGCCATTCCTCATGAGGACATAAAGGAAGGGAAGTTCACCCTTGATACTTTTGCGGCGGATCTATGGAGTGTGTACCAGAATAAGGGGCCGGAGGATTACAGGAACCCACAGCTCTTCTGGGAGAGGACTTATCTCACGAAGGGCTTGAGTGACCTCATTGAAATAGCGAGAAAGCGGCTTATAGAAGGTACGGGGGATGCAGTAATCCAGCTTCAGACGCCGTTTGGCGGGGGTAAAACACATTCGCTCATAGCGCTGTATCATAAGGCCCATGAGTGGGGGGCGAACGTTGTCGTTCTTGATGGTACGGCCTTCGATGCGAAGGAGGTAATTCTCTGGGAGGAGCTTGAGAGACAGCTTACTGGTAAGGTAAGCCTTCTCAGGGGAGAGGTCTCTCCAGGCAAGATGAAGCTCTCAGAGCTTCTCGAAGAGAAAGCTCCGGTACTGATCCTCATTGATGAACTCCTTGAGTACATGGTGAAGGCCGCTGGTGTTGTCGTTGGTGAGACAACTTTGGCTGATCAGACCCTTGCATTCATTCATGAGCTTACTGAGGTTGCGAAGTCCACTGATAGGGTTCTGCTCGTCATGACTCTTCCATCGAGCATTTTGGAGCACTACTCGGAAAAGGCTGAGGAGTACTTCCAGAAGCTTCAGAAGATCGTTGGACGCTCTCAGAAGGTGTTCACTCCTGTTCAAGACGAAGAGGTACACGATGTCATAAGGACGAGGCTTTTCAAGAGGATAAACGAGGCTGAGGCAGAGGCCGTGGTGAAGGCAGTCGTTGATTATCTTGACAACGAGGGTCTGATTCCGGAGGGGCTTACTGCTTATCAGTACCGTCAGAGGTTCTTGAGGAGTTATCCCTTCCAGCCGGAGGTTATTGACGTTCTCTATCACCGCTGGGGAAGTCTGCCCAAGTTCCAGAGAACGAGGGGTGTGCTGAGGCTTCTCTCAATAGTGGTACACTCCCTCATGGGAAGGGATGTACCATTCATACGGCTCTCTGACTTTGATTTGAGCGTCAAGACTCTCAGGGACGAGCTTATTGACATCATAGGTGAGAGCCGGTACTACTCAGTTCTTGACGCTGACATTCTCTCTCCAAATTCCGGAGCGAAGAAAGTTGATAAGATGGTTGGGGAGTCGTACGAGCACTATAGGATAGGAACTCGGGCCGCCACAACGATTTTCATGTACTCCTTCTCTGGCGGAGAAGTGAAAGGAGCCACGACGAAGGAGATAAAACTCTCCTGCGCTGACACTCGGTATTCGAGCAGTATTGTGGGTGATGCCATTCTCTATCTCAAAGACAATCTTCTCTATCTCCACTATAGGGATGGGAGGTACTACTTCAGTCTTGAGCCGAGCCTCAACAAGCTGGTCGTTGATGAGATGAACAACGTGAGTGATGAGCAGATAGGGGAAGTTGAGTATGAGTTGCTGAAAGGGCAACTGAAGGGCAAGCACTTCAAAGTGTACTTATGGCCAACCAAACCTTCTGATGTTCCCGATAATGATCCCAACTTGAAGCTTGTGGTTCTGCGTGAACATGATAAGGAGAAGGTTCTGCAGATACTACAGTCCTATGGTGGTACTGAGAGGGTTTACAAGAACACTCTCATATTCCTCGTTCCGAGAGAAACGGAAAGAGCCAGCTTCAATAGGTTGGTACGTAGGTACCTCGCATGGAAGACTATCGAAGAAAGAACGAAGAGAGGCTCGCTGGAGCTTACATCGGAGCAGAAGGAGGACGTAAAGGAGAATCTGAAGAGGGCTCGTGAGGATATCGTTCAGAAGATTGCCGAGCTTTACAGGGTTATCCTCCTCCCAGCGAGGGGAGGGTACGAGGAGCTTGATCTTGGGATGAAGCCTGTGGGTGTCAAGAAGACCATTGAGGAGCTTGTCTATGAGAAGCTCAAGGACGAGGGCAAGCTGGTTGAGAAGATAGCTCCGATAGTGATAGAGATGAAGTACTTGGATGGCAAGGAGTACGTCTCGACAAAGGCCCTATATGAGAGTTTCCTCAGGACTCCGGGGATGCCTCTGTTGAAGGGCAAGTCGGTACTTGTGGAGGCAATAAAAGAGGGTGTAGGTGAGGGTCGCTTTGGGTGGGGGTACCTCTCTGGTGAGGAGGTTACTTGTGAGTACCTTGGGAAGAAGCCAACGGTAACTCTTGAGGATAATGAGGTCATTGTACGCAAGGACTACTGCGAGGAGCTGAAGGCAAGGGCAAAGAGTGAAGCTGAAGCAATTGCAGAGGCTGGGTCTTCAGCTGTAGCTCAGCAGGAAGCTATAGCTGGAAGCGAAGCTGGAGCTACGCCCAGAGAGTGGAAGCCTCCGGAGGTAAAGAGGGGTCAGACTGTGCTTTTGCCTGCTCAGGAGAAAGCTGAAGAGAAGGCTGAGGCTCAGGGAGGCATTGGGGAGGTACATTTACGCCTCGCTTTTGGACCTGGTACTGGTGGATTGGCGGATCTTGTGAGGGCGTTGAAGTTGCTGAAGACAAAGTTCGAGAGGGTTACTATTGAGATCAAGGCTGAGGAGGGGTCTATGACGGATATGGAGTATGAGAATCTGCTGGAGACTTTCAAACAGCTTCAGATTGAGGTGGAAGAGCTCAGGAAGGGTTGAAGTCTCTTTTCTTTTCCTTACATGAGATAAAGTGTAAGGGGGTGGCCCGCGGGCCCAGTCATAGGGTCATAGGACCCGGCCATACGAAGTCACGGGTTCAAGGCCAGTACCGTATTCACTGCCACTCCGGAGTGGCCATTTGTACTACTACAATGTTGAAATAAAGGTTGCTTATTGTTGGTACTGGTATAGACTCTTGTATCAATATGGCAAAAGAGAGATGAAAAAAGAAAAAAGAAAAGTCACGAGAGGGGAATCACCTCAAAATCCTCCATGTCTTCTATTTCTTTCGGCTTTTTCTTGAAGAGGGCGGCGGCAATGCTGACAGACAGGGGTATAAGCCTCAGTCGCTTGTTCTTGCGGTAGTAAAAGTACGCGAGCCATGCAATGACGACGTACCGGAAGTTTTTCCAGTTGTCAACTTTCTGGAAGAGGCCTATGATCTGCTTGCGTGTGGGTTCTGGTATGCTCTTCTCGATGAGGAGAATTGCTCGTGCCATGCGTTCAATGCCCTCCAGTAGAGTTCTTCGAGGCGGGTAGCGATTTTTCTGCGGTAAATGATGTCAATTTCGTCGTTTGCGTCGTCGTTGAGTACTGTGATGGCGTCGGCGAGTGTGATGAGGTCGTCTGTTTTGATCTTCATTCCGTCATCATCTCCCAGTAGAGGCGTTTGAGTATCTTGATTTCTCCTTCCAGGCGTTCTGTTTCTCCGCTGAGGATTGCATTGGCGTCGAATCGTTTCCAGAATAGTTCGTCTTCTTTTTGTTTGATGAGTTCTTTGAGTTTGTACGCTGGCATCATGCTACCCACCTCCACTGTTCTGCTTCCTGTACTATGCTGGCGAATTTCTGAAGGGCTGCCGTGTAGTCGCTCCGCAATCCTTTTATCTCCAGGAGTACTACCCCCATATGCTCGACCTCCTCCCATATGTAATTCACGTAGGGGCACCCGTAAGGATGCCCCGATATTACGTACTTTAATCGTAATAAAATTTTCGGAGTTCTTTGAGGAGGTGGGGGTAGTACTTTCTCGTCATTTCGAGCATGTCGAGGTAGTGTTTTGCGCCGATGTTTTTTATTGCCCTTCCTTGCCAGAAATCGACAATGTCTGGGGGTATCTCCAGGCGGCGAGCGGTTGTGTAGAACCATTTTCGTATTGCATTGAATTTTATGCCTTTTTGGGTCAGTTTGTGAACTTGGTTCTCTGATAATTTTTTGCCGTGCTGTTGTATCTTTTCTGCGAGTTTGGCGGGACATACGCATACGAATGCTCTTTTTGAGGCGTGGGAGATGAATAGGTCAAGTACGGCAATGTCGCCGAGTTTTTTGAATTCCGTGCCTGTTGCGAGGCGGTTGAAGGCGATACGTGCATGTGAACGGCGTAGTCCTGAGCTTATGACGAGTTGGAGGTAGAGTTTCTTTGTGGGGTCTGTTGTTGATGAGAGTACTTGTTTTATGTCCTCGTTTGTATAGATGTAAGTGTTGATTCCTGATTTTGGGAGTTGTATGATTTGTTTGAGTTCTTGGTACTCTATGGGGTCAATGTACCCTTTTTCGTGGAGGAATTTTATGAATTTTCTCAGTGCCAGTCTGTCGGTTTTGGAGCCTTTCAGGGCTTTTTTCAGGTCGTACAGGATCATGATTCTGTTTATTGCTTTGCTGTAGTTCCGCTTTTGCTTTTCTTGTAGGCTTGTTGTTTTGATCCACTTGTTGAATTCTGCTTTGCGCTCCGCTATTGCTTTGAATAGCTCTGCTGTGAGCTTTGTTTTGCTGCTGCTCCGCTTTTGTGGCTTTATTGTCTGCCACGCCGCTGGCCCGGGTTCAAATCCCGGCCACCGCACCATTACAACAAACTTCGCCTGCGCGAAGTTTGATCAAGGCTCGTGGTTCCTTTAAAATGGCTTTTCTACGCGGATTTTCATTCTAAAAAGATCTCTTGAAATAGAATTAAACAAGCACTGGCTTTTTTAAAGGAGTTTTCCCCTCCTTGACGCCCTTCGGGCGTCGATTAACAAGCAAACTCACAGAGAACAAGCCCTCTAAAAACTGAATTCACAACTGGAATGACAAGTTTCCGGGGAAAATCCCTGAACGTATCACTTTTGACAAGAACCACAAGCTTTGATGAAACTTTGCAAGCAAAGTTTCAGCGCCGCTTTCACTATCGTTCAAGCGTCCTTAACAGATGGCGGAAAATAGTGTGTTTTTCTGAAAATGTGAGTTTTTGGACGGGTTTACTCATTATTAGCCAGTTTAAAGTGTTTGCTCCATACAAAGCGCCTTCGGACGCCAGAACAAAAAGCAAACCTCTTGAAAGGCTGATTTTAAAGTTAAACCCTTTTCTAAGGGGTCACAGACAGTGCATGATTACCACTCCTCCTTATGAGAGGAGCATTTTGATCAAACTCTGCCACAAAGTTTCTTTAGTGAAGCTTTTGGAAAAAGCTTCAGCGCTACTTTCACTACTAAAGGAACCCAGCAAATATCAGAAATTAAAATCCACGCTAAAAGTGAAATTCGCCTCAAAATTTAAGGGACCAAAGATTCAGCCCTTCTGAAAACCAAAATAGAACCCTGCTACGAAAGCAGTAGTTCCAGGAAGTATTCCCACGACCTTCTGTCCGAGGCTAACAACCTGCTGGGTAACACTACCACTGAGGTTGAAGAGTTTGTCGGTGTTTATTGATATAACTCCCTTCTGCTGGAGCCAGAACAAGCTGAGAATATACGCCCCAATGATGGCGGTGACTATCTTGATGAACTTCTTGAGTGCGTATCCGGTTATAAACCCAGTAACGGCACCAACTCCAAGGTCGCCAGTCATCCCGTCCAGATCAAAGTTCATACCACCACCTCCAATCTTCTTTATGCCGCTCTGAATAAAAGGATTTCCCAAAACCTTAAATTATACGGAGCTGAAATATTTCATAGCACAATAAGAAGGTGATAGCATGTCCACACCCATGGAGAGACTCAGGAGCAAGATAACAAAGGAAGTTCTCTGGCTTTACATCTTAAGGCTTCTAAAGGAGAGACCCATGTACGCGTACGAACTGAAACAGAAGATAAAGGATGCCTTCGGATTTGAACCTGCAACAGTCAGCTCATATGTCGTTCTCTATAAGCTGGAAAAGGACGGGTACGTTACCGCAGAATGGCAGGAGAGTGAGAACGGAAAGCCCTCAAGAAAGTACTACAGGCTAACGCCTGAGGGGGAGACCCTCCTAGAAGAGGGAGTTAAATTCCTCGAAGAGACACTCGCAAAACTGAAGGGAGAATGAAATGCTAAAGTTAAAAAGAAAGGTTCATCAGCGTCCCATTCCACCGCGCGGCTCCCTTGCCTTCGGGCGGAGGCCCTTGTAGCCGCACTTTCTGCATTTCTTTGCGCCCCACGGGTTTGTGGCACCGCAGCGCATGCAAACAAGCTTTCTGAAGATCCTTGCCTCAGCTTCCGGAAATCTCGCCATCGTGAATCACCTCATGATCTTAAACCGTCTCAACCTACACGGATCCATTTTTAAAGCTTTGGTGCGGGGGACGGGATTCGAACCCGCGTAGCCCTACGGCAACGGATCTTAAGTCCGCCCCCTTTGGCCAGGCTCGGGCACCCCCGCGCAAATGATGTAGGAAGGGCGATTAAAAAACTTGCCCTCAGCCGCGGATTATCCTCATCTCAAAGTCCTCAACCGGGATCTTGAAGTCCTCCCTGCTCTCAATCTCCTCCCTGTTGTAGAGAACCTCCCTGGCGAGGATCCAGTAGATGAGCGCCAGGGCCTTCCTCCCCTTGTTGTTGGTCGGGATGGCAAGGTCAACGTAACTCAGGAAGTTCTCGGTGTCAACGAGGGCAACTATGGGTATTCCTATCTCAACGGCTTCCTTCAGAGCCTGGTGGTCTGCTCTTGGGTCAGTGACTACGAGAACGTCCGGCTCGATGAAGTTCTTGACCTGTGGGTTGGTCATAGTTCCTGGAAGGAAACGGCCGGGTATTGTCCTGGCACCGGTAACCTCACCGAACTTCTTGACAGGCTTCTGACCGTAGAGCCTGACGCTGACGGCGAGAACGCTCTCAGGATCGAACCTGGCGAGGAATTTGCCGGCGACCCTCAGGCGCTCGTCGGTCTTCCTGACGTCAAGGACGTAGAGACCGTCCTGCCTGACGCGATATATAAACTTCCTCATGTCCTGGGTCTTCTGCTGGGTGCCGATGTGGACACCGGCGGCAAGGTACTGATCGAGCGGAACCAGATACTCCTCCATTTTCTCAACCTCCTTTATCCTTCAAACGTCACCAACCGACCCCTTTCACCGAGGTCTTCCGCTATGCGGTTAAGCTCATTGAGCTTCGCCACGGAGTCCCTTCCAACCACCATCGCCGGGCACTTCAAGCCAACGGCCAGGTGCGGAAGGGCCTCGTCGGCAGATTCATACCTGGCCTCGGCCAGGATTGGAACTATGCGCTCAGACTTAACATCATTAATGAGATTGTAGAGGTCTGTGAGCGTTCCAAAGTTTATAGACTTTATGGAGAGGGCGTTGTAGTACCTCCTGTCAAGGATGCCCTTCTCCCTGAAGAGGTGTTCACCGTCTACGAACACCCCGTGGGTACTCGCTATGAGCTCAAGGAAGAGCTCCTCATCGCCTATAGGCTTTATGTAGGAGACGTTGTTGTCCTCAACCATCGTGAGGAGCGAATCAACGTCAAGACCGGCCTTCTGGACAAGGCCAAGGGATACTTCAAGGCCCAGCTCGGCTCCAACTTCCTCTGTTATCTTTGAGAGTCCTTCCACGTTCACGTTGCCATTTCCGAGCCGGTTCAGTATTTTGACCGCGGCATCAACCGCGTCGGTAATCTCCATTATGTCCCTCGCGAGCACATAGTAGTCGAAGTCCCCCGTTGAGAGGAGGCTAAGCATCGGAACGGGCAGTTCGGTTGTGAAGGTGCCACCGATGTAGCTGTAAAGGGGCATTTTCTTGGAGCTTGCGGCGGCCTTGGCAACGGCTACAGAGACTGCGAGAGCGGTGTTGGCCCCGATGTGGCTGAAGTCCTCAGTCCCGTCGATCTCCCATAGGTAACTGTCAATGAGCTCCTGCTCGCTCGCGTCGAAACCTATCAGCTCCGGCCCTATGATCTCGTCGACCTCGCTGACTGCCCGGTGGGCCTCTGCTATGTACATGTAAGGGTTATCGTCAACTGGAGCGGCGAATCGGCCAAAGCCCGAATCGGTTACTACGTCTACCTCAACGGAGTACCTACCGCCCCGGAGGAGGGCAACCCTGCCCACTATGTTCTCTATCACCGTCATCTCGCATCAGCTCGGTCTTACAACGGTTATTGGTATAATGCCCTTCTCAAACTCGATCATGGCGGCCTGGAGGGGAGTGGCACCCTCCGGTATGTTGACGAGTAGGGGTGCGCCCATCGCTATCTGAAGGGCCCGCGCTCCTATTATCCTGGCCTTTTCAAAGCGGGTATACCTGAACATTACCATCACCCTTGCCCTTATCAACACCAACCAGTGCAAATTTTGGTGGGGCCGCCGGGATTTGAACCCGGGTCTCCGGCACCCCAAGCCGGGAGGATAGACCAAGCTACCCCACGGCCCCTCAAGAAGTGCGGTTTTTTCAGTAGACTCTGTACGTCATTACCTGATCTATGAGCTCCACATGGCTCAGGAGGGTCCTTCTGCAGCAGTACCTCTCAATTCCGAGGTCGTCGAGGACCTTCTCAGGGTCTTCGCCCTTCTCAACCCTCTCCTTGAACTCGTAGTATTTGTCGCCTATCACGCGACCGCAAGTGAAACACCTGACGGGAACTATCACCCGTATCACCTCAAATTTTTAAAGGAAAGGCATCAGCGGTAGGACTTCTGCCTCTTGGCCCTCGGACCCTTTGTTGAGCGGTTGGGCTTGTGGGGCTCGGTTCTCCTGCTGTCACCGACGAGCATTGTTCTGTCGTACTTCATAAACTTTTCCTTCAGGTTCATGTCGTTGGTCCACTCAACGAGGGCCCTGGCTATGGCAACGCGGGCAGCCTCGGCCTGTCCCATGAAGCCGCCACCCTCGACCTTGACGTCGATGTCGACCTTGCCCACGATCTCCTCGCCGGCAAGGACCAGAGGCTCCATGATGGCAAAGCGGGCTATCTCCGGCTCGATGATCTCAACGGGCTTGTGGTTGATCCTGACGCGCCCCTTTCCTTCCCTGATGGTGGCCCTCGCAACGGCCGTCTTCCTCTTACCAGCAGTCTGAATGACCTTCATTTTCTCTCACCTCAGATCTTTCCACCGAGGAACTTGGCGACCTCACCGACGGTAACGTACTTGGGAGTTCCAACCCGGGAGCTGTGGGCCTCAACAACGGTCTCAAACTCCCTGCCCTCGAACTCCTTTGGAACACCTGCGTAAACCTTGAGCCTCCTGAAGGCCCTCCTTCCACGGTCGGTCTTCCAGGGGAGCATGCCCCTAACGGTTCTCCTAACGATCTCGTCGCTCCTCTTCGGGTAGAACGGTCCCTTCCTTGGGTTGCTCCTCGTCCTGAGCTCTGTCCTCTGCTTGTACTTGGCGAAGATGTCCTCGCGGTTGCCGGTGATAACGGCCTTGTCAGCGTTGACTATGATGACCTCCTCACCCTCAAGGAGCATCTTGGCAACCTTTGAGGCAAGCCTTCCGAGTATGAGTCCTTCAGCGTTAATTATCCTCATGGCCCATCACTCCATTATGATTACTCCACTACCCTTCGGGTTTCTCTCAATGAGCTCCTCAATAGTGAGGACCTCACCACCGGCCTCGACTATCTTCTTCCTGGCAGCTTCGCTGACCTTCCATGCGGCAACAACGACCTTGTGCTCAAGCTTTCCTGCCCCAAGAACACTCCCTGGGACGATGACGGTGTCTCCGTCCTTAGTGTAGCGGTTGATCTTGCTGATGTTCACCTCAGCCCTCTGCCTCCTGGGACCCTCAAGGCGCCAGGCGATGTCTTTCCAGACCTTGACTTCTTCCTCGTTGGACTTCTTCCGGAGGTACCGGATGAGCCTCCTCAAGTTTATGTCAGTTGGTCCTGTTCTCTTAACCATGAGCATACCTCCATTCTCTCTCACAGGTGGGAAACCGACAGGTTGGACGGGGTGAGCGTAAATAGTGCGGGGGCGGGGATTTGAACCCCGGAACCCCTGCGGGAGTGGATCTTGAGTCCACCGCCTTTGACCAGGCTCGGCAACCCCCGCGTCAGTCGGCTAATTTATGAAGTTCGCTTATAAATCTATCGCTCTTTCTCATCAATATCTTGAGCGCAGTGGTCACCATTTCCTCAACGGGGAGTTCTCCATTGCTTTCCACAGTAAAGACGAATGTAGCGGGGATTACCTCCTCAGAGATACCATCACCCATGTAGGCATCAAATTTCCGCGGGAGGTAAAAGGCCTTAACTGTGGTGACCACTAGTTCGTTATCCTTTTCTTCAACAGGGAGACCGCGTTTCTCCGCGAGGGCTTTAATCTCCTCCCAGTCTGGAATTTCTTTGCTGACGTGAAGGCGCGTGAGGTACTTGTAGTAAACGAACCCCGGCTGCCACTTGGCGTGATCCTTCCCGCGGCCGAGCTTCGCGTAGGCGTTGAGCGTGAGCTTCTGCCCCTCTGCAAGCTTCACTATTGGAATATCTGGATTAGCCGGTTTTACACCCTCATCGTCACTCTTGAGGTCTCCAGAGTAGACAACGGCAGGCCCCTCCAATTCAAGTGAGAGGGTCACCGTGTAGTCATCAAGCTCAAGGGAATCGAGGGAAAACCTCTCGTGGGGAGTGGTGAGGGGAACCATAGCCAGCCTGTGGGATATTATCTCATCAAAGAGAGCTGAATCGTTTTCGAAGAATTCCACTTCATCAATGGCAAAGGTCGGGACATCCGCCAGGATCGTCCTTCTCAGTGCGTTTGCGAAGGCAACATCTACTCCGCGGAGGATAAACCTGATGGAGTCGGCCCGCTTATCAAGAACCTCAAACTCAATTTTTCCGGCCATCGGCACCACCAAAAAGAGATTATAAAGGGGTCAGACTCTCCTGCCCCTTCTGCCGCCCTTTGGTCTGGTGCCGTCGTGGGGAATCGGGGTGGCGTCTTCAACGCGGCCTATCCTGAGTCCGGCCCTGGCGAGGGCACGGATGGCTGCCTGGGCACCCGGACCCGGGCTCTTGCTCTTGCTTCCTCCCGGGGCGCGGACTTTGATGTGGACGCCGACGAAGCCCTTCTCCATGGCCTCCTCGGCGGCCCTCCTGGCGGCTATCATGGCAGCGTACGGGGAGGGCTCATCCCTGTCAGCCTTGACGACCATACCACCGCTCCACCTAGAGACTGTCTCGGCTCCGGTTATGTCGGTGATGTGGATTATGGTGTTGTTGTAACTGGAGTAGATGTGGGCGACTCCCCACTTCTCCTTCTTCTTGAGGTTAACCTGCTGGACTTCCTCACTCATGCGGCCTCACCCTTCTGAGCCTGTTCAATAACAACCCTCTCGGGGTGGCTCTCCTTGGCAAATGGGGAGTTCTTGTTGTAGACTATGGTGCCCTCTTCCTCCTTGAGGACGAGGTAACCCGGTGAGCGGATGACCTGACCGTTTACCTCAATGTGGCCGTGGACTATGAGCTGTCTGGCCTGCCTCATGGTCCTGGCAAGGCCCTTCTTGAAGACGAGGGTTTGAAGCCTTCTGTCGAGGACGTCCTCAAGGGTGAGCGAGAGAACGTCATCGAGTGCGGCATCGGCAGGAAGGAGGCCAAGCCTGTTGAGCCTCTGGAGGAGCTGGGCCCTTTCGATTTCAGCCTGCTTTCCACGTGCTGCCAGAAGGCGCCTGGCCCTACGCCTAAACTCCTTGAGCTGGGTCTCGTGGCGCCAGAGCTCCTTCTTGTTTTTGAGGGCGTACTTCTTCATGATGACCCTTTCGCGGTCAAGCCTCTCCTTAATCCACGGGTGAGAGGGAGTCTCATACCTCTTCCTCTGCCTCTTTGGGTCTCCCATTTACACCACCTCACTTCTTCTTCCTGCTCACACCGAGCGTGCTTCCATGCCTGAAGTTGGACCTGGTCCTCTGACCCCTAACGGGCAGACCGCGCTCCAGCCTGATGCCCCTGTATGACCTGATTCTCCTGAGCCTGTTGAAGTCCTCGCGCCAGGCCATAGCGAGCTTGGCCGTGATGAGGTGAAGGTCCTTGCCAGTCTCGTAGTCCTTAGGCCTGTTGACCGCCCACGCGGGGATTCCATGGGCGCTGGGATTCTCTATTATCCCCTCAAGCTTCTTAACCTGCTCATCCGTCAGATAGCCCGTCTTCATGTTCTCGTCAAAGCCGCCAACACGGCAGATTATTGCGGCCATGTTGGCCCCGATGCCCCTGATTCCTGTGAGGGCCCATCTGAGCGGTCTGTTCCCATCCAGGTCAACTCCCGCAACACGGACTATATGTCTAAAGTTCTCGGTCATTATCAATACACCTCCAATCAATCCTTCATAGAGGATTTTGGCGCCGGGACGGGGATTTGAACCCCGGTGTCCAAGCGGACACGGGCTCTCAAGGCCCGCGCCATCCCAGGCTAGGCGATCCCGGCATACACCCGATACCCGCTTCCCTTTGCAAGCTCACGCACTTCGGTAAAGGTCTCCTCCATCAGGGCCTTAATATATTTTGCGCCCTGATTAGTGCGAATGACCAGCTGAAGCAATCCCCCGTCGTTCAGATGCTTTGGTGCGTTTATAACTATTTCCCTCAAAGTATCCTTTCCCGCATGGACGGGGGGATTGGTAATTATCGAGTTGAACTTCTCGCCACTTACAGGGCCATAAAGCGACCCCCATCTGACTTCAGCGTTCCTAACACGGTTGATTTTTAAGTTTTTCTTTGCGATGCTGATTGCCCTCCGGTTTACATCGGTCATGACGACGTAATCCACGAAGCGGGACACAACGATACCTACGGGACCGTAGCCACAGCCCAGATCTAGGACCCGCCAACCCTCGTTAAGAACCATACTCTCGATGAGCAGTTCGGTGCCCCTGTCAATCTTCCCGAAGGAGAAGACCCCACTGGCCGTGACAAACTTGAAACAGTGCCCCCTAATGCAGACCTCGATCGTCTTCGTCTTCAGCGGCGTTCCTGGCTCTTCTGAGTAGTAGTGGCTCATGGTCGGGGATTAGGTGAGGGGTTTATAAAGGTGAAGGAACTCAAGCGCCCCGTAGCACATCCCACACAATGACCGCACCCGAGACCGCAACAGCAAGGACAAGGAAGGCCAGCTTTTTTCGCTTCGGGAAGAGGTAAGCTTCAACGGCACCAAAGGCGGTACTCTGCACGGACAGAAGGAGAAGGTTTTTGAGGAGCTGATCGTTCCTACCCATCTTCAAAAGGTCCTCGACCATCTCAAGGGAAGAGAGCTTTCTACCATACGCCCCAGGAGGTAGACACCAACCACCAAACCGGCACTAAACAGGGAGAGGCCTTTATAATCCACAGGCCGGCGTTCCTAGCAGACGTCACTGTCTATTCCTCCCCAGAGGCGAGAGCGTATAAAGAAAAGGGAATGTCCATTGTCCACTGAACCATGAGGAGGAAGATGGGGATAAACGAAAAAATTTCCAGAAACATGGCGACCACGGAAATTGCCGCCCCCACAACGTTTCCAGTCAAAAAGAGGGCCATACTGAGTAGATACCAAGCAATTATGTGATGGCCAATTATTTCCTGTACGTCCTTCACAAACCTGCCTCTTCCCCAGTTCTCCTCAAGGATTATGTGAAGCCGCTTAACATCCTCCTTCTGGTAACCATGCTTCTCAAGATAGCGGCCGATGAAGAAGGTCACAGAAACCCCGAAGAACGGAAGAAGGACAAACATCGTCACGAGCAGCTAGCATCTATAGTATCTCCATTACCGTGGGCTCCCAAAAAGAGGAGGGCCATGAATATGGAAATTAAACCAACAACGGTCTCAATTATCAGCCGGAGGCCCCCCCCTTCTCCTCCTCATGGAAAACACCCAGAAGAAGGGAAGAGGGCTCACTCTTTATCCTTCCAAAGCTTAGGATACCAGTCCCTCGGCATGAAGACTTTGTCCACATCGACCGCTATGCCCTTGCTCTTCTGGAGTATCTCACCGGTGGTCATCGTTGCCTTACCCAGAGCCACAAGTTCGTCTTTGAGCGTCATTACTGCAACGAGGTCGCCCTTCTTCATGCCCTTGTGGAGCTTAACTATGCCCGGGACGGCCAAGTCGGCACCGTGGGTTACGGCTGAAACCGCCGAGTCTCTAATCCACACCTTGGGCAGGTGCTCTACAGCCTTCTCCATAGGCTGGATAGCCTTTCTGAAGTATTCTTCTATTCCGTCCTCCTTCCAGAAGTGGTAGTAGTCGATGAGGTCGTGGAGGGTCACGAGGGTCTCGTCCTCCTTGAAGGGGCCGCTCCTCGTTCTCCTGAGCTCGGCCATGTGCGCCCCAACCCCCAAAGCCAGGCCGAGGTGGTGAATGAGCGAACGGATGTAGGTACCGGCCTCGACCCCAACGCGGAAGAGGACGTCCCTTCCGTCTATCTCAAGCACTTCTATGTAGTAGACCTTCCTCGTCCTCAGCCTTCTCTTGACCGCGCTCCTCAGGGGGGGCCTCTGGATTATCTCTCCCTGGAACTCCTTCATGACGGCCCTTATCCTCCCCTCCGGGACGTCGCCGTGGAGGTGCATTAATGCGACGTACTCCTTTCCAGCCGGGAGGAGGGCCTGCACAACTCTTGTTGCCCTCTCAAGGGCGACCGGTAAAATACCGCTGACCTTTGGGTCGAGGGTTCCACCGTGGCCGGCCTTGCTCAGGTTCAGGAGCTTTTTAATCCAAGCAACGACCTCGTGGCTCGTCGGCCCAGGTGGCTTGTCCAGGTTTATTATGCCGAACTGCATGTGCATCTCAATCGGCCTCTTCTCCGGCGGGAAGCCCCACTTGGGGTTGGTCTCCGCCTTATCGTCCTTCACAACCACTTCCCTCTTGATATCAGCGGGGAGGATTCTCCTCACTTCGTTCCTCACCATGAGCATCACCGATGAGCGTTATCAGTGTAAGTTGAATATCTCCTTTATAAAGTCGACGAACGACAAGTTAGTTAATTAAAGGCATCGAAAATATTAAATAATGTAAAGTAGCTACCATTTTCGATGGGACTCATGAGAAAAGAAATAACCTTGGTTTTAGTCATTGTGGCTATAGTTGCAGGCATAGCCTTTGGCCAGTGGTACGAGCAGGGAAACAACTCAACGCCGAGCAACATACCAAAGAGCGAGATGCTCGGTTACATGAACAACAATCTCAACGTAAGCGTTGGAATAACGTTGAATGGGGAGATTCTCAGCCTCAACGTTAGTATAATAAACGATGACACCGCCAAAACTCATACCGGAGTTGTGAACCTAAAGTCTCCAAGTGGGAAGACACTGCTGAATGTAGAAGAATCCCTAAAACCTCAACAGAGCTTCTTCAGAACGTACACTCTGAACGTAACCGGACTGAAAAATGCTGAGGTATTCATACTCATAGACCCCCAAGCAAAAATAGCATCGGGGATTTCAAAAACGATCCAGTTATCAAAGAAGTAAGAAGAGGCCGAAGGACCTCTCACTCAAGGCTGATTCCAGCCTGCTCGAGGGTGGCCTTGACGGCCTCGTCGTCGGCGCCGCGCTCGATGTTGACCTTCTCCGGAAGGGGCTCGAGGTGCTTGACGTTCATCCTCCTGCGCTTGACCTTGTTCAGTCCAGCGCCGGTAACGAGGACGAAGTTCCTGTCGATGATGTCAACGACGACGACCTTCTGACCGGCTCTCCTTCCGGCAATAACGACGGCAATCCTTCCAACTTCCATAGCTGGCATTCATCCCACCTCCTCAGTTTTTGTTGCCCCGCGTCACCGTCGGGGAAAGGTGGTCGATGGCGGCCTTCACGATGGCGAAGACCCCATCGGGACCCCATTTTGCAGTATTGATGATTAAATCATAAATCGACCTGTCCTCGATGTCAATGCCATAGAGGTTTAAATACCTTTTCCTGTTCTGCTTCTCCCTCTCGGCAGTTTGGACGTAGGCCTCCTCAACGGAGATGCCTTCCCTTCTGGCAACCCTCTTCGCACGCTCCATCATGGGAGCATCGAGCCATATCTTCAGGTCAGCGTCCCTAACCATCCAGCCCGCGAGGCGGCCCTCAATAACGACGTTGCACTCCTTGGCTGCCTCGACCTGCCTCTTATCGACTTCCCTATCAATCTCTGGGTGGAGCTCAACGTATTTCTGAAACTCCTGCAGGGTCATTCCCATCTCTTTCGCCATCTGGCGGAATATTAAACCCGCGTATATGTGCTTGAAGCCATAGTACCTTGCGAGGTTCCGGCACAGGGTTGTGGTTCCAGAACCGCCGGGTCCGCTGACGGTTATCACGAGGCAGCCCTTTGGCATGTTAGCACCTCATTCATCAGAGGGAGATCCCGGCCCTGACCTGGGCCTTCATGACCTTTCTCATGCAGTCCGGACAGAGGTTCGGATAGGGCCTCTCTGGCCTCCTCTGGGTCTTTGAGAGTTTTCCGATTTCGCTCGGCCTTCCGCGCGGAACACCGTTGAGCGGCCTGCCGCACATGGGACAGTGGGCCACCTTCGGCTTCCTTCTCTCGAAGTGGATGACGGTTCTCCCGCTGGGAGTCCTGACGTACTTTCTCCTCCATGACCTTGACCTGTACATCGCCTTCATGTCTCTCACCTCGCCTTTCCTTTCAGGGGAGCGTTTTTAAATTTAACCCATATCCAGGAATTTTCTGAGCACCATTCCAATGACGTAGCTCGAAAGGATGTACCAGCCGAAGTATCCAAGCTCATCCGGCCTGAGGGCCGAGTGATACCAGCTATGGAACCAACCGAAGAGGAAGAAGTTGAACGGGGACTTGACTATGGCAACCTCAACGTACCATCTCCTGAGCCACTGGAAGAATATCCAGAATATCGGGAGCGTCAGGAGCATCGGAACCATCTGCTGCTTCATCATCTCGCTCTGCATTTTCATGAGCTCCATCTGTTTCTGCTGCACCTTCTTTAGTTTCTTCTCATCCCCCGATTTCTGGGCCTCCCTCATCTCCTTCTGTATCTCCTTCGCCATCTTCTGGACTTTTCTTGTCTTCTCTATGTCCGTAAAGAAGTAGTAGATCAGCGTATACGAACCGCCGATAAGGAAGCCCGCGATGGTTATTGCAAGCAGAGGGTGCTGGGCTATGTAACCCCCGAAGATGTTGTCCAGGAAGGTGTATATCTCCTCAATCATACTCTCTCACCGCCAGGTTTAGTACTCCAACAAGCTCGTTAACGGCCTCTTCCAGTCCTTTGTCTTCATGGTTTTCGATCACCTTTATAAGGGCATCGGAGTGCATCGCGTAGCTTATCGCGGCGGCCCTGTTGAGGTCTTGGTGCCTCTCTATCTGTTCCTCGGTCTCGACGTCTCTGTCCCTCTTGAGGTCACGGAGGCGCCTTCCCAGTATCTCGCTGGGCGTTGCCTCTATTATGACGACGAAGTTTGGTCGTATGGTCTCAATTACCTCCCTTGGAAAGCCGAGGAGGTAGCCCATAGGGGTCCGTATAGTGGCATGGGTGTCGAGAAGAACGGGCTCCTTCCGCGCTATCCCTACTATCTTTCTGGCGGCCTTAAGTTGAAGCTCTTTTTGTATCATCGGATCTAACTTCCTCATCTCGTCCCTGTGGTGAACCAACCCACTTTCCACTGCCTCCTCGAACATCAGATCGCCAAAGTTCACTAGGCGAAACTTGATGTTCACCTTCTGAAGGGCCAGTCTCGTGATAGTACTCTTTCCGACACCAGGAATGCCCGTTATCATCACCACAAACGGCATGAACACCACCCATCCAGTATCCAAGTAGAATAAGACCATCGGTTTAAAAGAGTTAAGTAAAGAATGAAAAATGGTCACTTGGCGAAGAACTTCCTCAGTACCGGGAACATCTCCGTGGCCTGTTCTCTGGCTATCTCCTCGTAGAACCTGTAGAGAATACCGACCGTTAGGAGGATTCCCGTTCCAGTACCAAGGGCACCGAGGAAGTTTGCCAACACCGCAACTATGGCTAGTGTGAACGAACCCCAGAAAGTAACGTACGGGATGTACCTGTTGAGGACTCTCTCGAGTATCCTGGGGTCCCTTCTGAATCCTGGTATCTGTAGTCCCGAGCTCTGAAGCTGCTTGGCTATACTCTTAGCGTCGAGTCCGGTAAGTTCAACCCACAGGAATCCAAATATTATAGACCAAAATATCGTCTGCAGCCCATAGACAGTGGCCTGAAGCGGGTTGTGAATAAGCTGGTAAATATCGTACGGGGGATAGGTATATTTGGCAAGGCCCGAGACCGGAACGTTACCCTGAAAAGTTCCAAGCCAGTTGATGCCCCTACTCGAGAGTAGTCTAGCCCAGAGCTGAACGTTGGCGTAGAGGGCCACTGTTAGGATGATAGGGATGTTGCTGACGTACATGAACCTTATCGGATACCTCCCCCTGACGGTGACCCTTCCATAGCTGAGAGGTATCTCAACGCGCATGCTCTCAAGGTAAACTACTACAAGGAAGACCAGTATAGTCGCCAGCAGATTGGTCATGTCTGGTATTCCCGGACCCCTGTAGATTGCACCCCACAGGTCACCGTGTGCCAGGTGCTGGATAAACGCAGGAATTGCACCGCTCAACTCGTTCGGGTTCTGAGGCAAGGGGAGAGGGTTCAGGGACTTGACCATAACCTGCTGTGAAACACCCGCGGCGATGAAGAGGCTGATACCGCTTCCTATTCCCCACTTGCTGACGAGTTCATCTAAGAGTATCAACATACTGGAACCAAAGCCAAGCTGGAGTATCACCAGTATAGCTAGGCCAACGCCTATAGCAGCATAATGCCCTTGGGCAGATTGGAAGATCTGGAACGCTCCAAGTCCAGTGTCTATCCTACCAAATGCACCGGCCAAGACGTAGATGGCAGCCTCGAAGAAGGCCATGAACACGGAGAACAACCTCTGCAGGGCCTGGTAGAACCTTCTATCCTCCGGGTTGGAGAGATCAAGCTTGAGTATCTCGGAACCAACGAGAAGCTGGAGGATGATTCCAGCGGTGACGATTGGACCGATACCAAGGGTGAGCAGAGAGCCGTTCCTACCGGCAAGAACGAATCTCAGGGACGCGAAATAATCCTGAATGGTTTTAGGAACACCATAAAGGGGGATTTCAGCGAGGACGAAGTACAGCAGGAGGACGATACCAGTCCACATAAACTTCTCCTTCAGAGGAACTCGCCTCTTGGGTCGTTCTACCTCTGGAAGCCATCTTTCCATGGCGTAAGTTAATTCCCGGACGCCCATTTTTCAACACCCTGGTAGTTTTTGGAAAGAAATAATCAGGCGAGGAGAACCTCGCCGCCCGCGGCCTTGATCTTCTCCTCGGCCTTCGGGGTGACGTAGTAGGCCTTGACAACGAGAGACCTAGTGAGCTTCCCGGTTCCGAGTACCTTGTCAATGCCCAGCGCGGTTGCGTCGAAGACGAGCTTCCCTTCTTCCTCGTAGATTATGCCAGCGTCCTTGAAGAGCTCAAAGTTCTCGTCGATGTCATTGAGGTTTATGGTCTGCGGGGTGTACTGAACTGCCTTCGGTCTGTGGAAGCCCCTCTTGCCGAGCCTGTCTGGGGCGTACTTTATGACCCACGTGAACTTCTGGTCCTTCCTCTTTCCGGTACCTGCCATACCCTTACCGCCCTTGCTTCCACCACCGCGGTGCTTCTTCTTGCAACCCCATCCGTGAGTGTGACTTCCGCGAAGCTTCCTAACCTTCCTCTTCCTCCTTATCATCTCTCGCCACCTCAGAGCATTCTCTCAATGAGCCCGTTTATCTTCTCGCCGCGGTAACCGAGCGCTCCACCTTCCTTAAAGGAGCGCTTCTTGCTGCCCTTCAGTCCCCCCCTCGGCGGGTGGAGCCTGAAGACGGGCTTGATGTTGGGCAAATCTGTGAGCTTCATCTCGCCGTTGACGACCTTCTCGGCGAACTCATCGATGCTCATTCCAAGCTTCTCCTGGGTGTACTCATCTGTTACAGGCCTGTTGCCTATGAGCCTACCCCTCTTCCTTATGAGGGCCGCAAGGGTTCCCTTGTCTATCTCGCCCCATGTTACGTAGTCCTTGACCTTCTGAACCATGCCCTTGTAGCTTGGGGTGTCGTCAACGAGGACGAGGTGGTTGATCCTGTGAAGGCGGAGCATGGCGAGGGTGTCTCTCACCTCACCCTTCGCCCTTATCCCGCTCCTAAGCCTGATGAGTGCAAGCTTTGCCATCTTCTCTCACCTCACTCAACCTGGAAGTTGGTCGGCATCTCCCTTCCGACTATTATACCGTAGCGCTCGATGTCCTCCGGCTTAACGGCAACACTGTTGGTGTTGTAGAGCGCGTTGAAGACGGCCCTGGCGAAGTTGACGGTGGTTCTCGTCTCACCGAGGGTCTGAGACCAGATGTCCTGAACTCCAGCAAGGCTGAGTATCTTCTTGCCGACGTCACCGATGACCAGTCCAAGGCCACGCGGTCCCGGCATGAGCTTGACCCTGACGCTTCCCTCTTTACCCTCGACGGCGAACGGAATTGAGTGCGGCCGTCTGCACCTGCACTCCCAGGAACCGCAGCCGCGCTTGATCTCGATGATGTTCATCTTTGCGTAGTTGATGGCCTTCCTGATGGCTATACCGACTTCCCTTCCATGACCGATTCCAAGGCCAACATAGCCGTCCCTGTTGCCCACAGCGGCGAGAACCCTGAAGCGGATCCTCCTGCCACTGTCGGTCATTCTGACGGTGAGGGCTATGTCGAGGACTTCCTGGTTTTCCCTCATGTTGACCTCCGGAAGGAGGACATCAACGATCTCCGGCTCCTTGATCTGGTAACCCTTGCGGAATATCTCATGAATGTCAGTTATCTGACCTTCCTTGACGAGCTTGCCGAGCTTGGTCCTCGGCTCCCACTCCTCAAGAACACGCTGGGCCATCTCTCTCGGGTCGCTCATTCTCTCGCCCCCTCAAACTTCTCGATTATCTTTGACTTAACCTCTTCAAAGTGCTCAGGGAGCTTCTCAGGCTCAAGGCCCCTGACGAGGTATCCACCGAACTGCCTCCTGTAGAGGCTCTCGTCCTCCTCCTTGAGGGCCTTGGCGTAGTTGGCAACGTGCTCACCGTTTATCCTGTAGTCATCCGGGTATATTTCCTCGCTGTGTGGGACGTTCAGGCCGGCATCAACGGCACCCTTGAGGACCGCGAATATGCTCGAGCCCCTAGTCGGTGGGTGGAGACCTATGTCAAGGATAGCCTCCTCTATCCCAGCCCCCTTAGCCTTGTAGCCGATGAGGAGACCGAGCAGGTAGGCGCTTGGTGTGTTTCCTCCGTGACCCTTCCAGCCGAAGTCCCTCACGAGCTCCCTGGTGTGGGCTGAAACGAGTGTTTTGTCACCCTTCGGGTCGTAGACTACGATCTGGGCAACGTGGTGGTTGAGGGTCTTTCTCACAACGAGTCTAGGCTTGCCAGACTTGAGGAGAGCAAGCCTCTTGTGATAGTTAGTCCTTCCCTCCCTTCTTCTCCTGAACGGAACCTTATACCTTGGTCCGTGTGCCATCTCTCTCACCTCACTCCTTCAGGATACCGTGCTCCTGCATGAACATGTAGAGCTGCCTCTTGTTCTTGAACTGGCCACCTTTGGCCCTGATGTAGAGCCTCCTGTAGGTGTGTTCGTCAAACTTACCCTCTGCTTTGAGGGTTCTGAGCTCTTTCCTAAGGGCCCTTATGGTCATCATCCAGCGCTCTTTCCTGCCCATTCTAGCGGTCTTCTTACCCTTCCTGCTTCCAGGGCCCCTGTGGCGGCCCTTCTTCTTGGCCTCCTGGTAGGCCCTAGCCCTGGCCCTGCTCTGTCCCTTAACCGGCTTCTTCTTGATGACACCGTCGTGAATGAGCCTCTTAACGTCCTCACGGGTTATGGCAGAGGCAACCTCATCAATCTTCTCAGGGTCAATCCAGACCCTGTTCTCACCGCATTTCAACAGGTCAGCGGCAATCCTTCTCTGCATCTTGAGCATGAGCCTCACCTCACGGGTTGAGTACCTTCACGCCAAGCTCCTTAGCCCTGGCGAGTATCATTTCTCTCTTTCTGGCGCCGACGGTTCCGGCTATCCTTGCCACCTGCCTGGTTGGGTCTATGGCCTCAAGCTCCCTAACGTTGTGGACGAGGACTTCCTCGTACCCACTCGGGTGGAGTCTCCTAACGGCCCTAGGTGAGCTCCAGCCTATGCTCGGTGAGCGGGCCTTGCCCTTCTTCTTGAGCCTCATCTTGCTGTCTATTCCCTTGGGTTTTCTCCACTTCGGGTTGTTCTTGAACTTCGGATAGCGCCACCATTCCTGCCTGAGGAACCTCGGCTTTTTCCTCTTGAGCTGGGCCCTAATCTTAAGGAGTCTCGCCTTCTCGTTCATTTCTCACACCTCAGAACCTTATCGGCCTACCCGCCTTCTCAACGATGTAAATACCATCCTGGAAGACGCGCCGGTCCCACTTGTTTATCTTGGTGGCCTGTTCGATGTTGGCGGCGGTCTGACCAGCCCTCTCCCTGTCTATGCTCTCCACTACGATTTCCTGGCCCATGACCTTGACGGTAACGCCGGGGAGTATCTTGGCCCTCCTCGGGTTCTTCTCACCGAGGAAGTTCTCTATGACGACCTCGTCTCCCTGAACCTTGACGGTCATGGGGAAGTGGCTGTACAGCACCTTGAGCTTGTAGGTGAAGCCCTCGGTAACCCCATTGATCATGTTGGCTATGTGCGCTTTGAAGGTTCTAGCGATGGCTATGTCCTTCTTCCGGGGGAACTCCTTGAAGACGGCAACCTTACCGTCCTCAATGAGGATCTTAACGCCAGGGTACTTGAGCTCCCTCTGGAGCTTTCCCTTCGGCCCCTTGACCTTGACAGTATTCCCCTCAACAGTGACCTCGACTCCCTCTGGGATCTCAACTTCCTCCCGTATCCACGCGTCAACAGGCATCTCATTTCACCCCGCTAATACACGTAGGCTATCAGTCTGCCACCGATTCCATTCTCAATGGCTTCCTTGTGGGTCATAACTCCCTGGGACGTTGAGACTATGAGTATACCGAACTCGAATGCCGGGAGAAACCTCTTTTCCCACTTCTCGTACTCCCTAGCCTTAACCGGGAAGCGCGGCTTTATGGCACCTGCCCTGTTGATCTTGCCTATGAGCTGAACCCTGTATATCCCGGCCCTTCCATCGTCAATGAACTCGAACTCGCCGATGTAGCCGTTCTCCTGCATAACCCTGAGAACCTCACCCATGAGCTTGGAAGCCGGCTTGAGGTAGACCTCTTCCTTTCCAACCCTCTCGCTGTTGGTTATATGTGAAAGGGCATTTGCCAGCGGGTCAAGCAACGTCATCTCTCCTCACCTCACTCGTATTTCTTAAAGCCCAGCTTCGGAGCTATCTCGCGGAAGCAGTGCCTACACAGCATGAGTCCGTGGATCCTGATAACCGGGCCGTACTGGCCACAGCGCATGCATCTTCTCGCGCCCTTCCCGAACTTCCTGGGCTTCTTCTTGTTGTAATCAGCCTTCGCCATCTCACAATCCCTCCACCTTGGCCTTCAACTCTTCCATAGCGAAGACGATACCTTCTTCCTTAGTCAGCTTGTGTCTGGTCGGGAGCTTCTTCCTCTGCCTCTTCCTCTTGGCAACGCGATAACCGGGCCTTTCAAGGGTCACACAAACGTCCATACCAAAGATACCGATCTCAGGGTCGTACTCAACGCCGGGGATGTTGATGTGCTCCTGGATTCCAAAGCAGAAGTTGCCGTGTTCGTCGAAGTTGCTTGCCTTCAGCTTCCTGTCAACTGCCTCGAGGAGCCTGTCAAGCATCTGGTATGCCTTCTCACCGCGGAGGGTGACCTTAACGGCTATCGGCTCACCACGCCTGATTCCAAAGTCCCTGTTGGTCTGCTTGGCCCTCCTCCTTATCGGCTTCTGGCCAACGAGGCTCTCAAGCATGGTCTCGGCCTTGGTAAGCCTCTCGCCGCTCTCACCAACGCCTATGTTGATGGTGAGCTTGGCTATGCGAGGCTTCCTCATGGGATGAGCTTCCCAGTCAGTTATTATTGCCTCTCTGTTTATCTCCATCTCCTCTCACCTCACGGAAGGGAAATCTGGGGCTTATCCTTGCCCACGACGAAGGCGTACTTCTTCAGGGTGTCGAACTTTTCGCCGTTCTCGTCCTCTATTGTAACGACGTCCGGCCAGCCCATTGGGAACTGCCTGACCTCGATGACCTTACCTTTTCTCGCGACGTTCTTACCCTGGGTAACGAAGACATAAGCCCCGATGTCGAACGGGAGAACCTCAACGATCTCTCTCTCAGGAACCTTCATGAGGATCGTGTAGGCGGTCATAAAGCCGTCTTTTTCTGCCATTGTAACAAGGTGGTTGCTGCCGTCGTGGAGGTTGAGCTGAACCTTGGCGCCCTTGACCATCCTCTTGTTGTTTATGCGCAGGGGCTTGATCTTGGCCTCTTCCGCACTTATCGGGTGGAGTATGAGCTTCCCGATCCTGTTTGAAAGAACCCTGTAGTGCTCTCCGGTCTCGGGGATTGAGATAACGTCCATAATACCAACTGGGAACTTGTAGTCCTTCCTGACCTTTCCATCAACGAGAATCTTGCCCTCGTTGAGTATCTTCCTGGCTTCCCTCGCGGTCTTTGCATAGCCGAGGTAGTCCCTAACTATGTAGATGAGCGGGATTGAAGTCCCCATGCTGTGCGGGCCCGCCCTTGGCCTGACCGCCCACTTGTAGGTCTTCCTGTGAATGTACCACGAAGTTGGGGCGGCAAGCCTCTTAAGGTGCCTCTTGGCTCCTTTCCTCGCCATCAGCCAGCCCTCCTCTCAATTATCTTCTTTCTCTCCGGGTCATCAAGGTTCAGGTCGGTTATAACCACGTTGGACGGATGAAGCGGATAGAAGACCTCCGTACCATCGCCCTTTTTCTGGGTTACCCCCTCAACATGTATCCTGTATCTCTTGAGGTCTACTTCCATGACCTTCCTCTCTTCAGGACCCTTGAAGTCTCCCCTCACGATCTTTACCTTGTCTCCCTCCCGAATGGGAAGGTTCCTTACTCCGTACTTCTCCCTCAACTCCCTGCTGAGGGGAGCGCTCATGAGCTTCTGCCTGAGGTGAAGGGGAGCGTTGTGGAGGAACTTCCTCTGCTTCTTGGGCTGTTTGGAGTTAAGCCTCATCTTCTCACCCTCCTTCTCACAAAACTATGCTCGCTATGCTGCCGAGCCTGACCCAGCGCTCGGCGGCTTCTCTAGCTATCGCACCCCTGATCTCGGTGCCCCTTGGGACACCTTCTGGGGTAACTATTGCCGCCGCGTTGTCCTCGAACTTAACGCGCATGCCGTCAAGCCTTCTGTACTCCTTTCTCTGCCTTACTACAATGGCCCTGACTACCTGGTGCCTGATGTCAGGCCTTCCCTTCTTGACCGCCGCTATGACCATGTCCCCAACGCCAGCGGAGGCGAGCCTCCTCCTGGTACCCTTGTAACCAACGACACCTATGATCTGAATGACCTTGGCGCCGCTGTTGTCGGCGACCTTTAGGTAGGCACCGATGGGGAGAGCGCGCGTTGGCCTAACCGGACTTATACCTCTGGTAGCACCCGCACCCTTCTTGGCCATCCATCACACCTCCTCTGCCCTCTCTGCCTTCTGGGTTATGGCAACGACGACGAAGCTCTTGGTCTTGCTTATAGGCCTTGTCTCGGCTATGAGAACCCTGTCGCCGACCTTCGCATCGATGCACTCTGGATTGTGGGCGTGAACCCTGCTCCTCCTGAGCTCGTACCTCTCATACTTCTTGAGGTACTTGTAGTGCTGTCTCTCAACGACGACTGTCTTCTTGCCCTTGTCGCTGACGACAACTCCCTCGAAGTACCTGCCGTGTATCTTGAGGTGCCCGTGCCACGGGCAGTTTGGATCATTACATTTTTCAGCGGGAGGCTGAACGTTCAATCCGATCTCTCTCATTTCCGCCACCTCTTCTTCAGTCTCATCTCAGGTCTCCCAACCAGTTTGGTTCCATCCACCACGATCCGTTCGCCGGCGGCCGTCTTAAACTCAAACTCGGCGACGTCCTTCGGCACGGTCCAGACCCTATCACCCAGGATGGTGAGAGTGTTACGCGTCTCATCAAGGACGTAGCCCTCGATGCCAACCAGCTCTGGATGAGATGCCCTTATAACCTTTGCTTTCAGCCCTATCAGCTCGTGCCACACTATGTTTTTCCTAGTTACTCGACCTCGATGAGCTCCTCTGAAAATCCAAGCCCCCCAAGTAGGGTTTTGATTCTGTCCCTGTGGTCTCCCTGAAGCTCTATCCTTCCCTTCTTCACCGTTCCGCCGCATGCCAGCTTCGCCTTCAGCTTTTTTGCAATATCGTCGAGGTCGAACTCCTTATCATCTATGCCCTCTATTATGGTCTTGAGCTTGCCGTAGCGGGCTCTCTCCACGTAGACACGTATCCTCTGCTGCTCCTTCAGGACTTCCTTAAACAGCATCTCATCCAGAGGGTTAACAATCCTGGGCACTAAACATCACCTTTTCCTCGAAAGTTTCTCCTTCCTTATAGTCAGCAGGCGCGCGATGTCGCGCCTGAGGTCACGAATGACCATGGGGTTCTCGGTGGACGTCCCCATGGTGAGCATTCCCCTCTCCTTGGCGAGTTCGAGACGGAGCTGCCCGAGCTTCTCATCAATCTCGTCAATGCTCATGTCCCTAATCTCACTGGGCTTCATTGGAGCTCACCTCCTCAACGACCGGCTTCTCAAGAACCTCTATCTCGTCCGGAAGCCTTGCGTCGGGTGGCATGATTGAGACCTTAACGCCGATGACACCGAGCTTGAGCTGGGCCTGGGCGTAGCCCCTGCTGACGAGGGTCTCAGCCGGGTTTCCAACCTTGGCGAGGTAGCCTTGGTAGAAGCGGACGCTCTTGGCTCTCTCACCCGTGAGCTTTCCGCTGAGCCTTATCTCAACACCGCGAGCACCGTTCCTCATGATGGCCCTTATGGCAGAGTAGGCTGCCCTCCTGAAGTGGACGCCCCTCTCAAGGGCCTGGGCGAGCCTGACGGCCTGAACCTTAGCGTTGAGATAGGGGTTCTTGATCTCCTCGACCTCAATCTGCGGGTTCTCAAGCCCGAAGTCCTTCTCAAGGATCCTGGTGAGCTCCCTTATCTTCCTGCCGCCCCTACCAATGACGTATCCAGGGCTGGCCGCAAATATGACGACCTTAGCTCCAAGGGGGGTCTTCTTTATGTCTATTCCTCCGTAGCCGGCCCTTCTGAGCTCCTTCTCAAGGTACTCGTCGATGAGCATCTCCTTAACGTTCTCTTTGATGAAGTATCTCTCAATCGCCAAAGTCTCACCTCCTAATCTCCTCGACGACTATCTCCACATGAGTGGTCTCCTCGTTGAAGGGTGTCGCCCTTCCGAAGGCCTTGGGTGTGTAACCCCTGAGAACGGGGCCCCTGTGGGCTGCCGCGTGGACTATCTTGAGCATATCCACGTCGAGGCCCTTCTGCTCCGCGTTGTTCTTGGCGTTGAGGAGTATCTTCTTGACGTTCTTGGCGACCTTGACCGGGTACCTTCCGGGACCGAAGCCCCTGCCCGGTTTGTGACCCTGGCTGTCGTGGTGCTTCCTGAGTGGAACCGGTCTCTTCTTAGCTATAACGTCGTCGAGGTAGCGGAGAGCGTCGTTGACCATCATACCCCTTATCTCCCTGAGGAGTTCAACGGTGTGCTTGGGAGACATCCTGAGGTCCCTTCCGCTCGCCCTCGCCATCCTCTCGGAGTCAAAATTTTGGAATGAGTAGGAAAATCTGCCCCTGCTCATCTAAACCACCTCACTTCACCGCAACGAACATCGATGACCTGGTGGCACCGACACCCGGTGAGCCATGCTGGACGATCTTCCTCGTGAGGGCAAACTCTCCGAGGTAGTGGCCTATCATCTCATCCTGTATCTCGATCGGGACGAACTCCTTCCCGTTGTGAACGTGGATGGTCATGCCGACCATCTCTGGGAGGATGACCATGTCCCTGCTGTGGGTCCTTATCGGCTTGCTGTACCTGCCCTTCTTTGCGAGCCTTATCTTCCTGAGGAGCTTCTTCTGCTCCGGGCTAAGGCCCCTCTTAAGGCTCCTCCTCTGCCTGCTCGGAAGGAGCTTGGCAAAGTCTTCAAGTGACATGTTGAGGAGTTCCTCAAAGGAATAACCCCTGTACTTAAACTCCTTCTTTCTCGCCATCTTCATCACTTCCTCCTACCAACTCTTCTCGCGGCTATGTGACCAACCTTCCTTCCGGGCGGGGCTCTTCTCGAAACGGTCGAGGGCCTTCCTATGTGGTGCTCCTTACCACCGTGCGGGTGGTTGACGGCGTTCATCTTGACGCCCCTCGGCTTCGGCCAGAACCTGTTTCTAGCTTTCGCGATGTAGTAGGCCTTACCTGCCTTGACTATCGGCTTCTCAAGCCTTCCACCGCCGGCAACGACGCCGATGGTAGCCCTGCATGCAGGGTGGAACTGCTTGAGCTCACCGCTCGGAAGCTGAACTATGACCTTGTCCTTCTCCCTGCTGACGACGAGGGCGTAGGAACCGCCGGCCCTAACGTACTTACCGCCGTCCCCTGGCCTGCCTTCAATGTCATAGACATAGCTTCCCTCAGGTATCATAGCGAGTGGAAGGGAGTTGCCTACCTTTACCGGGGCCTTCGGTCCGATGGCTATCTCCTCACCGACGAGTATTCCTTCCGGAGCTATGATGAGCTTCTCCATGCCGTTGTTGAATTTGACCCTCGCGACCGGGGCGGTCCTCCCGGGGTCGTGCATTATCTCGACGACCTTGCCAATGAGGGTCTCATCCTTCGTGAGGTTGAGCGGAACGTACCTGACCGCACCCCTGTAACGGTGGGATGGAGCGCGGAAGGTCGTGGTGCCCTTACCCCTCCTCTGCTGAATCAAACTCTTTCCCATCTCACCTCACCTCAGAACAATCCTATCCTGGCAGCGATCTCACTGGCGTTGTATTCGGGCTTGAGCTTCACGTAAGCCCTCTTTTCGCCCTTCATGGTGATGAGGGTGTTGACCTTCTCGACCTTAACGTCGAACATCGCTTCCACGGCCATCTTGATATCCTGCTTTGTGGCCCTCTTATCGACCACGAAGGTGAGCTTGTTCTCCCTCTCAATAAGGGAGACCGCCTTTTCCGTAACGACCGGCTTGACAATAACCTTGTACGGATCCATCTCTCATCACCCGTAAATCTCCCTAAGCCTCTCTATAGCGCCCTTGGTCCATATGGTCAACCTCCCAGGGTGAGTACCCGGAGCGAGGAGCTCTGCGCTGAGGTTGTCAACGGTCACGATGTCAACACCAGGGTGGTTCCTGGCTCCCTGAACGATACCCTCGTTCTTGGCAACGACCAGGAGTGGGCCCTTGGCCTTCTTGTACTTCCTACCGCGCATCTTGCCCTTTCCGGCCCGGATCTTGGTGTTCCTTTTAGCCCTCTCGATGTCGTCCCAGACACCGAGCTTCTTGAAGATCTCCCTAGTCTGGGCAGTCTTGAAGACCTTCTGGAGGTCGTCGGTAACGATGATGGGAACCTGCAGGACGTTGTCAACCACGTGGCCCCTAGCCCTCACAAGGTCGTAGTTGGCGGTGGCAGCGATGGCGCTCATTATGGCGAGCCTTCTCTCCTTCTTGTTGATGTCCTCCCAGATTATCTTCTCGACCTTCGGCGGGTGGGTTCTCCTTCCACCCACGGCGAAGGGCACGAAAGCTGCGAACCTTGGGGAGGTCTTTATCCTCTCAACCCTGGCCATTCCGTGGCCCTTTCCGATGTTCTCGGTGACCCTTCTCTTACCCGCGTAGGGGCTCCTTCCCTTGGGCTGTATCCTGTGGGTCCAGGAAGCGATGACGGCCCTCCTGATGAGGTCGGGCCTGAAAGGAGTGCCAAAGACCCTTGGAAGCTCAATCTCCTCTACCGGCTCGCCTTCAAGGTTAAACACCTTAACCTTCATCTATCTCACCTCACTGCTTGGACTCCCTACTGACGTATGTGATCTGCGGCCTCTCAACGGGCGGCCTCTTCTTCGGTGCCCTTATGGCCGGCCTGACCCTGACGATCCTCTTGAAGGAACCCGGAACGGTTCCCTGGATGAGGAGGAAGTCGCTCCTTATGACCCCGTAGTGTGGGAAGCCTCCCTTCGGGGTGATCTCAACCTCGTTCTTCTCGTCGAGCTTGAGCTTGCCGTTCTCGCCTATCGCTATGAGCCTCTTGTTGAACTCTGTCCTGTGGTGAAAGCCCATCTGACCCGCGAGCGGAACGGTCCACATGACCCTGGTCGGGTGCCACGGACCGAGGTTACCGATGTGCCTGGCCTTTCCGGCACGCTGGGCCTTGTGGAACTGTATCTTGACGCCCCAGCGCTTGACCGGGCCCTGGGTTCCCTTACCCTTTGTGACGGCTATAACGTCGAGGAGCTCTCCCTCGTGGAGAACCTCGCTTGCGCGGAGCTCGTTGCCTATCTTCTCCCTAGCGTAGGCGAACTTGGCGGCAACGTCGCCGCCGCCTATGGCGTACTCCATGACTTCGGGCTTCTTCTTGAGCTTGACGAGCCACGGCTGGGTGTGGACGAGGAGCCTTACATCGACTATCTCACCATCGTTGATGAGGTCCTCAAACTGGCCGAGCTTGGCCTGGAAGGCCTCCTCGTTGTAGTCCTTCGGCAGGGTCTTTATCCTCCTCTTGATATGCTTGTGAAGATCGTGGAACCAGACCTCTGTCGCAGTCTCAAGACCGAGGTAACCCTGCCTGTAGGCCCTTATGCCGTAGACGAAGAGCGGCGGGACCTCAACTACCGTAACCGGCATGAAGATCTCCTTGCCCTTCGTGAGCCCTGGCCTGTCGTCGACCATGAGGATGTGAGTCATGCCGGCCTTGTATCCGGCGAAGCCCAGCATCCTGACTTCGCTGTCCTGAGGCCATGTCTTAATCCTGGGGACCACACTCCTGGCCCTTTTTCTGGGGGAGTAAGCCAGTGAACCTCTCCTTGGCCTGTGTACCTTTCCCATCTCAATCCCTCCTTATGAGATTAAACACAGCGAGCGTCGCCAGCACGGCCTCTTCAGTACGGACCGTAGCCGTCCGCTGATTTGGGACCGTGTTGAGTATTAGATCAAAGGGATAATCTTCCTCTCCGAGGAGCTCCCTCACGCCCTTCCTCGGTGAGCCAAAGACCAATCCGACCTCCCCCTCCAGCGGGGGAAGCTTCACGTCCCTAATGTCACGACCCCTCCGAGAGGTCGCGATGACCAAATCCAGCCTGGCCTTTTTAAGTGTTTTCGCCAGCGGTTTCCTCGTGAGGTGAACCCTGTACCCCCAGTACTCCTCTGGTTCTGCTGGTGTAACTCTGAGCGGCTTTGTCGAGACGATTCTGAACGTTGCGCGCCCTTCGACGTCCCCTTCTACCATTGCAAGATCGTCGAGGCCTATGTCAGCATAGGTCCGCTTTCCCTTCCTGAAGGCAAAGCCCTCACGGATTTCGCCGACCTTTGGTTTTCCCTTGAGCTTGTGGTGGGGGGTTCTCAGCGGCGGGATGACGCCGACGTACTTGAGCTCCGGCATGAGGGGGAACAGCCTTTTCCTGAGGTACTGGGGCGTTTCCGCGTACTCGAGGATCGTCTTGATGAAGTTTCCGTCCTTCCCGCCTGCCCTATAAATCCATATGTGCTCGACGCCAAAGATTGCGCAGGCCCTGGCTATCTGTCCGACTTTGTACGTCCTGATCTTTGGATCGTCGGTCTCTTCGAGGAGTGAATCGGGAATGAAGACGTGCCAGGCCATTTTTCCGTCATCCTTTGATATGGTAGCTCCAACGCTGGACTGGGGTCTGTGGAGACTATTTAAAAGGCTTTCGAACTCCTCCACCCTCTTTTGGGTTGGAGGGTGTGAAATTTTTTTGCAAACAAACTTCGCCTGCGCGAAGTTTGATCAAGGTTCGTGGTTCCTTTTAGAATTGCCATTCTGCGGGGATTTTTACAATAAACGAAGCTAAAAAGTGAGCGAATTCTTCGAGCATGCTCAATTGGAAAGGAGTTTTTCTCACCTTGACGCCCTACGGGCGTCGATTACAAAGCAAACTCACAGAAAACAAGGCCGCTAAAATTGGAATTCCAATCCAACAGCAAATTTCCAGGAAAATCGCCCTGAGAATAACACCTTTAATAAGAACCACAAACTTTGATGAAACTTTGCTCAGCAAAGTTTCTTAGAAACCAGGGAAACTACGTTTCCCCACCTTCCTTTTTCCTTAAATTTACTAGGAGCTCCGCCCCACACCCCCAACCACCGCCTATATAGCTCCCCAAAACCTTGCAAAAAAGTGATTCTGCAACAAGGACCCCCCATTCAGTTGGTAGAACTTCACCACTTCCCCAAGCAGAGAATGAAACGGTTTTAAACATGATAGCATAGCTAGAGTTGTGGTGGGAATGAGGTTCGTCCTCGATACGAGCGTCTTTGTCAACCCCAACGTAAGGGGAGAGTTCGGCGAGAACTCCCTGGGCCATGAAAACCTTTCTGGGCTACGCTGAAAGGTTATTCGGAAAGGTTGAGTTCTACGTTTAAACCAGTGTTTATAGGGGAGATAGTGCACTTCATCGATATAGAGGAAGTCTCACCGGGGGTGGAACTCTACCTCGTGGAAAAATCCCCCAACGTCCACGATATCAAGATTCCAGCCTTTGTGATTTACGAGCTTATAGACGACCTGAGAAGAAGGATTGATAAGGGGCCCTGGGTGGCGGAGAAGGCCGTGAGAGAAAGCCTGGTCGAGGAGGACATCGACAAAATCATCCAGAAACTGAGGAGAAACTACAGGAGAGCCTCCGTGAGGGGATAGTGGACAGCAAGGAAGACTTCAAGCTTATACTCCTGGCCAAGGAGCTCGACGCGACTATCGTCTCGGCAGACGTCGAGATACTCACCTGGGCCCAGAAGATGGGGATAAAATGGGTCGACGCGGCCAGGTTCCGCGACGTCCTTGAGGAGCTCGTTGAGAGACTAGGCCAGGAGTAGAAGGGCAGACAAAGCCACCGCTGGTTATCGCCAGAACTTTGTCCCTAACCCTGACGACGCGGACGTTGTAGCCGTCGACCTTTTCCTCAACGTAGAATGGTCCCTTCTTGAAAACCCGCCTTATACCGTTCTCAAGCTGACGACCCGTTTTATGTGTGGAAATCCCAGAACCACGGTGCCATCCTCAAAGACGACCGTTCCCCTTCTGAAACCCCCCGCAGAATCCCAAAAGCGGACGTATCTGATACCCTCGAACTCGTCCTCGACCAGGGAGCCCTTACCTTCAAGAACTTTGAGTCTCTCCTCAGGGAGACCAAGCTTAAGGAGCATCTCCCTAAAGTACGAGCCCACCATTCTCCCACCGGTGAGTGTAAGGTGGCATCTTTAATAATCATTATGAAATTATGCCAAACTCGCAAATACAAAATTTTGATATCACGTAAACCCATCAAATCAAAAGAGAATAAGCAAGAGAAAAAGCCAGCCAAAGGGCCCGACATGCTTCAGCGCTGCGCTTCAGCGCTTCATCGTGGAGAGAACCTTGGTGGTAACCTCGTTCCCATCCTTGTCGTAGATGCGGTAGTAGGAACCGTAGGGAAGCTTCATCCTGGCCCTGTAGACCGCCTGGAGGGCGAACTTGAGATGGGACTCGTTCACCCAGACGGTGAGTATCTTCTGGTCCTTCCTGACGCGAGCGGCAAGACCTATCGGCTTTCCAAAGGGCCTCCTCATGCCGTTTCCGTAACGGTCTGCCTTCCTGCCTGTGGCCATCGGGTTCTCCCTGAGAACCTGGAACGGATAGACCCTTATCTTGAAGTGGAAGTTGCTCCTTCCGACGGTCTTCTGGAGGTACCTGTTCACATGGATACGGATTGACTCCAGAGCGTTCTGCCTTATCTGCATGGGCTGTTCAGCGTGAAGGCTGACCTCGTACTGGAAGTCGGCCGAGAGGTTGCCCATGTCGAATATCGTTATCCTCGGGCCGGGGGCACCGCGGATGTATTCTCTCCTGGTGTAAGCGGGCTTTTTAACGTCCCTATCAATCTTAGCAGGTCTCAGTCCCATACTCTCACCTCCAAATGAGCATAAGTCAAAGCCTATCCTTAGCTCCACCTCGCTTTTATAAAAGTTTTGGAGCGTTTAAAGAAAACTCATCAATCCCTACCTTTAAGCTTAACTGACTCAAAGAGGAGCGCCAGCGAAACCGGGAGAAAGGTCAGGAGGGCGAGGTTGAGGGTAACCCCCAAGTGAACCTCACCTAGAGAGTAGGTCACGCCGAAGAGCATCCCGCCAGCGAAAGTTGAGAGGTTCTGCACCCCGTTAACTCCACCTATGGCGAGGGACGAGCGATGGTAGGAAGCGAGAACCTTCCTTGAAATGGGCCTGAAGCTCTGAAAAGCAAAAAGGGCAAGAAAGATGCCGAGAAAAACCGTTGGGGCACTCTTCACCGCCGCAAGGATTGGAGAGATCGCCGCCAAGAAAGAGGTGAGAATTACCATCCTCCTCTCGCTCCTCACATCGGCGAGCCATGAAACGCCGTAGCTGAGCAGCGCCGCTAGAAAACCAGTCCAGCCGATGAGGGTCGCCGTCGTCCCCTTGGCCATTCCCAAAGCCTCAGAAACGTAAACGTATGTTATCTCCCCCGAGGTGAACGCCACTATGACAGCCATGAGCGATGCTATTATTAGAACCTTTCTCGGATCGAGGGAAGGTCTCTCCCCATTGGAGGTTCTTTTTCTCCTCGGGACTATCCAGCCATAGAGGAGAGCGTAGCTGGAAACCATTATGAAGCCGGTCAACAGAAAAAACGCCGAGGAAATCCACATCTGGCCCGACAGCCCCCATCCAACGGTGTATGCGTAGACGTAGTTACCGAGGAGAGAAGCGAGGCTCCCAAAGAAGAAGTAGACCGAGGTTATCCTCGCCCTTATCTCGTTTGGGGTCGCCACGGCTATCACGAACTGGGCCATCGGCCAACTTAGGCCGTTGAGAAAGCCGTTCAGGAGCTTTATTCCAGCGACCTGGAACCAGTTCGACGTGAGGGGATACAGCTGAACGGCAAAGGCGTTGCCCATCATCGCCAGGGCACCGATGTAAACGAGCCTTTTACCCCTCTCCAGAAGAAGACCACCGAAGACTGAGGTGAAGGCCCTCGCGAGGACGAATGACATCGAGACTATCGAGATGGAGAGCATTGAAGCTTTGAGGACGTCGCGCGTGTAGAAAGCTATCGCTGGGGTGGCGAGACGGAAGGCCATGGTCCCGGTGAAGGCCGAGATGATGAGCAGGATGATTCCAGCGAGGCGCTCGCGTTCCATCAGACCACCCTCTGAACGTTCGGGGAAATGTTTAAAAGTCTTGGCCGGACCGAAGAGAATTCTAAATCAAACCGGAATTTCCGACGAAATTTCACAAAAAGATGGTACAACACGGGCAAACACTTTTTACCCCATCGGACAATTCCCGTCGAGGTGATGCGGATGGAACTACACTTTGATATGTCCTACGAAGAGGCCTACAGGGAGGTTTACGAGCTCGTCAAGCCGAAGTATAAGCTCTTCACCGCAGGTCCAGTTGCATGCTTCCCGGAAGTTCTCGCGATAATGAGCGTCCAGATGTTCAGCCACCGCTCGGCTGAGGCCAAGGAGGTTCACGCTGATACACTCAACAGGCTTAAGGCTTTCCTTGAGGCCGACAGAGGGGAGGTAATCCTCTTTCCGAGCTCCGGAACCGGCTTTATGGAGGCCGCCGTCAGGAACACGATTCCACGCGGCGAAAAGGTTCTCGTAACAACTATCGGGGCGTTTGGAGACAGGTTTGCTGAGGTCGTCGAGACCAACGGAAGAAAGGCGGTTATCCTGCGTAAGGAGCCGGGCCAGGCCGTCAAGCCAGAGGAGCTCGACGATGCCCTCAGGAAGAACCCGGACGTTCACGCAGTGACCATAACCTACAACGAGACCTCCACCGGTGTCCTAAATCCACTCCCGGAGCTTGCCAAGGTCGTCCACGAGCACGACAAGCTCCTCTTCGTCGATGCCGTCTCAGCCATGGGTGGAGCTGATATAAGGTTCGACCAGTGGGGAATCGATTTGGTCTTCGCGAGTAGCCAGAAGGCCTTCGGCGTCCCACCGGGACTTGCGGTGGCAGCAGTCAGCGAGCGCGTTTTCGAGATAGCCGAGAAGATGCCAGAGCGCGGCTGGTACTTTGACTTACCCCTCTACAAGAAGTTCAACGAGAAGAAGAAGGGAACGCCCTCAACCCCGCCGCTCCCGCAGATATTCGGCCTCAACGTTGTTCTCAGGATAGTCGAGAAGATGGGCGGCAAGAAGGAGTGGCTTGGCATGTACAGGGAGAGGAGCGAGACCATACGCGAGGGCGTCAAGAGCATGGGGCTGAGCGTTCTGGCAGAGCCCGGCTACGAGAGCCCGACGATTACCGCCGTAGTTGTTCCGGAGGGCATGAAGGGTGTCGACGTCTACAACGCTATGAGGGGGAGGGGCTTCGAGCTGGCCAAGGGCTACGGAAGCGTTGCGGAGAAGACCTTTAGGATTGGAAACATGGGTTACATGACCCTCGAGGACATCGAGGAGATGCTCGCCAACCTCCGCGAGGTCATTGAAGAGTTCAGGAAGGCCTGAGACCGGAACCAATTTAAACATCTTTTCTTTTCCATTTAACGTGGAACCATGGTCTCCAAAAAGATGCTCTCACTTTGGATGATCTTAAACTTCATCGCATTCTGGGCTGTCTGGCTCTACACCACAGGCTACTCCGCCAAAGGTTATTTTCCGGGGGAGAGCGAGAGAGCAGAGGAATACGCCCCATACATTTACACCGCACTAGGGGACCAACCCGTTAAAATGCTCTATATGGTTGATCAAAACGGCACGATACACTACTACGTGGTATGGAAAGATGAGCACATGGGAAATGAGCTGAAAGACAGAATATACCGGCTGTTCAGAAAGCTGATATACAGGGGTTCAAGCATGGACATAGAGACCGTTGAGATCAACCCTGAAAAGAGGGAGTTCCACTTTGAAACAAGGGGACATAAAAGTGTCGATGGAGTAATGCTGGAGGACGGAAGCTGTCGCGTTTTCGAAACAGGAGAAACGATCCATAACTGTACTTCAAATGGAACCCACCTTAAAGTCTACGTGGTGACCTGGAACCACATGCTCTGCCTCAAGCCGGAAGCAGGGACAGGGAAAGTGGAGGTGGAGCTGAAGAAGATGAGCCCTCTAGACTACACGTCCCTCACGGTATACAGAAGAAACAACGAGAATACGCGAGAGCTCATAATAAGTGCCACAGAATACTCCATCGTGGTAACGGGAGGTATAAACGTCGTTTTATTCATCGCATTAAAGAAGTGGGGAGAGAACATCAGAGAACGGGCTCAAGGGTTCCGTCTTTCACTTCGTAAATTCTGTCGATCGATCTTTCGCCGGTTCTGAAATCCCTCTTGAGCGAGACAACGATGTCAAAGCGCCTGAAAACCTCCTCAGTAATGCCAAGCCAGTGCATCACCTCTGATTTGATATCATCCGTCATGGCCAAGGAGGTCACTATAAAAGCGTAGTCGTCTATGAGGACATCAAAAAGGTTGGAAACACTTATCGTATGGATCGTATCAACGACAACATAGTCAGGGTCTATTTCCCGTATCCTGGATATGACCTCATTAGTGCGGTTCTTCAGCGGCTTCTCGCCGAACTGGGTGTCAACGACAACGATATTGGGCTTGAAGGGTTTGAATTCACCGTAGGCCGTGACAACCGCAACCTTCCAATCGTCGGGGATGAAATGCGTCAAAGCTTCCACAAGCTTCGTCTTTCCAGAGCGGCTCGAACCTGCAATGAGAATGTCCTTTTTACTCAAAATGGCCCCTTTAAGGACCTCCAGCTGCTCGTTGGTTGCAGACCCATAGCGGACGAGATCTTCGGGGGTAAATATGTAGACTCCCATGCGTTGACCACCATACATAATTCTCAGAGAACGTTATAATGTTATCGACGAATGGGTAATTCAAAAGTCAAATATAGAAAGAAAATTTGTCATTAAGTCAATATAAAAGCTTGTTAGATGTCAATTTTTGCCCAAAATTCAAAATTATTTGCATAAAAGTCATAAGGGATGAGGTTACTGACAATAATCAGGTGATTACATGAACGCCCTCCAAATAGTTACCCGAAAAATTGAACCAATAATGGAAGTTCAGACGAGAACCATTGACTATATGACAAGATACATGGTGAGCAAGGGATTCAAGTGGATGCTCCCCGTGATGCTCAGCTCAATAACCGACCCCCTGTGGCCAGATCCCGCGGCAGAGAAGGCATTGAAACCGCCGGAGGTTGAGGTCTACGGCTCCAGGTTGAGGCTGACCCACAGCATGATACTCCACAAGCAGATGGCTGTCGCGATGGGGATAGACCGGCTCTTCATCCTCTCCCCAAACATCAGACTCGAAGGGCGGGAAGCCGACGACGGCAGGCACGCCTACGAGTTCACCCAGCTCGACTTTGAGATAGCCGGCGCGAGCATGGACGACGTCATGACCCTCATTGAAGGCCTCATCAGCGGCCTCTTCAAGGAGGCAAGAAGCTGGGGGCTTGAACGCGAGGTCCCCCGGATAAAGCCGCCCTTCAAGCGCTTCACTCTGGAGGAGATAATGGACGAATTCGGGAGCGAAGATGAGGCAAGCAGAGCCACGGACGAGCCATTCTGGATAACCGACATTGAGAGGGAGTTTTACGATAGGGAGGAGCCGGAGAGGCCGGGCCACTTCAGGAACTACGACCTCTACCTGCCCGAGGGGTACGGCGAGGTCTCAAGCGGCGGCGAGAGGGAGTGGGCGTACGAGGTGATAGTGCGCAAGATGAAGAAAGCCAGCATAAACCTCGAAGCCTTTAGACCATACCTTGAGGTCGCGAGGGCAGGTCTCCTGAGACCCAGCGCCGGGGCGGGAATAGGTGTCGAAAGGCTCATCCGCTACATGGTGGGCGCAGGACACATAGCGGAAGTCCAGCCATTCCCCAGAATCCCAGGTGTTCCAGCGGTTATTTAAAGTTCTTACTCCTCTATACTTTTTTGATACCCATTGATGTTCGAAAACCTTATTAAGATATTACTGATAAAATAACCCGGTGGGACTGGTGAACGATGCGATTTTCAAGATGTTTGAAGGCATAAAGCCCGGCGAGATAGTCCTCCTGGAATATTTACCCTCACACATACCCGAGTTCTTCGTCAAAGAGGTCGTGGAGTACGCGAAAGCAAAGGGATTACCCCTTATCATCGATGACAACTTCGACACCCTTCCGGTCATAGTCAACAACATGGACACCCTTGATATCTCCATTGATATTAATAACGTCCCAGTCATAAAAACAGGGGGAAGAATAGATGTCGGAAACGTCATCGCAAAGGTCAAATTCCACCCAGACCCCAGAGTTTATCTGATGAACTACATCAACGCCGCAAAAGGAGCTTTTGATGAGTATCCCAACGCGATGAATATGGTCCTAGGCTTAGAAAGCCTCTTCCACCTCCCAATGTCTGTGCCGGAGTTCTACACGATAATCCTCAACCTGGAGAAATTCCTTGGAAATGAAAAGAGAAGAGCGTTCTATTTAATGAATAAAGAGGTGCTAAACGCTCTCCCTTTCTACACAGCAGCTGAAATGAGAAGGATTGCAAGCACGGTGGTAGAGCTAAAGCCGTACCCAACGGGAGCGAGGGCACTTTTCGTCAAATCCCCCAACATTGGTATACTGGGAAGGGAGGTCATAGTTGACGTGGGTGAGGAGTTATGAACAACGACGTTGAAAAGCTGACGGAGATACTACTCAGCAAAAAACCAGGGGGAACAGTACTGGTCGAGAACTACGCTCCCCTTGGGACCGAGGCAATTCTGACGCTCCTGCTCAGGAGTGCAGAGGAGAGGGGCACTCCCGTACTCATAGAGGACATACTGGATACGCTCCCGGTGTACATCAAACACCTCAAGTTGATGGACGTCGACGTCGACCTAGACAAGAGCAACGTCCTGAAAATAGGAGGCAGCGAGGCCGTTGGAAACATCGTTAAAAGGATGAACTTTGATGTTGATCTGAAAGTATACCTACGCCAGTACGAGAAAGCGTTCTCTGAGGTTTCCATAGGTGAACCATTCATAGACATCATCCTCGGGTTCGAGAGGATTTTTGCATTCAACGACAACATAAAAGATCTCTACACGCTGATATCGAGCCTAAGGCAGTTCATCACAGACAAAAAGAGAAGGGCATTCTACTTCATTGAAAGCCCCATAATGAACAAACTAAAGAGTTCTCCCCGACCCATCCTGGAAGACTTGGCGACGTCAGTTGTCTCCCTCAGCGAGGAAAAAGAGATGCTCAGAGTGAGGATAAGGAAAGACCCCATGATACTACGGCTTAATATCGGAGAACTGGTGGTACCTCTCTCAGACATCCTGAGAATTCCAAGAGAACTCGCCAACGACCAATGAAGTTTACAGATAAAAAAATCTCGATAATGAGGAAAAATCAAAGTGAAACACCAGCGGTCTCAATTCTCCCGGGGCTTCCAACCTCTCCTTCAACCTCAAATACCTTTCCAAAGAACCTCTCAACTACCCAAACGTTGGTGAGCAAATGGTTCGTTACCTCACTCACCCCAACCTCGCCACCGGCAAAAGCCAAGAACGGCACCAGCTGATCGCCGAGGAACTTATCCACCGCCATTCTCGTTGTCAAAGCCCCAATCAGCTCGTCCGCCGCTTCCCTTCCTACAGTTTCAGCGGGTTTTCCGCGTTTTCCAAGGGCATCTCCGCCGAGCCTAAGTTTATCCGTCTCGGCCCAAACCACCACACCGCTTCCGGGCCCCAGGGAGCGCGAAACTTCGGTCTCTATCCCAACTGGAACGCTGTAAAACTCTTCCAGCCTCTCCCGAGCGGCCTTTGCCTGCCTCTCCGCCACGTGGGCTGGAAGGTTGGTAGCATGGCTTATCCCACCAAAGCGCTCAACCCTTTCGAATTCGAGTGCTCTAAGGGGCTTTTTCTCTTCCCACGGCTCCACTTTACCAACCACGAGGCCGCCGCCCTTTGGATAGTGGCCGCGCCGCTTTATCTCCAGTTCGACTTTAAGGCCCATCTTCTCAAAGGCGTGAAGGGTAACGTGCTTGAGGTAATCTACCGGCGGGCTCCAGGGGACGTCGGTTCCCCCGGTTATCTCAAAGCTACCTCCAGTAAACGCCATCGCTGGAAGAAGAGCCTGGAGGATGAGAGTTATACTCCCAGCGGTCTTAACGGGTACTCTTATGTGCTTAGGCTCTGGTTGTCTGGGGATGAACTCAAGCTCTGTCGAGCCGACGCTGGCCCCTTTGACTTTCGCGTTGCTCAGCTCCTTCAAAGCCAGAATCCCGTGCAGGTGCTGTGGTCTTAAGCCAGGATTGGACCTGTTGGCGCGGATTTTGGTTATTCTAACTGCCTTTCCGGTTATTACAGATAGAGCAACGCTCGTCCTCAGTATCTGGCCTCCACCTTCCCCGTACGAGCCGTCTATCTCAACCCACTCCATGTTACCACCGTGGAGTCTTCAAAGGAGGGAGATAAAAACATGACCTTCTCACGCGGAACTCAGAAACATTTTTACCGGCACCGGGGAAGTTAAAACGGTGAGAAAATGGACGAACTTGAATTCTGTGTGAAAAGCCTCAGTTATCCGCTGGGAATGCTGATTGAAGGGCTGGAGCGTAGGAGAGGCGATATAATAACCGTTTCCAGGGGACGGCTATACACGATGGAGATGCCCTTCGCGGCCCTGTGCTACCTCACAGCACTTATGCTCTTCAACTCCCTCGACCAGGTCGACAGGAAGAGGCTGGGGAACGATTACTCTTCAATCTATGGGTTCGGGCGGAAACTCCTGGGCTCAAAGCTGGGGGAGAGGCTTAAACCATATCTCAAGAGCCCCGGAAAGTACATAGGGATAATAGAGAGACTTGCGATTCCATGGCTTGAGTTCGAGGAGAGGAAGATGAAGGTTGAGCCCTACCTGAAAAAACTCAAACTGGGGGAAATCCGGGACCGGAACGAGTTCCTCAGGAGATCAGATTTCCTTAAAGAACTCTCGGTTGATGAGGCGCTCCTGCTGTCGTACATCGTGGAGGAACCCAAAAAGAAGGAGCTGGTAAACGCGGCCCTTGGAAAGCACAACCCCTCGTTCAGGGAAGCGGCGAAGGCATACTTCACCACCCTCCGCGGTTGAACCTAAGGGCTATCTGGAGGGCCTTCCCTTTCTCCACTCCGAACTTAGCCACAATAGCCCCAACGAGCTCCGCCAGGGCATCAACGTTTTTTAGGTTCAGCCTCTCCGGTGGATAGTCCGAAAAGAGGGAGGAGTCAACCTCCATCCCCAGGCGGGAGGATAGCTCTGCGGCAAACTCCTCAACGGACAGGGGCGGTATCCTGATGACCGCGGGGAAATCGAGGAAGTAGTACTTATCCGCGTTTTTCGTCTCGACGATTACCACGGAGCCAGCGTCCAGGAGCTCGGCAACCTTCTCGACCGGGGGCTCCCTGAGGAGAATCGCCTCCGGAGGGATGTACTGGGAAATATCAACCCCCGCCAGGTTCTCAACGAGAACACTGACACCCAGCGAAAGCATCTCCTCTGGAGAGGGCTCTTCATCCTTTACCGCCCCTGAGAGGGCCCCCTCATTCTCCCCGACTATGCGGTTGTAGAGGGACTCGCTGACCATCGTTATCTGGTAGACCGTCTTGGCATCCCCCAGGTGCAGGACGCCGTTGGAGAGGAGCTTTAGACCCAGCCTGGAGAGGGCCGAGCTGAGGGAGGATTCAGTCCTCGTTGTTATCGCCTCCCTGTCCCCAACGTCCTCAGTGCCGCTGCTCACAAGGAGGTAGTCTGCCGGGAAGAGGCCGCGGGCGTTAAAGAAGCGCTCAAGGGTCTTCTTGGCGAGCTCCTCGCTCACGGCGTAGACCCTGACGAACTCCACGTTGCCAACTGGGTCCACTCCTATCAGAACGACCGCGTCTTCCCTCTCCATCGGAACGAGTATGTCCTCCATCACCATCGCCCTAAACCCTGTGAAGGGGTTAAAATCAACCTCAGAGGCTCATGGCACCGAGGAGCTCCCCGGTGTCTATGTTGATTATCTGGACTTCCCTCCTCCTCGTGTCGAGCAGGGCCACGCTCTTAACGCCGGTGACGTAGCCGCAGACTTCCCCCGGGTTTATGAGGATGGTCCTCCCTTCTTCCCTTATCTCGTAGCGGTGGGTGTGGCCCACGACGACAACGTCGTAGAGCTTGCTCCTGGCGAGGGCGCGAACGAGGATGTCGTTCGTCCCGTGGGTCACGGCTATCTTCATCCCGTCGGCCTCAAGTTCTATCAGCTCGTCGTATATACCAAGCGCCTCGTAGAGGCCCTTCCTCTCGCCGTCGTTGTTTCCAAAGACGCCCTTTAGGGGGGCTTTCAGATTTTTCAGTTCTTCCGCCACGAAAGGAGCCACGAAGTCTCCCGCGTGGATGACGAGCTCGACGTTCCTGGAGTTGAAGAACTCCACGGCCTTCCTTATGGCGGGGAGGTTATCGTGAGTGTCGCTCATTATGCCGATCAGCATCGTTACCACCTAAAACTGGTTCCCCCAACGGTTTATAGGGTTATCGTGCCCATCAAAGGCGCTATGAATATATGAATACATGAACACGTTGGAGTGGAAAAGAACCTCCCACTGAACTGACCATGAGGGAACTCATCGGGACGGCCAAGGTTTATTAGGCCCTCGTCCAACACCCCAACAGGTGGTGGCATGCTGAGCGGGAGGGCCCTCATACCAATCAAAATCCTCAAGCCCCTGGGAGACTGGAATAAGGGAGACATCGCCCTGGTTGAGGATTGGAAGGCCAAGGTGCTCTGGGAGAGCGGAATCGGCGAGATAGTTGACGAGACAGACAAAGTCATAGGCGAGATAGACCGCGCCATCTCTGGGGAGAGGGAGAGTGAGCCCCTAACTGCCCTCCCGGCCGGCCTCTACGACAGGGCCGAGTTCTACATATATTATCTCGAAAACTACGTGAGGAAGAACCCCGAGGAGAGCATAGACGTCCTGGGGATCAAGATGACGAAGCTCGCGAACCTCAAGAAAAAGTACCGCTATTTGAAGGAGCTCCGCTTCAAGAAAATCCTTGAAACGGTGAGACTCCGGCCCAACAGCCTGGAAGTCCTCGGAAGGCTCTCACCGGAGGAGAGGAGGATATACATCGAGCTTTCCAAAATCAGGAACGAATGGCTTGGGGAGTGAGGAGAATGGAAAGGGAGGAGATGATATCGCGCTTTTCCACGTTCTTCCGCGAGTACAAAGACGACGAGGGGAACCCCGTTTATCTAAACAAGCTCAGGGATCTGCTGACGGTGGTCCCAAAGCGCTCGCTCTCGATAGACTGGAACCACCTGAACTCATTTGACCCGGAGCTCGCGGAGGAACTCCTTGAGAACCCAGAGGAGGTAATAGCCAGCGCAGAGGACGCGGTTCAGATCGTCCTTCGCGAAGACCTAATGTACAACGGAGAGCTTAAAATTCACGCCAGGTTCTTCAACCTCCAGCACACCCTCCTAGTCAAAGAGCTGGGGAGCGAGCACATAAACCGCCTGATCCAGGTTGAAGGCATAATCACGCGCGTGAGCGAGGTCAAGCCCTTCGTCGAGAAGGCCGTCTTCGTGTGCAAGGACTGCGGAAATGAGATGGTTCGCCTCCAGAGACCCTATGACAACCTGGTGAAGCCCGCAAAGTGTGACGCCTGTGGAAGCAGAAACGTTGAACTCGATGTGGAGAAGAGCCGCTTCATCAACTTCCAGAGCTTCCGCCTTCAGGACAGGCCGGAGAGCCTCAAGGGCGGCCAGATGCCGCGCTTCGTCGATGCAATCCTTCTTGACGACCTCGTTGATACCGCCCTGCCCGGTGACCGCGTCCTCGTCACAGGAATACTCCGCGTTATCCTGGATCAGAAGGACAAGAGGCCGATATTTCGGAAGGTTCTGGAAGTAAACCACATAGAACAGCTCAGCAAGGAGATAGAGGAGCTCGAAATCTCACCAGAGGACGAGCAGAAGATACGAGAGCTGGCAAAGAGGAAGGACATCGTCGATGCGATAGTAGACTCAATAGCACCCGCAATCTGGGGCCACAAGACGGTGAAGAAGGGAATAGCACTGGCGCTCTTCGGTGGAGTCCAGAGAACGCTGCCGGACGGGACTAAACTCAGAGGAGAGAGCCATGTTTTGCTCGTTGGAGATCCGGGAGTAGCCAAGTGCGTTGACTACGATACAAAAGTAGTGCTTGCCGATGGAAGCATCAGACCAATCGGAGAGCTCGTCGATAAAGCTATAGAGAACGCCAAAAACGATGGAAGGCTCGGAGTCGTTGATGACGGTTATTACGCCCCCATAGACCTTGAACTCTACGCTCTCGATGCTTCAACACTTAAGGTGAGGATGGTTAAGGCGAACATCGCGTGGAAGAGAACCTCTCCAGAAAGAATGTTCAGGATAAAAACGGCAAGTGGAAGGGAGATAAGGGTAACGCCCACACACCCATTCTTTGTATTCGAGGATGGGACCTTCAAGACCAGAAAAGCCGAAGAGTTGAAGGTTGGGGATTTCATTGCAGTTCCCAGGACTATCCCTACAACTGGAAAACCAGTAAACCTCAGCGAGGTACCTATTCAAAAACCAAAGACTGCAAAGAGCAGATTGACACTCCCAGAGTTTGCAGATGAAGAATTTTGGTACGTTATTGGGTTGATTACGGGAGAAGGCCACACCCAGAAACGCGGTAGTAGTGCGACCCTTTACTTCACCAATAACGATGAAGAGCTGATAGAAAGGGTTCACGGATATCTAAGTAGGATTGGACTTAATCCAACTGTGAGAAGCCCACACAAAGGAAAGACCGCAAGTGAGGTTTATGCATCCGGCATTGAACTTTACAGCCTCCTTGAATGGCTTAGAATAGCCGGCAACTCTGCAGAGAAGAGAATCTCACCTCAACTATTTAATGCCAGAGACGTCGATATAAAAGCCTTCCTAAGAGGATACTTCGATGCCAAAGGAACCGTTGATAAGAGAAGACCAAAGATAACGATTGTTTCAGCATCAAAAGAACTTGTCAGAGGAATACAACATCTGCTGCTCAGGTTCAGCATTAAGTCCCAGTTCCATGAGACCGTTAGTAAAGCAACAAACGGAAAGATGAAGGAAAAAAAGACGTACTATCGACTTTTCATAACCGGAGAGGACGCCGCAAAGTTCAGGGACATTGTTGGATTCGGACTTCCGAGAAAGATGGAAGTCCTCAGAGAAGTTACTCAGAACATCAAACCCAACACGAATGTAGATGTTGTCCCCGGCGTTAGCAAGCTCCTCAGAGAGGCTAGGATGAAAGCAGGACTCACCCAAAAGGACATGGGGATAAACCGTTCTACGTATCTGCATTATGAACGGGGAGACAGATTGCCCAGCAGAGAAAAGCTCATGGCTATAGCTCAAACTCTAAAAGCCCAATTACCCAACTCGGATGATGTTAAACTCCTTGAACTTCTTGCAGGCTCAGACATATTCTGGGACAGGGTGGAAGAGATAGAGGAATACAAGCCGGAGCACCCGTGGGTCTATGACCTCCAGGTTCCTGAGCACCACAACTTCATAGCGAACGACATCTTTGTCCACAACAGCCAGATTCTCCGTTACGTCGCCAATCTGGCCCCAAGGGCTATTTACACGAGTGGGAAGAGCAGTTCGGCTGCCGGTCTTTGCATTGCGCCGGATTCACTTATTGTGACCGATTCGGGGCTTCATGAAATAGGGCCACTTGTCAAAAACTGGATGAGAGGCATGGGGGATATTGAGTACTCAGAAGGAATATCATACACCCCCTACCTCGGAGAAAGTCTGGCATTTGAAAGCAATTCCGGTAAAGTTAAAGAGGCCGTAATGAGCCGGGTCTGGAAGCTAAATGCTCCCAGGGAACTCGTTAAAATAAAAACAATCGCAGGAAAGGAAATAACTACGACTCCGGAAACAAAACTGCTCACCTTCGACGGAACCTTTGAATGGAAAGAGGTCAGCGATGTTAAACCCGGGGATTACGTGGTAACGCTGAGAAAGCTTCGGGTTGAGAAGAAGCCAATCTACACTATGGAGCTTATTAAAGATTTGGACGACCTCGTGATCTACGGAGCCAAGAAAGAAGTTAAACGCCTAATCGAGAAGATAACTAAAGAAAAAGGCCTCACGAAGAGGGAACTGGCCAAAACTCTAGGAGTCAGCGAAGATATGGTATACCACAACTGGGTGAACGAAAAAGCAAGGGGCAATGTAACCATAAAACACCTGAAAAAACTTGCTGAACTGGCCGAAGAACCACTCCATGCCATTCATCCCTCTGAAGTCGCGCTCCAGGATGGAAAGAGAATCAAGATACCAAAAACCATCGATGAAAAGTTTGCCTATTTCATTGGATTGGTCGCTGGGGACGGCGATGTCTCCAGGGCAGGATGGGGTGTTTCAGTAAGGTTCTCCAATGGAAACGGGGGAATGAGGGAGAAATTCAAAGAGCTGGCAAAGGAGCTCTTTGGAATTGAAGCCAAGGAAAGCCAGCAGGGATGGAGAGTCCCTGCGGTGCGCTTCCACTCGAAGATCGTCGCCCATATTCTCAACGAACTTGGAATCCCGCTCTCGCCGAAGTCAAGCAGGCTAGATATCCCACCCAGGCTCTTTAATGCTCCAAAGGACGTGCTTGCCGCTTACATAAGGGGGCTTTTTGATTGCGATGGCACAGTGGTTATAAAGACCAATGGCTCCTCATACGTTGAATTAGACACGGTGAGCGAAAAGTTAGCCAGAAAGCTTCAGTTGGCCCTTCTTCGCTTTGGCATCCTGTCCCACCTAAGAAAGAGGAGCAGAAAAGGCAAAGTTAACGAGATAAACGGAAGAATGGTTATCCCCAAACACGACAGATGGGAGCTCAAGATTTACGGGGAGAACATACTCCGCTTTGCCAAAGAAATCGGCTTTGAGCACCCAGAGAAGAAGGAAAAGCTTGGTAAGCTCGTCGAACGTATTCACCTCTCAAAGAAGGACACCAACGTCGACGTAGTTCCGAGTGTCGGAAAGATAATCAAAGAGATAAGAAAGTTCTACGGGATGAGTATTGAGAACCTCTACGGCTCAAGGGTAGGCTCGACAGTCGAGAGGGGGAAGACGATTTCGAGAGCACTCCTCAGAAAAGTCGTATCGAACCTTGAGAAGGCGAAGGTTGAGACAGTCCCGGTTAGATTGCCAAATGACCTCAGGAGAAGGATCGGCAAGGCACTAAAACCGAGCGAGCTCGGACTTAAACGCGAAGAGTTCTACGAACTGTTCATAAGAGAACGGGACAGACCCATAAGGTATAACCTTCTCGTTAAAGCCGCGAAACTTCTCTCGGAGAAAGATGAACAAGCATATAGGGAGCTTATCTGGCTCTTAAGCGAGGTCGCCGCTCGAGAAAAAGAAATGCGTGAAAAGATTGAATTCCTTAGAGGCCTGGTCAATTCAGAGGTTCTCTTTGAGAAAGTCAAAGAAACAAAGCAGATTGAAACACCCTACGATTACGTCTACGACCTCACCGTCGAAGGTTCACACAGCTTCATAGCCAACGGTTTCGTCGTCCACAATACTGCAGCAGCCGTCCGCGACGAATTTACGGGCTCCTGGGTGCTGGAAGCAGGTGTTTTGGTTCTCGCCGACGGTGGATTTGCCTGTCTGCATCCAGACTCCCGCGTTCTCGTCGATGGAAAATACCAGCGCATAGAGGATCTCTTTGAGCTCCAGAAGTCGTACAAAGCGCGCTCGGGCAACGAAATTGTGGACATCCAGGAGAAAAACATGGAAATAGTGGCCCTCGACCTCTCCACCATAAAGACAAGAAAAAGCACAGCCACTATAATCCGCAGGAAGCCTTGGAAAGGCGATTTAATCCGCTTAAAGCTGCGCTCAGGCAACGAGATAACGCTAACCCCCGACCACCTGCTGATAGACGGAGAGACTCTGGAGTGGAAGGAGGCGGAGAAATTCAGAGTTGGGGACAAAATACAGGCCATAGATGAAAACCTGAATCCAAAAGCTGATGAAATCGTCTCAATTGAGCGCATACCCTACGAGGGTTATGTATACGACCTCTACGTTCCGGACGAGCATAACTTCATCGCCGAGGGAATAATCGTCCACAACTGCATTGACGAATTTGACAAGATGAGCGACCGCGACAGGAGCGCGATACACGAAGCTCTTGAACAGCAGAGCTACCACCACGACTTCGAGCTTCTCTTAGCGGATGGCAGGAAAGTAAAGATAGGCGAGCTCGTTGATGAGCTCATCGAGAGGAACCGGGATAAGGTCATACTTGGAAAGGACACGGAGATACTTCCCGTTGATGACGTCGAGCTCCTAGCTTACGACCTTGCAAAGAAGGAAGTCGTTAGAGTAAAGGCCGACCGCGTGAGCAGACACACGGCTCCAGAGAGGTTCATAAAGATACGGTTCTCAAATGGCAGGGAGATTACAGTAACACCAGAGCATCCGGTTATGGTGTGGGAGAAGGGGGAAATAACCGAGAGGCCCGCCGAAAAGGTAATCCCCGGCGATATTGCATTGGGAGTGAGACGGTATCCCATCCACGTTGATGGAAAGTCCATGGAGCGCTACAAAGATCCTAGAGAAGCGGAAGCCTACCAGGACCACCTCTACTTTAAGGGGGTTCTCTCAAAGATCAGAAAAACGGGCCTGAACCTCACAGTTGAGAGGGCCGAGAGGACGCTACCAAAGGAACTCGTGAAGCCGCTCTTCCGCGCATCCCGGGCTATTGGGGTAAGACTGAGCCCGAGGGAAAGGGCGCGACTGAGCCAGCCCCTCGTTAAGGAATCCCACATGCAAGAGATTCTCAACAAGATAGAGGAGAGGCTGAGAGACCTCGAAGAGTGGAAGGAGAAGGAACCTCTGAAGGCCCTTGATTCCATACCCAAGAGCTGGCTGTACTTCAGGTACGGGATCACAGTGAACAGACTCAAGAAGGAGATCGGGAAGGGAGAAGGCTTCCCCGTGGAGATAGTCAGGAGCGCGGTCGACGAGAAGATCAGGGAGGCGAGGAAACATCTCGACGAGTTCTACTCCCTGTGGAACGCCAACGTGAACTTTCTGAGGGTAAAGCGGGTCGAGGAAGTTCCAAACGACCGGTGGAAGTGGGTCTATGACGTTACCGTCGAGCCGTACCACCTCTTCGTTTCCAATGGATTGGTTCTCCACAACTCGATAAGCATTTCAAAAGCCGGCATCACAGCCACGCTGAACTCCAGGACGACGGTTATAGCGGCCGCCAATCCAAAATTCGGGCGCTTCAACAGGATGAAGTCCCTTCCGGAACAGCTCGACCTGCCGCCAACGCTCCTCAGCCGTTTCGACCTCATATTCCTCCTCCTGGACGAACCGGACGAGAAGGTGGACGCCAGCATAGCCGAGCACATCCTCAAGGTTCGTAGGGGGGAGGCAGAGGCGGTAACTCCAAAGATACCCTACGACCTGCTCAAGAAGTACATAGCCTACGCGAGGAAGAACGTTCACCCGGTTTTGAGCAGGGAAGCCATGGAGGAGATAAAGAACTACTACGTCAGAATGAGAAAGGGATTCAAGCGGAGAGGAGAGAGCGAGGAGGAGATGCAGCCAATACCGATTACAGCAAGGCAGCTGGAGGCACTCATAAGGCTGAGTGAAGCCCATGCACGCATGCGCCTGAGCGAGACAGTTACGCGGGAGGACGCGAGGGCGGCGATAGAGATCATAGAGAGAATGCTGAGGACAATCGCGGTGGACGAAGAGGGAGCACTCGACGCGGCAATCCTTGAGGTCGGTAAGAGTACGAAGAAGCTCAACAAGATAGAGAAACTGATAGACATAATCAAGAACCTTGAGAGCGAGGGAGAGTTCGGGGCCCCGGAGGAGAGTGTGATAGAAGCCGCTAAGCAGGCGGGACTTGGAACAGAAGGCGATATAAAGCGCCTCCTCAACGATCTGAAGCGCGATGCACGGGTATACGAACCGAGGAGTGGATTTTACAAAGTTCTCTAACTCCCCCCTTATTTCCCCTTAAAGGCAAGGATTATAAAGCGGCACGGCCACATGGAATGGGGTGAGAACATGAGCGAGAAGACGGACTTTTACGATTTCGAGAGCCTGCTTGGCAAGGCTTATGAAGAACTTCCCGAGAACGTAAAGGAGCACTCCTCACGTTTCGAGGTTCCACCTGCCCAGGTCACGATAGCGGGCAACAGGACAATAATAGAGAACTTCGTGGGCATAGCCGAGGCAATGAACCGCGACCCGAACCACCTCCTAAAGTTCATCCTGCGCGAGGTTGCAACGGCCGGAACGCTCGAAGGGAGGAGGGTAATCCTCCAGGGGCGCTTCACGCCGTACCTCATAAGCAACAAGCTCAAGAAGTACCTCAAGGAGTTCGTCATCTGCCCGGTCTGCGGAAGCCCGGACACGAAGATAATCAAGAAGGGCCGCTTCCACTTCCTCAAGTGCGAGGCCTGCGGTGCGGAGACGCCGATAGCACACCTGTAAAGCCTTTCCTCTTTTTGAATTCTCACTTGTCTTTAGGGGAGAGTTTTGATTATTCCAAATGGATACCTCCAAGCGCGTTTCCGATAGCGAATGGCTCTTTGAACTCTGTTAGATAGACCTAACGCCTTTGAAAACCCTTTTAAACTTTACAAACTACAACCTCCAGCAATTTACGGAGGAGTTCTTATGAGCATGGAAGATAAACTTGAGGAGCTCTATGAGAGAAGGAAGAAGATTATGGCGATGGGCGGCGAGAAGGCCGTCGAGAAGCAGCACGCCAAGGGCAAACTCACCGCCAGGGAGAGGATAGAGAAGCTCCTCGACCCAGGAAGCTTCGTCGAGATTGGTGCCTTCGTGAAGCATCGCGGCACGGAGTTCGGAATGGACAAGAAGGAGCTACCTGCCGACGGTGTCATCACCGGCTACGGAACCATCGACGGGCGCCTGGTTTTCGTCTACTCCCAGGACTTCACCGTCATGGGCGGTTCTCTCGGTGAGATGCACGCGGCAAAGATAAAGCGCATAATGGAGCTAGCCCTTGAGGCAGGGGCTCCGGTCATAGGTCTCAACGATTCCGGTGGGGCGAGGATACAGGAGGGCGTTGACTCCCTGAAGGGCTACGGAGACATATTCAAGATGAACACCCTCCTAAGTGGCGTCGTCCCACAGATTACGGCCATTATGGGCCCATGCGCCGGTGGAGCAGTTTACAGCCCTGCCATCGGTGACTTCATTCTGATGGTGGACAACCCGGCGACCTTCATGTTCATCACAGGTCCACAGGTCGTCAAGGCCGTTACGGGCGTTGAAGTCAGCTCCGAGCAGCTTGGGGGTGCGATGGTCCACGCCCAGAAGGCGGGGCAGGCACACCTCATCGGCAAGAGTGATGAGGAAGTTCTGACGCTCATTAGGAAGCTCGTGAGCTACCTGCCGTCCAACAACATGGAGAAGCCGCCAAAGGTCAAGACTAGTGACTTACCATTCAGAAAGAGTGAAGCGCTGTACTCCATAGTTCCTGACGACCCGAACAAGGGCTACGACGTGAGGGGGGTTATCTACGAGATAGTCGACAGGGACGAGAACGGAAACCCCGACTTCCTGGAGATTCTGCCGTACTTCGCACCCAACGCCGTCGTCGGCTTTGGGAGGATGAACGGCCAGACCGTTGGAATAGTCGCCAACAATCCGATTTACTTCGCCGGCGTTCTCGACATCGACAGCTCGGACAAAATAGCGAGGTTTGTTAGAACGTGCGACGCCTACAACATACCGGTGGTTACCCTCGTTGACGTCCCAGGTTACCTCCCCGGAACCCAGCAGGAGTACGGGGGAATCATCAGACACGGTGCAAAGGTCTTATACGCATATTCTGAGGCGACCGTTCCGCTCGTCACCGTCGTCCTGAGGAAGGCCTACGGTGGAGCATACCTGGCCATGGGAAGCAAGCACCTCGGTGCTGACTTCGTGTTCGCCTGGCCGACGGCGGAGATAGCGGTCATGGGTCCGGAGGGAGCGGCAAACATCATCTTCAGGAAGGAGATAGCAGCCGCTGAGAACCCGGAAGAAGTCCGCCAGCAGAAGATAGCCGAGTACCGCGACAAGTTCGCCAATCCGTACGTGGCCGCGGCGCGCGGATACATCGACGACGTTATAGACCCGGCTGAGACCAGGGGGAGGGTAGTTATGGCCCTTGAAGCGATGGGGAGCAAGAGAGTAAAGCTCCCGCCGAAAAAGCACGGCAACATGCCGCTGTGAGGTGTTAGCATGTCGTCAGCACTAATAGAAGGCGGATGGGTAACGGTAATCGGCGTTACCGTCGTCTTTATTATCCTGGGAATACTGGCCCTAGTTCTCTACTTCGTGGGCTGGCTGGAGAGGCGCCTCGTCGAGAGAGAGACGCCAGCTCCGGTGCCGGCCCCAACACCGGCTCCTGCAGAGCCTAAGCCGGAGGAGAAGCCGGAGATTCCGCCGAGGGACCTGGCGGTTATAACGGCGGCGATACTCGCTTACACTGCAGAGAAAGCAAGCCAGCTGAGGCCGGTCCCGTTCAGGAAGAAGATTTCGGATGCATGGCGCCTCTACGGCCTCCACACCGCAACGGAGGAAGTTGAGGATTTCAACTATGAGAAGAGGAAGTGGTGAGAATGGCGAAGGTTAAGGTCATCGTTGATGGCGTTGAGTACGAGGTAGCGGTAGAGGAGCTCCCTGGAGGAAAGTTCAAGGTCAGCTTTGAGGACAAGAGCTATGAGATTGAGGCACAGGGTTTTGGAATAGACGTGAGCGCCCTTAGTGCCCAAGCGAGCGTTTCAACTGCCCCTGCTCCTGCGGTTTCTTCACCTGCTCCAGCTCCAGTTGCACCAGTGGCACCTACAGCTCCGGCAACTCCTTCACCGGCTCCTGCGGGTGAGGGTGTTGTTACTGCTCCAATGCCGGGAAAAATCCTCAGAATACTCGTCAAAGAAGGAGAACAAGTCAAAACTGGACAAGGACTCCTGATCCTTGAGGCAATGAAAATGGAGAACGAGATTCCAGCACCAAAAGATGGCGTAGTGAAGAAAATCCTCGTCAAAGAAGGAGACACCGTAAACACAGGAGACCCAATAATAGAAATCAGGTGAAGGGGCATGACGGGCTTTATAGACTTCCTCGGAACACTTGGCTTCCTTCAGCTGACAGTGGGCAACCTCATAATGATACTCGTCGGCCTCACCCTCGTCTACCTCGCGATAAAGTACGAGATGGAGCCCCTGCTGCTCCTGCCAATAGGTATAACCGCAGTGCTGGTGAACCTGCCGTTAAACGGAATAGCCAACTGGCCGGTGGCCATAAACCTCCCGCAGGGAATAGAAGGAAACATATTCGCCACACTCACGTACATGAACCAGCACTACGGCTCGCCGGGCCTATTTGACATAATCTACTACACCCTTGTAAAAACGGAGATAGTCCCGCTCCTCATATTCTTCGGACTCGGGGCAATGACGGACTTCGGGCCCATGATAGCCGATCCAAAGACGGCTTTGATGGGCGCTGCTGCTCAGATAGGTGTCTTCGTTGCAATGCTAACGGCTCTGGCGATAGGCTTCAACCTCCACCAGTCGGCGAGCATAGGAATCATCGGTGGTGCCGACGGGCCGACCACAATCTACCTAACTACAAAGCTGGCCCCTGAGATACTGGCAGCGACGGCCGTTGCAGCCTACAGCTATATGAGCCTCGTCCCACTCATTCAGCCTCCTATCATCAAGGCATTAACAAGTCCAGAGGAGAGGAAGATACGCATGGAGCAGCTCAGACCCGTTTCAAAGAGGGAGAAGATACTCTTCCCAATAATCACCATGATAGTCATTGGACTGCTCGTTCCGAGTGCGGCACCACTGATAGGCATGCTCATGATAGGAAACCTCTTCAGGGAGAGCGGCGTTGTTGAAAGGCTCAGCAAGGCCGCACAGGAGGAGCTCATGAACATCGTCACCATATTCCTCGGCCTCGGCGTTGGCTCGACCATGAGGGCCGAGAGCTTCCTTACAGCCCAGACCCTTGAGATACTCGGACTCGGTGTCGTTGCCTTCGCCAGTGCAACCGCTGGAGGAGTGCTCTTTGGTAAGCTTATGAAGAAGTTAAGCGGCGGGAAGATAAACCCGATGATAGGTGCCGCTGGGGTTTCAGCAGTTCCGATGTCGGCCAGGGTCGTCCAGAGAATGGCGAGCGAAGAGGATCCCGGAAACTTCATCCTCATGCACGCAATGGGTCCGAACGTCGCCGGCGTTATAGGAACTGCAGTTGTCGCCGGAGTGTTCCTTGCCCTCCTTGGGTAAGTTCTTTTATTTCCCCTTTGTACCATTTTTTCATCGGAGGAATTCCAGCTACTCCACTTATTTTAGGGCCCCTGAACAAAACATTAAAATATGGGAAGGGTTCTCTAAGGTAAAGCGGTGGTGAAGATGAAAGTAAAGACCATAATGACCAAGGATCCCGTGGTCATCGAGCTCCCTGCCACTAGGAGCTATGCATTGGAACTATTCAGAAAATACAACGTTAGAGCGTTCCCAGTTGTGAACAAAAAGACCGGGAAAGTCAGCGGGATAATAAGTATAAAGCGCCTTCTTCTGCACCCCGACGAGGATCAGCTGGCCATGATCATACAGCGAGATGTTCCGATGGTAAAGCCCGACGACGACCTGAAGAAAGCCGTGAGAATGATGCTCGAAATGGACTATCGCCGGGTGGTCGTCGTTGATGAGGACGAAAAGGTCGTTGGTATTCTAACCGTTGGGGACATTATAAGGCGTTATCTCTCCAAGAACGGGAAGCTAAAGGACGTAACAATCGAGAACTACTATCAGAAGAACGTCGGTGTCGTCTGGCGCGGAACCCCCCTAAAGGCTGCCCTAAAAGCCCTCCTCCTATGCAACGCCATGGCAATCCCGGTCATAGACGACGACGGGAACCTCGTTGGGATGGTAGACGAGACGGACCTCCTGAAAGACGGAGAGGTAATCCGAGTAATGAGGAGCACTGAACTGGCCGTTTCAAGCGAGGAGGACTGGATACTGGAGAGCCATCCAACGCTTCTCTTTGAGAAAGCCGAGCTCCAGCTTCCGAAGAAGCCCGTTGAACAGATCATGAATCCCCACCTGGTAGTGGCAACCCCCCACATGAGCGTCTATGATGTCGCCCAGAAGATGGTGCAGCACGAGATAGAGCAGTTGCCCGTGATAAAAGGAGAAGGGGAACTCACGGGCATAGTCAGGGACATGGATATGATAAAGGTCATCCTGGGTAAGTGACCTTTTCTTTTCGGTGGTTTTTATGGGTGAAGTCATCCTCTCCATTTTTGGTTTCGGTAACGTTGGACGGGCAACTGCACAGGTTCTCCTGGAGAAAGCCGGGATTTTCAGGGAGAAATATGGAGTTAACATCAAAGTCGTCAGCATCTCAGACACAAGCGGAACGGTCTGGCTGCCCGAGGGGATAGACCTCCCAGAAGCCCTTCTCGTGAAGGAGAACTTTGGAAAGCTTTCGAAATGGACGAATGACTACGAGGTTTACAACCTTTCTCCGAGAGAAGCGGTTAGAGAGATTGATGCCGACGTAGTCATAGACGTTACGAACGATAAAAATGCATGGGAGTGGCACCGAACGGCGCTCAGAGAGGGGAAAGGAGTGGTAACCAGTAACAAGCCACCTCTGGCGTTCCATTACGAGGAGCTCATCAAAGAAGCAGAGAAAAGAGACCTTCCGTACCTCTTCGAGGCGACAGTAATGGCGGGAACTCCGATAGTGGGGCTACTCAGGGGAAATCTCCGTGGGGACACCATTGAAAGGATTGAGGCAGTTCTCAACGCGACGACCACCTTCATCCTGACAGAGATGGAAAGGGGTATGAGCTTTGAGCGGGCACTCGAAAGGGCCCAAAAGCTTGGAATCGCGGAGCGGGACCCGAGCGGCGACATAACTGGGGTGGACGCTGGTTACAAAGCCACGATACTCCACTGCCTAGCTTTTCGTCCGATAACGTTTAACGAGGCAAAGGTCAGGGGGATAACTGAGGTAACGGAGGGAGAGATTGAGAGGGCCAAAGCACGGGGGAAAACGGTGAGACTCGTCGCCAGGGTTGAAGGGGGCAGCGTAACCGTGGAACCAAAGGAAATACCAAGGGACAGCCCCTTAGCGGTTGAGAGCCACGAGAACGCGGCGATTATAAAGACCGACCTCCTTGGAAAGCTGGTCATCAGTGGAGCAGGCGCAGGGTTGAAGGAGACGGCCAGCGGGGTCATAGGGGATATTTTGAAGGCTTCACTAACGCTGCTGAAGAGATGATTGGCCAGCTTCGTTGTTCTCTCCAGCTATCTTCTGAAGAAAGAGAATCAGGGAAGGGAATACTTCTCCCCCACAATCTCCACCACAACCCGGGTACCCCCAAGCTTAGTGGGCGTGGGGTACACGCGGATTGGGGTACCACACACAGCGGTTTCAAGGGGTTCGTTCAGGCGAAGTTCCCGCAAACTGTAGCCATCTTCCAAAACGGAGAGAACCGGCGTATCCTGGTCGTACCAGTAAATCCGGTCACAGGTTTTTTCGCCGTTAGTAACTCTAAGGGCAGGTTTTCCACCCACTGCCATCCCAATCAGAGGCCCCAGAACCATTCCACCAAAAAGTACCCCCACAAGTGCTGAGGAGGTGAAGGGCGCTATAACGAACATGAAGAAGATAAACAACAGCACTGCGATAGCCAGGGAAACTATTGCAGCTTTTCTATTGTAGCGTCTGTATTTCTTAACAGTGATCACGTAACATTCACCCACCTAACAATACGTAAGAAACTCTTTTTAATAGTTGCCTCCACTCAAGGTAACCTGACCTTTACATCTTCTGCTTTTATCACGAGCTCTATCTTTCCAAAGAGAAGCAGCATCAAAGAAAATTGCGCGCAATCCTTTTTAACCTTTCATCGAGCCATGTGGTGGTGAAAAGAGCATGGAGCACGTCATAGCCCTCCACCAGGTCTACGCGGAGCTGATATTCCGAGGACTGAAGACGGTGGAACTCCGAAAGAGAAAGGCCTTCAATGAGGGAGACCTAGTTTTTCTCTACGTAGCAAGGGGAAACCCCTACGAGCTCAGGGACACGTTGAGAAGGCTTGGCCTCCACGAGGAGCAGACTTTAACGCGGAGGGGAACGATAGCGGGCGGTTTTGAGGTTGGAGAGGTTATCAAGGCCGACCTCGACACGCTCTGGGAGATAGCCAAAGATACAAGCGGATTGACTTTAGTCCACAGCGAGAACGGTAAGAAGTGGCTTGGGGAGTACATAAAGGACTTCGGATACGCCTTCACGATAGAGAGGCCCTTTCTGTTCAAGGAGCCAATAAGTAGGGAGGAAATGAAGAGGCGCTACGGAATCCACGTGGAGGGAATAATCCACGTTTCGGCGAGAACGAGGAAGGAGTGGGTGAAAAACCTGATGGAAGACCTCCTGACGAGGGAGGTCGTTTACCTCTAATCGGTCTCTTCTTCGTGGTCTTTCTCTTTGGAGGAACCTCCCTCCCCAGAACCTTCATTCGACCCAGCTTCTAGTTCATCCGGGTTCACCTTCACGTATGGGCCGAGGCTGAGGGAGTCTATCTCCTTCTGCGTTAAAAGTCTGCTCTTAACTTTCTCGCCGACGAGGGCGCTGTTGCCCAGTGGGTCCATTATCCTGACGGTGAGAGGTTTTCTGCCCTCCCCAACCTCCTTAATGTACTCAAGCACTTCGTCCGCTCTCTTCACGGCCTCTTCGTCGCCTTCCTGCCGCTTGAACTCCCTGGCCATCAGCAGGGTCTCCCTCACCCTCTCCAGAACCCCTTCAACGTTGCTGACGAATCCCTCGGCGGCCGGGCCGGGCTCAATCTTAACGCCTATCTCGTCGAGCTCTATTGTTCCGCTCTTGCTTCTGACGACGCGCGTGAAGAGGTCTTTCTCCTCCTCTACCCGAACGGTGTAGAGCTTGGGCGGCCTGTCCTCGAGCATGACGACGTCGGCGTTTCGGTAGCCGCACTTCTCGCAGAATATCGTGCTCTCCATGACCTTTCCGAAGTAGGGAATCTCGTGGATGTACTGCATGGCCTTGAGCGTGCCCTTCCCACCGCATACTGGGCAGTCGCCGAGGGTGATGACCTGAATCTCATCTGGATTAACGTTATCCTCTCTCTTCTTTTCCTCTCTCTCCACCATCTTCACCACCGGAGAGTGAACTCAAAAAGGGTTTATAAAGTCACGTGCTTAGTGCAAAAACGGCAAGAATAGGAACGGGGTATGAAGAAAGAAAATCACTTGGCGAGCTTTATGTCTTCTGGGGTCAGGAGAAGCCTTATCTCGTTCTTGCAGACCTTGGCGACCTGACCGCCGAGGGCGGCGCTCATTCCCTTTATCTGCTCCGCAACCTTCTCAAGGATGTCCGGTTTGACCTCCAGCGGGCTTAGGTCGACGAGAACGAGGTTGCCGTTCTGGAGTTCGGTGGATATCGTCTCAAGGTCGGAGTAGCTCGTCACTATGACCTTCTTGATGTACCTGACCTGAGGTTTAACTATCTCCCTGGCGAGAACATCCTCCTCAAGGGGGATTACGTCAACGTCCCTCGGAGCCTGGGTTTTATCCTCCTTAGCGGGGGCAACCTCCTTAACGGGCACGGACTTCTTGGGTTTATCCTCCGCCGGCTTCTTCTTAACGATGCTATCAAACAGCCCCATTCTTTTCACCCCGGTTTAATCGTAACGAAAGCTGGACTAAATTGGACCTCAATGTTTATATCTCTTTCCCATAGAAAAAGGGGCCTCATTCGGCCCCACCTATGGACTTCATGAGGAGTTCCCTGAGCTCAGCCGATTTTTTGATTGCGATATCGACGGCGTACATAACCTCCTCAAGCTTGAAAGAGCCGCCTTCTCCTTTCTGAGCGGCGGAGATATGACCCGTTTCGTCGGTGGTTATGGTTATCCTGCTGTCCATAACGTTCTCTTCGTCGAGGTTCGGATCCACGACTATGTTGGAGCCAATCTTGGCGAACGTTACCGGAAGTGGAACGTGAGTTACTGGGAGCGGGAATCTCTCCTCAAGGCGCACCAGCTCTCCGGTCTCCTCGTTGTACTCTATCTTGGGAATCTGAGTCGTCAGAAGGGCAGCCATGGCGGCAAGGCCCGTGGCGTCGATGAGGTTGCCGTCATGGTCCAGGACGTGGACGTCTATGAATATGACGTACACGAGCTTCCCTGGGATGATAACGAGCTTCTCAAGGTCGACGGCCCCGCTCTCCCTTATGCCCCTGTCAACGACGCGGGCGAGCTCAATAGCCCTCTCATCCGGCGGGCCGGGCTCAAAAGTCGGCGATGCGAGCGGGACAAGCTCAACGTTAGTTGTCATAACACCTCTGTCAGGTAGATCGGGGAAGGGCTCGCCAACGTCGATCTTTATGCCGACGAGAACCCTGGTATCACCAAGCCTGACCCAGGCAGAACCCTCAGCTTTCTCTACGAGGCCGGTCTTTATCTCGATGTCGCGGTAGTCCTCAAAGCCCCTTCCATCTATCCTCTTATTATCCTTAAGCAGGCTGAGGATCCGGTCCCTCATTATACCGGCCATTACCTCTGCATCACTCATTCTCAGCCACCTCCTCGGCGATCTTGAGGTACTTTTCCCTCAGTGCATCCCTCTGCTTCTGATAGACTGCCTTGGCGCCTTTTATCGCGAGCTTTACGGCCTCCATGAACTCCTCCCTGGTGAGGTAGCCGTCCATCTGGAGGAGAGTTATGTCGTTTTTCAGGGGCATTATAGCCACTGGGACGTCCGCCTCACCATAGTTGTCCTCATCCTTGTTGAGGTCAAGGACGATCTCCCCGTCTATCTTCCCGGCTGCGCACGCGGCAACCAGGTCCCTCATTGGAACGCCCGCATCAGCGAGGGCAAGTGAAGCCGCGGTTATGCCTGCAACGCGGGTACCAGCATCGGCCTGCAGAACCTCAATAAAGACGTCTATCACTGTCCGCGGGAACATCTCAAGGATCAGGGCGGGCTCAAGGGCTCCCCTGATGACCTTGCTTATCTCAACGCTCCTCCTGTCGGGGCCCGGCTTCTTCCTCTCCTCAACGCTGAAGGGTGCCATGTTGTACCTGACGCGGAGAACTGCCATATCCGGCCTCTGGAGGTGTTTGGGGTGTATCTCCCTCGGCCCGTAGACCGCAGCGAGTATCTTGTTCTTGCCCCACTCTATGTAAGCGGAGCCGTCAGCGTTCTTCAGGACCCCAACTTCCATATTGAGGGGCCTGAGTTCGTACTTCTTTCTTCCGTCAACCCTCTTACCGTTCTCATCGATGAGCTTCAAACCTTCCGGCCTACCCATCATTGTTCTTCACCTTTGTTCTCTTCATCAAGGCGGGGAACCTCTCCTATTACCCCGCGCTCCTTAAGTTCGTTAAGCCGGGAGAGGAGCATCTCCTTCACCCTGTCGGTCAATCCCTGGGTGTGACTCTCCCTGTTAACCTTGAGTATAGCCTCAACAGCCAGGTTTTCGAGTTCGGGCTTCTTTCCGCTGACCCATACCCATCCGTTCTGGCCGACGATTATCCTCGTCCCAGTAAGCTTCTTTATCATGTTTATCATTGAACCGCCCTTGCCTATGACCCTCGGAACCTTTGAGGGGGTTATCGTCACGAGCTGGCCTCCCCTGAGCGGGCCACCCCTGAACGGCATTCCCCTCGTTGTGAGGTCTATCTGGTTCACTTCGTTGTATGCCTTCACTTTGGCGTAGATTATGTCACCTATATCGAATATCTTCCTGAGATCAGTCTTGGCCAAATCGATGCGCTCCTCTGCGGCATCCTGGACGCGAAGGCCCGCCTCGTACGGTGCTCCTATGTCAACGGCCCAGTTAGAGAACCTGACGTCGACTATCTTTCCGAGGACGTTGTCGCCAACTTCGGGCATGTACGGCCCTTCGAGGGGTATTACCCGTATTAAGTCTCCCCTGACTTCCACCAGGCCTACCACGGTTGAGTAAATCCTGTTGCCTTCCCTGAAAGTCCCTCTTCCAGCCTTAAATGGTCCCTGGGCAAGTAGCGTTCCAGGAACAACCAATTCCCTGGGTTTTACAAAAACTCTCTTCATAGTCCCTTCCTCTCTACAAGTTTAGTTACGGCTTCGCCCTTTGTAAGGGCGTTGAGCTTCTCATAAAACTCCTCCTCAACCCCTCCGGGGATTTCGATGAGGAACATCCACGAGCCGTCGCTGGCCCACTCCTCCCTCTTGATGTTGCCGAACTTCCTGACTTCCCCATAGGCTTTGCCCACATAATCGCTTGGAACCTTGACCGCTATGACTTTCATCTCCAACTTTATCGGGAGAAGCGGTCGGATAGCTCTGATGACCCCTGGAACCTGGGCCTCGGCATCCTTGAAGAGGTCCACGTGCACGCCGGCTTCTTCCATGGCCTTCAGAATCCTGTCCACGGGATGGGGATAGCCAGTTCTTGGATCAACGGCGTGTCTGTGTATCATAGTAGCTATGTAGCGCCTCTTGTCCTCAAGCATCTGCCTCCTCTGCTCGGCGGTGAGCTGAACCTCCCCTTTTTGCAGTATCGTCTTGGCGACCTCATAGGGATCACTGGTGCCGAATATCTTCTCCATCTCGTGCTCGCTCGCCTTGTCACCCTTGTGCGCATCTTTGAAAATGTAAGGAGTGGCGAGGATCTCCTCTATCGGGACGTCCTTGCCCTCCTTGAAGTCCCTCGCCAGGTAAGGATCGACCAGTATCTCAAACGTTTCACCATGCGTTTTCAGACGGGCGATGACGGCTCTATCAAGGCTTATTGGCATCGCCCGTCACCTCAGTAGTTTTGGTCGAGTTCTGAGTAGTCCTCAGATTTCTCCTCGACCTCTTCCTCTTCGGCCTCTTTGAGGACATCGTTGAGGTACTGCTCCACGTCTTCCTTTGAAAGCTTCTTCCAGCTCTTGTCTTCCATGGTGATGTAGGCAACCTCTATGCCCTCCGCGCTGGGCTCTTCAAGGGTCTTGGCCAGCGCGAGTATGGCGAGCTTTATCGCTCCCTCCATGCCGATGTCATCGCTGTAGTGCTCCTCAAAGATTGCCATGGCCGTGTTCCTGCCGCTTCCTATCGCGACCGCCTTCCACTCAAAGTAAGCACCGCTCGGATCGGTCTCATAGAGTTCGGGCTTCTCGTTGACGCCCGCCATGAGTAGGGCCGCACCGAAGGGCCTCACACCGCCGTACTGGGTGTGGGCCTGCTTGAGGTCGCATATCTTCTTAACCAGAACGGTGAGAGGAACGGGTTCGCCGTAGGTGAGGCGGTAAACCTGGGCCTCAAGCCTGGCCCTGTCAACGAGAACGCGGGCATCGGCTATTATGCCGCTCGGAGCGGCGGCTATGTGCTCGTCAATCTGGAAAATCTTCTCATAACTGCTCGGTTCAATCAGCCTGCTGGTTATCCTCTTCTCAACGGCGAGGACAACGCCATCCTTCCATTTTACTCCAACGGCAGTCGCTCCCCTCTTTACAGCCTCCCTGGCATAATTAACCTGGAAGAGCCTCCCGTCCGGACTGAAAACCGTTATAGCCCGGTCATAACCTGCCTGTGGTGGTACAAACGCCATCATATATCACCCCTATCCTTTCTTAACCTAACACTCATTCCCATGGGGATAATTAAGCTTTTCCATTAAGCCTCCCTGAAGGCAATGGCCGCGAGCTTTCTGGCCGTCCTCCTCGCAAGTTCAATGGGAATAAGCGCCAGGGCAAACAGCACTAATGCAACCCCAACGGATGCTTTCCCCAGAGGATTCCAGAGGAGGATAGCAAACGCCAGGAGCATTATCAAGAGCCCAGCAGATAGAGCCTTCCTGTAAAAACTGTAGAGTTCTTCTGTCTCGCCCAACTCCATCACCGTAAGGGGGATAAAGCAGTTGGCTTTAAAGCCTTTCAGGTGATGGTATGGAGTGTCCGTTTTGTAAGCCAGAAATGGAGGTAGTGCTCTACGAGGACAGTCTGATTAGAATACTGGCAGATTCTTATCCAGCCAGCAGGGGGCATATGCTCGTCGTTCCAAGGAGGCACGTGGAGCGGTGGATGGAACTCACAGAGGAGGAAAAAGGGGCGCTGATCAGGGGAGTTGAAATCGCAATGAGCGCACTCTCCGAGTCCCTCAATCCAGACGGGTTCAACATCGGCATGAACCTCGGAAGGGCCGCAGGACAGACGGTTCCACACCTCCACGTCCACGTCATCCCCCGCTGGGAGGGCGACTGCAACCATCCGCGGGGCGGGGTGAGAAAGGCAGTTCTGGACGTGGAGGACGAGAACTTGAACATGAAGGAGCGCTGGAGGAAGAACAGAGTGGGAAAAGAGGAATTGAAAGCTCTCAGAAGGGCTTTCACGTTTTTGACAGCTCGATTCCCCTCTCAAGGGCCCTGAAGTTGATCTCCCAGAGCTTCTCGCGGAGGGTTGTTCTAATGCCCTCGTAGAGGCTCTCCTTTTTGAGGGGGACAAAGCCCTTTCCGAAGGCGTAGCCGAGCATGAGAACTCCCAAAGTTCTCGGGTTTATCTTATCCGCTTCCTTCTGGAAGTCCATCATGTAAACGGGGCAGATTTTACCGATGGCCTCCCTTATCTCGTCGAGTTCAGGATAGCGCTCCTTGCCGACGAGGGTTGTTGCCGTATGTATCGGGTAGGCGTTGATTATCGCGTGGCTTTTATTTCCGAGAAAGCGCGCGTTTCTGAGTGCCTCCGCAGGTTCGAGGGCGAGCATGAGGTCTGCTTGACCTTCCTCAATGAGGGGCGAGTAGACCTCCTCCCCAAAGCGGAGGTAGCTGAGGACGCTCCCGTAGCGCTGGCTCATTCCAAGGGTTTCACCTATTCTGACGTTGTAGCCTTTGTGCATGGCGGCGTTTCCCACTATCCTCGAGAGGGTGAGGCCGCCCTGACCACCGACACCAGTGATTATGAGGTTGAACTCCATCGACACCACCGCACCCAGTAGTCACCGGCGTTTTTAAGGGTTAGGCAGGCGGGAAGGTATTTAAAGTTGAAAGGGGAAGGAGCAAACATGACGTTCGAAAAGTACTACACGGTCTTCAATGCATACAGCGACATATACTCCGATGAGTACAGAAAAAGGATTGAAACGCTTGAGCCACTCCTTCTCAAATACATGCCTAAAAAAGGCAGGGTTCTCGACTTAGCATGTGGTGTCGGGGGATTCTCGTTCCTGCTGGAGGACATGGGGTTCGATGTTGTGGGTATTGACTCAAGTGGATTCATGATCGAGAGGGCCAAGGAGTACGCGAAGGAGAAGCGTTCAAAAGTGGAGTTTATATTGGGGGATGCAAGGGAGCTCCCGTTCGAGGAAAACAGCTTCGATTACGTGCTCTTCATTGGAGACAGCATAGTCCACTTCGACCCACCGGTCCTGAACAGCACCTTCAAGGAGGTGGCCAGGGTTCTGAAGCCTGGGGGAAGGATGCTGCTACACTTCCTCGACCTGAGGACGTTCCTTCCCAAGCTTACAAGCGGCCAGGTAATCGGCGCGGAGTACTGGATAAGCAAAGTTCTGACCGATCCCGATGAAAAAAGCGCGGTCATAGAGTTTCAGAGCGAGAAGGACTCTTTTAGAGTAAGATTTAACGTGTGGGGAAAAACGGCCGTAGACCTTTTAACAAATCTGTACTTCAGAAAGATTGCGGAGGAGAAGGTCAACGAGTACTCTTATTTCCAGGTTTATGTTCCAAAGAAGTGAGAAAGGGGAACAAAGTCATGCCTCCATGCGGAGACGTCTTATCACAAACCCCCTTTCTAGAGAGGCCAGGAACGGGGCCAGCCTCGGTCCACGGTCTTTGCCGATGAAGACGTTGTAGAGGGCCTTAAACCACTTCTTGCTCGGAATTCCGCGCTTCTTTGCCGCGTCGAATATGGCGTTGTTGAGCTCGTCAACGGTGAACTTCTCGTGGTTCTCCAGCCACTCTGCCACTTCTAGCATCGCCTCCCTGACGTTGGGCTCAAGTTCAATTTCAGGGGGCCTCTCAAGCAGGCTGAACGTAACGTCCTCCGGCGCGTACTTCTCGACCCAGTTCTTGGCGAGCCTTATGCGGAGCCTTATCCTCTCGATGTCCTCATCGGTGAGGTTCTCCGGGACGTGGCCCTGCTCCTGAAGGACTCTTATTACTCCCTCCTCATCGAGGTGGGGCATCTGAACTAGCGTGACTAGGAACCTGAAGGAGGCCTGTGCCAGGAGTCTATCCGAGAGCTTCGGCATTGAAAGCTCATAAGTCCTCTTCAGTTCCTCCTCTTCATCCGGGTTCTTTGCCTTCTCAAGTCCGAAGTATATCCTCTCAACCTTGTCGAACTCGTCGTAGAGGTTGAGCAGGCCGAGCCCGAGGTCTATCTTAAGCTCCTTGTTCGGGCGAGCCTTCGCGTAGATAAAACGAATTATTCCAGGTTCGAGTACTTCGTAGAGGTCGCTCAGGAGGATGACGTTGCCCTTTGAGCCGCTCATCTTGCCCTTCTGGCCCTTTATTCCTACGAACTCGTACATGAGCGTGAGCGGCGCCTTCCAGCCGAAGACCTTCTCCACTATCTCCTTTCCAGTGTCGTAGGAGCTTCCGGCGGCAAGGTGGTCCTTTCCAGCGGGCTCGAAGTCAACCCTGAAGTGGGCCCATCTCATAGGCCAGTCAACGCGCCAGCGGAGCTTGACGTTGCCCTCACGGATGTCAGTTTCTCCCTCCCTGCCACAGTGGGGGCACTTATAGCGAACCTTCCACTCACCGTCCCAGGAGACGAACTCGGCTTCCCTTCTGCACTGGGGGCAGTAGACCATGACCGGCTGCCAAGAATCCTCAAGGTGCGGCTGCTTTGCCCTGTCGCGGAATTCGTCGAGGATGGCCTTTATCTCGTCCCTCTTCTCAAGGGCAAGCCTTACTTCCTCAGCATACTCACTGCTCTTGTACAGCTCGTAGGCGTGGAGGAAGTCCACCTCGATGCCGAGCTTTGAGACCTCCTCCTCAAAGAGGCTCATGAAGTGCTCGGCGTAGCTGTCGTGACAGCCCCAGGGGTCCGGAACCTCACGGACGGGCTTCGTGAGGTGCTCCTTCCACGCGGGCGGGACGTTCTTGGGAACCTTCCTAAAGCGGTCGTAGTCGTCCCACATGTGGATGTGCCTCACCTTCTTGCCCTTGTCCCTTAAGGCGTGCCCGACTATGTATGCGGTGAAAAACTCGCGGAAGTTGCCTATATGAATGTAACCGCTCGGGGTTATCCCGCTCTCTACTACGTACTCCTCCTTGTCGCCCCTTTCATGGATTATCTTCTCGGCCATGTAATCAGCCCAGTGAACCATTCTCACCACCGCGCTTAGCTCGGGAAACCCCCTTTTAAGGTTAAGGTCCATCTTGAACTACTCATTCAAGGGCAAAATTTATAAACTTGACAGGGGCTCCGGGAAGAGAATAGAGGTCTACGCTTACAAGGGGAGAACCCGGAAGGACATGGGGATCCCAGTCTTTGGCTATGCCCTGGGTCTTCACGGGCTAACTCTAGCGGACGAATACCTTCGCGAGAAGGCCGAAGAGAATGACATCCCGGAGGAGAGGCTCCGCTACCTCAAACTGGGCCTCAAGAAGAGGAAGGAAACGAAAGCAGGGTTAAAAGTTGGCATCGTCTGGGAAGACGGAAAACCGAGCGAGATAACTCTCAAGCTCTCGACTACCGAGCCGCGGATAAGGATTCAAGGACTTTACGGGGAACTGATGGGGAAATCGCGCGGTGAACTAACGAGGACGGATGACTGGTACATCGTCGTTCACGCGGAGGATTTCGCCAACGCCCTCCACAAGGTTATGAGCGCTTTCGGATGAGGAACGTATTTACCCAAAACAACCTTTTATTTTTGGTGGAATCTATGGTTTCAAACTGGCTCCTATGGAGCGGTGTCGCCGCCTCGTTTATTCTGGCAGCAATATACGGAACAAGAAAACTCGGGCCAGAGTGGAGTGGGTGAACAGAAAAATAACCATTTCAGCATTGTCCCGGCCGTTTTGATGTTCTATTACGGGCTGCTCCCTATATGGGTATTCAGCGCCGCCGCCTTTGCCTTTGGGATGTTCCAGGTATGGCCTCACTTGAAGCGGAGGGAGTGTTCATGGTACCGGATAGGGTACAACTGCGGGCTGTCTTTTTCGCCTTCTCCTCCTCGGTATCCTCCGATATTTCAGAGGAAGCACACACTGCGCTTCTGCTGGCGATTGGCGGTAAGCGATGGGGTTACAGGGATAATCAGGCACTACTACTTCAGGAGAAACGGCTTCAATGTAAAGCTCAAAAAGCACTGGACAGGAAGCTTGGGCTACTTCCTCACCGCCCTGCCAATAGCCCTCTGGCTCCTCGGCGGGGGAATAATAGGAAAGGCCGTATAGGCGGTCGTTCTCACGCTAACCGAGTATCAGAGATGGCTCGATGATAATCTGGCAGTTCCACTCGTCGGGAGCGCTCTGTTCTTTCTCTACTGAGCCCAGCGCACCTTCAGACTGTCCTTCTTTACCTTGTTAAACTCGGCAACAAAGGCATTTCCGGTTTTCTCCATGAATTCATTAACGTCTGTGATGCCGAGCTCCTTCAGACCGATGGCCTCGACCCCCTCTGGGATTCCCTTTGCCTCGACGTTTATCCCGATGTGGATCTTTACGCTGACCGGAGAGACGGTGGCTATTGATATGCTGAGCTTTTTCCCATTAACGTAGATGTCATCACCCCTCCTTTCCGTCCTTACCCCGTATTCGGACAGAACCTCGCACAGCTTCGCTATGAAGAGCTTCTGGAGCGTCGAGGCGAAGAGGGTGTTCACGAGCTCGAACACCTCAATGATATAGTGCACCATGTCGTCGCTCTTTATCTCCTTGCTTTGACGGAGGTCTTCGATGTCTATCATCTCCCCAACCTTGACGTCGCACTTCCCGCGAAAGACGATGATAGAGTTTCCAAGGATTCCAAAGTTCCTGTAAGCCCAGTGGCTCTGAATAGCCGAGCCGTCGTAGTCTATTCTTTTGTCCTTGACGATGAGGAGTTCCATCTCAACCACCCCAATCCAGTTTTTCCAAGAGTTGTTTGAGCCCCTCAAAAGACTTTACGTCGATCCACATGTGGATGAAGTCCACTTCACGAAGCTCCATCTTAATCCTGTCAACGTGGATTGCCCTGTCATCGACGTAGATGACGTCGTCGATGGTGTAGCCGATCGATTCAAGCTCCTCGATGGTTCTCCGTATCATGTCAGCTTTATCGGGATGCCCCTCGATTTTAGGGAAGAGGAAGTAGCCCCAGAGGCCAAAGCCTTTGAGGATAGGCTTGACTTTCTCCCCGATGTTCCAGCTGGCTATTGAGAGGAGAGAGCGCTCAGTAGCCAGTCGAGGAATTCCCGGACACCATGAAACAAGTGCAGTTCTTCACCGTAGGCATCAACAAGGTGGTCGCCACAGGAAATCGCTATTGCAGTTAAAGGCAACGATTGCAAGGAGAACAGAATTTTCAGAGAGTTATTGGGGCTGAGCCGTGCATAGGCGAGCTGGTCTCTCAGACGTCCCGCCCGGGGCACTCGGGCGATTGGGAGCGGCAGACTGAACGGGTCGGTTTCCCTTCCCGCTTACATCCCCGCCCCATCAACCGGGTCTTCTTCCCGGGCCCTCGTCCTGGGCAACGGACCGGTCACCCAGGCCCAACGCCCAGGAGTGGCCGCCTGTTTTCGGGGGCCGCTTCGGCCTTAGATGCTTTCAGGCCTTATCGGCTACGGCGTAGCTGCCCGGCTGTGCCCTGTAGGACAACCGGTAGACCAGAGGCCGCGGCTCCCTGTTCCTCTCGTACTGGGGGAGCCTTCCCCTCAGGTGGCCAACACCTCCGGTAGATAGCATCCGACCTGTCTCACGACGGTCTAAACCCAGCTCACGTTCCCCTTTAATGGGTGAACACCCCCACCCTTGGCCCCTGCTGCAGGACCAGGATGGGAAGAGCCGACAGCGAGGTAGCAAGCCTCGGGGTCGATATGGGCTCTCGCCCGAGACGACTCTGTTATCCCCAGGGTAGCTTTTCTGTCATCCCTGGCCCCCACCGGGGAGGCTCAGGGGTTCGCTAGGCCACGCTTTCGCGGCTGGACCCGCCTCTGTTACGGGTCCAGTCAGGCCGGCTTTTGCCCTTGCACTCTACGGCGGATTCCTGACCCGCCTGAGCCGACCTTAGGGCACCCTCGATACCTTTTCGAGGGTGTGCCGCCCCAGCCAAACTGCCCACCTACCGCTGTCCCCGCGTCGCGGGTTAGCCATACGGCAGAGGGTGGGCGGTGTCTCATGGACGGCTCCACCCGCCCCGGAGGACGGGCTTCGACGCCTCCCGCCTACGCTGCGCACCCCCCGCCGTATGGCAACGGCAGGCTGCAGTAAAGCTCCATGGGGTCTTCGCTTCCCACCGGAGGTCCCAGGCATATGCGCCTGGCAGAGGTTTCGCCGGGCCCCAGCCGGGGACAGTGGGGACCTCGTTACGCCATTCATGCAGGTCGGCATTTAACCGACAAGGAATTTCGCTACCTTAAGAGGGTTATAGTTACCCCCGCCGTTTACCGGTGCTTCACCCGGTTGGACCCGGGCTTCACATACCGGCACTGGGCAGGCGTCGGCCCCAGTACAAACCCTTTCGGGCTAGCTGGGACCTGTGTTTTTACTAAACAGTCGGGTCCCCCTAGTCACTGCGACCTGCGGATTACTCATCCGCAGGCACCCCTTATCCCGAAGTTACGGGGCCAATTTGCCGAGTTCCCTCGGCTGGGTTTCCCCCGACACGCCTTAGGCTTCTCACCCAGGGGCACCAGTGTTGGTTCTCGGTACGGTCACGGTGGATCGTTCCTAGAGGGCTTTTCACGGGCCCCAGGGATCGGCGGAACCCCCCTTACGGGAGGCCCATCACGCTTTCATCCGGTTCTCGCCATTACGGCACTCCCCGGACTTATACGCTTAGCCGGCCTTGTGGGCCGGTCCGCCTACCCCGAGGCGTCACCCTCTGGGCTTGCGTTGCCGCACCTACCACCGTGGTACGGGAATATAAACCCGTTTCCCTTTCGCGGGCGCCGAGTTACGGACCCGCTTAGGACCGACTAACCCACGGCTGACGAACATTGCCGTGGAACCCTGGCCCCTTCGGCGGCCGGGATTCTCACCCGGCTATGCTGCTACTCCCGGCAGGATCCACAATACCGACGGGTTCACTGGACCTTACGGCCCAGCTTCAGCCCCATCGGAACGCCCGCCTACCCGATCACGGACCAATCGGTCCGTGCGCCGGGGTCTCGGCAGCCGGCTTGAGCCCCGTCCATTTTCGGGGCCCCTGACCTCGACGGGTGAGCTGTTACGCACTCTTTAAAGGATGGCTGCTTCTAAGCCTACCTCCCCGCTGTCTAAGGCCAGGGACACCCTTTGGAGTAACACTTAGCCGGCATTTAGGGGCCTTAACCCCGGTCTGGGTTGTTCCCCTCTCGGTTGACGGCTTACACCGCCACCCTACTCCGGCCATCTACAGCGGCAGTGGGTTCGGAGTTTGACAGGGAGCCGGGGGATTTCTCCCCCTAAACCCCCAATCAGTGCTCTACCCCACCACCTACCTCCGGCCGGGCTATCCTGGGGGATAATTCGGCGGGAACCAGCTATCGCCGGCCTCGATTGGCCTTTCACCCCTAGCCCGAGGTCACGGGAGCGAATTGCACGTCAGCACCCCTAGCGGGCCTCCATCCCTCGGTTGAGGGACTTCACCCTGCCCCGGGCTAGATCGACCGGCTTCGGGTCTCATCCGAGCGACTCCGGGCGCTTTCACACCCCGTCCCTCACCCTTACGGGTTGCGGACCTGTCGGTTTCCCTGCGGCTTCGGGGTTGACCCCCTTAACCTCGCCGCTCGGATGAACTCCCTGCCCCGTGATCCAAGACGGACGGTGCAACTCCGGTCGCCTTCCCTCGTACTCCACGGTCGCCCGTGTTTCCTTCGGGAAGGGTCAGCCCTTTCGAGCCGTACCCTCCTATCGCCGCCTGGTTTCAGGCTCTTTTCACCCCCCTTCAGGGGTGCTTTTCAGCTTTCCCTCACGGTACTAGTTCGCTATCGGTCTTGGGACGTATTTAGGGTTGGGAGCCGATGCCTCCCAGCTTCCCGCCGGATATCCGACCGACGGTACTCAGGGACACCGCAGGAGCTCGGGAGCTTACGCCTACGGGGCTATCACCCTCTACGGCACCGCGTTCCAGCGGACTTCGACTTCACTCCCAGAGCTCCGACGCGGGCCCTACTACACCACATCCCCCAGACCTTTCGGCCTAGGGTTCAGTTTGCCCTGTGCCGCTTTCGGTCGCCCCTACTAACGGCATCGCTTTTGCTTTCTTTTCCTGCGGGTACTAAGATGTTTCAATTCCCCGCGTTCCCCCTCCCGACTGGGAGTGCGGCAAAGCCGCAGGAGGTCCCATTCGGGAATCCCCGGTTCGACGGCTGCCTGCGCCTCGCCGGGGCTTATCGCAGCTTGCCACGCCCTTCGTCGGCGCCCCAAGCCGAGCCATCCACCAGGCGGCTCAATTGCCACCGGGCGGGACGTTTTCTGGACCAGCTCGCCTATGCACGGCCCTCACTGTGACCCCTGTTCGAGGTCTCAGGCCCTTCCACCCCAAGCAGAGCTTGGGATGTGCACCTCTTCGTGGTGGACCGGCCGGGATTCGAACCCGGGGCCTTCGGCTTGCAAAGCCGACGCTCTCCCAGGCTGAGCTACCGGCCCACTGATGGCAGGCCCGACATCTCTTAAACCCCCCGGACGGATTTTCCGGCAATAGGAGGTGATCGAGCCGTAGGTTCCCCTACGGCTACCTTGTTACGACTTCTCCCCCCTCACGGAGCCCAGACTCGACTCGGCCTCCCCGAAGGGAGACCAAGCCTCATCCAGACCCCGCTCGGGTGGAGTGACGGGCGGTGTGTGCAAGGAGCAGGGACGTATTCGCCGCGCGATGATGACACGCGGGTACTAGGGATTCCAGCTTCACGCGGGCGAGTTGCAGCCCGCGATCCGAACTGGGGACGGGTTTAGGGGATTCCCTTCCCCTTTCGGGGTCGGATCCCATTGTCCCGCCCATTGTAGCGCGCGTGTAGCCCGGGGGTTTCGGGGCATACTGACCTACCGTCGCCCGCTCCTTCCTCCGGCTTATCGCCGGCGGTCCCCCCAGAGTGCCTCCTCCCCAGCGGGGAGGACTGGCAACTGGGGGTGCGGGTCTCGCTCGTTACCACACTTAAGTGGACGCCTCACGGTACGAGCTGACGGCGGCCATGCACCTCCTCTCGGCGTGTCCGGCAAGACCTTCAGCCTGGCCTTCATCCTGCCGTCGCCCCCGGTGAGGTTCCCGGCGTTGAATCCAATTAAACCGCACGCTCCACCCCTTGTAGTGCTCCCCCGCCAATTCCTTTAAGTTTCAGCCTTGCGGCCGTACTCCCCAGGCGGCGGGCTTAACGGCTTCCCTTCGGCACCGGGCGAGCCCGAAGCTCACCCGACACCTAGCCCGCATCCTTTACAGCCAGGACTACCCGGGTATCTAATCCGGTTCGCTCCCCTGGCCTTCGTCCCTCACCGTCGGACCCGTTCCAGCGGAGCGCCTTCGCCACTGGCGGTCCTCCTGGGATTATAGGATTTCACCCCTACCCCAGGAGTACCCTCCGCCTCTCCCGGTCCCAAGGCCTGCAGTATCCCCAGCAAGCCCCACGGTTGAGCCGTGGGATTTCGCCAGGGACTTACAGGCCCGGCTACGGACGCTTTAGGCCCAATAATAGCGGCCACCACTCGGGCCGCCGGTATTACCGCGGCGGCTGCCACCGGCCTTGCCCAGCCCTTATTCCCAGAGCTCTGTACACTCCGGAAAAGCCGTGGCGATGCCACGGCACTGGGGGTCCCCCCGTCGCGGTTTCCCGCATTGCGGAGGTTTCGCGCCTGCTGCGCCCCGTAGGGCCTGGACCCGTGTCTCAGTGTCCATCTCCGGGCTCCCACTCTCATGGCCCGTACCGATCTTCGGCTTGGTGGGCCGTTACCCCACCAACTACCTAATCGGCCGCCGGCCCATCCTCGGGCGGGCAAAGCCCCTTTCGGCCTGAGGACCTTCCAGTACCTCTGGCCTATGGGGAATTAGCCCCAGTTTCCCGGGGTTATTCCCCTCCCGAGGGTAGGTTACCGACGTGTTACTGAGCCGTCCGCCGGTGCGCGCAGAGCGCACCCCATGACTCGCATGGCTTAATCGGACCCCCATAGCAGTGGCCTCCGGCAGGATCAACCGGAATTGAGCAAGGAGTACGGCCGGTGGGACTTCCCTCAAGGGGAAGTACCAAATATCCGTCCGGGGTTTGGTCGAGATGTCGGGCCTGCCTTACCCCCGAGGGACCCTCCTTCCGGAGTTTCCTCGGGAGCGCACGTTTTTGTGACCCGAGCTGGAGGGCGGGGTTCATTATGGGTACTTTGCACCCTGTCCCCCCGACGCCGCCGTCTTGGCGCTCGGGTTTTGTCGCGCCCTGTTCGGGCGCTCCACCCTATAGGCGGGAATCCCACCAGTACAAAATTTTTGCAAAACATTTATCCGGGGAGATTTTTAGAAAAGAAACTGTTAAGATTCCTCAATAAAATACACAAATTTGAACATAAAATTGACAAAAATTTTACGAGGGAGATCGAAGTGGGGACACCATGACAAACAAAATAACTGGTACATATCCTAATCCCAAAGATCCAAACAATTCACACAACACTTCAACTGAGGGAAGAGCAAGGAGCATAAAGAGACACCACCTTGGACAGACAAGAAAAAGTGAAGAGAACAACAACCGATTAAAGCCTCACTATATCCGGAACTATACTTATCTTCGAGACCGGAGTGGGTATAGTGTTGGTAACCGCGAGCTCATCAACGGCCTTACTCACCCTATCTATAGCACCCTCTGCAAAGACCCCGTGGGTTGCCGCAACGAACACCCTACCAGCACCCATCCACTCCAGAAGGTTAGCGGCTTTAATCATAGTCCCCCCAGTGCTTATTATGTCATCCACTATGAGAACGTTCTTGCCTTCTACATCTATGTCAACGGGCCTCATCTTAACCTCCGTCGGAGAGATGCGCCTCTTCTCAAAGTGGCTGAACTCAAGACCGAGCCTCTCGGCCACCGCCTTCGCCCTCTCCCTAGCACCCTTGTCAGGGGCCAGAACGATCCCCTCCCCAAGCTTTTCCTGGAAGTATTCAGCTATTGCCCGCGCCGGCGAGAGGTTAACGGCCTTCCCCGGGAAGAACCTTAGGGTCTCCGGGTTGTGTATGTCAACAACGTAGAGCTCGTCGTAGTAGAGCCCCAGAGCCCTCATGACAGCCCTAACGCTCACCGGTTCCCCTTCCTTCGTGACCCTATCCTGCCTTGAGTAAGCCAGGTACGGAACTACGAGGCGCAGCCGGTCAAATCCCCTCTCACGGAGGGCATCACCCAGAATAAGGGCCTCCAGGATGTTCTCGTCCTGCGGCTTGTAGGTGGATTGGATAACCATGGCCTCCTCACCGGACGAGAGAACCCTCACGTACTTCTCCCCGTCGGGGAACTTCCTTATCTCCACTTTTCCAAGGTTCACGCCAAGGCCCTCGATCTCTTCCCTGAGGTGAGATGCACCGGATCCAACGACTATCATCACGATCACCTCTATTGCCGCCAGCCTGTAAATCACTTCCCCTTAAAAAACCGACTGTGACGGGAATATGTCAAACGAGTAGAACCGCTATGATCCCGGCCAGGAATATTCCGTCGAAAGTTCCCGCACCCCCAATGCTAACCATCTGGGCACCAAGGTTTTTGATGCGCTTCCAGTTCATGAGATCCGCCCCTATGAGAACCCCCATTGTCCCACTGGCGTAGGCTATCAGGGGCTTATAAGGACCACCGAAGATAAAAGCCAACAAGACGGCAATAATGGGAGGAACAAGGGTCGGTATCGCGATGCCAACTCCCGGAACAGGTCTCGCAACGGCATGGCTGAGGAGCGCGGCAACTGCAACCGCAACCAGCACCTCACCAACAACTGCATATTCGCCAATACCCCAGAGCCTTACGAGCTCATACAGGACGACGCTGAGAGGCACGAGGGCTCCCCCCACGTTGACTGAGATTACAATCTTCTGCTCGGCCCAATCAAAATAGGGGACAGGATAAGCGATGCCAAAGAACCGGGCCTCCCTAACCCTGACCACGGGCACGTAAGAACTCTGCTCCGCTATTGGGATGTTTATGAAACTACCGAAGATGGAGAATAGGAAGAGCGAGTAAGCCACTGGTATAGGAATTCCCAGCCTCTGAAAAGCTGCAGTAACGATGCCAGAGAATACCGTAAAGAAGAGCAAAAAGAGGAGGACAAACAGGAACAGAAAAGGAAGGGTAAGCGGGGGAACAAGATAACGATAGCGGCTCATGGCCTGCCATCACTCCTTGAACTCAACGAACTCGTCCTTCATCCCATCTTTGGTTATGGTAACGACCTGAACCTTCCTGTCCCCCGTGTAGACGTCCCTCTTGCCGGCAGTTCTAACGGCCCTGATGGCCAGTCCCCTCGCCTCGTCAATGTTCATGCCGTCCTTGTAGCCATCCTCGATTATGGCTATGGCAAACGGGCTTCCAGACCCGGTAGCGGTGTACTTCTCAAACACGAGGCCGCCGAGGGCGTCGAGGCTCGCAAGCGTCGGTTCGTCCACGTAGCCGCCGATGAGAATCTGAACCATGTACGGGAACCACTTGTTCTCGTTGAGTATGTTGCTGAGCAGGTTGGCCATGGCCCTCGTCGTCATTGGCTTCCCCCACGTGAACTGGTAGTACCTGGCCTGGGCCTCAAGGGTCCTAGCAAGGGCCTGGACGTCACCAACGCTTCCAGCAGTCGTTATCGCTATTCTGTCGGTTATAGGGAGTATCTTCCTTATGTTAAGCGTCTCAACCATGTGGTCGAGTGAAGCCTGAGTGTCAGCGGCGAGAACTATTCCGTCCGCTGCCTTTATACCCACAGTGGTCGTCCCGGTTTTCTTCTCGGGGATGTTCATTTCCCTCACCTCCAGAAGACTTTAGGGCAGGGGGATTTAAAGGTTTGGCATGTCAATAGATGCCACGACCGCACGACCCAGTGAGCCATCGACGAACTCCATCTTGACACCGTAAACCTTCTCGAGAACAATCGGCGTAAGCTCCTCCCTCATTCCCTCCCAGACCGTTTTCCCGTTGGCGAGGATTAGAACTCTGTCCGCGTATCTAAGTGCTAGGTTCAGGTCATGGAGAACTGCCACAACTATCTTCTCACCCTTCAAGCTCTTCAAGAGTTCCATTACTCTTAAGGCGTGGTTCACGTCGAGGTGACTGGTCGGCTCATCGAGGAGGAGAACTTTACCTCCCTGCGCAAGAGCCCGGGCTATGAGAACGAGCTGATACTCCCCCCCGGAGAGCTCAAGGATCGACTCCTTCCGCCTGTCCCACATACCAACCCTCTTCAGGGCCTCCTTCGTGTCGCCGCGGGTGAAGTACGTCCCCATCTCAACGAACTCTTCTATAGTGAAGTTGAACTCTGGGAGCGAACTCTGGGGCACGTAGGAAACGAAACGGGCGCGCTCCATAGGCTTCATCGAAGTAACATCGATGCCGTCAACCAGCACCTTCCCCTCCGGTTTGAGCACGCCGGCTATGCACTTGAGAAGGGTTGACTTGCCGGCGCCGTTGGGGCCGATTATTGCAAGAAGCTCCCCCCTCCTGGCCTCAAACCGGACGTTATCAAGAACCCTTCTATCGCCGTACGCAAAAGAAACCTGAACCTCCATCATTCCCTAAGCTCACCCCTCTTGTACTTCCGTAGGAGATACAGGAAGAACGGACCTCCCATCATGGCGGTGACTATTCCTACAGGAACTTCATCCGGAGTCGCCACAGTTCTGGCCAGGAGGTCAGCCGTTACCATGAGCAAACCGCCAAGGAGTGCCGCGTTGACCGTCAGCCTTTTATGATTCGGCCCCACAAGGATGCGAGCCATGTGCGGGGCCATAAGACCTACAAAGCCTATTACTCCTGATGTGGCAACCGCCACGGCCGTAACGAGCGCTATCAGAAAAATCAAGATCTTCCTGAAGAACTCAACGTCGAGGCCAATGGCAACGCTCTCCTCCTCCCCAAGGAGCATCAGGTTGAGCTCCCGCCACTTCCACAGGAGAAATGCGAGAGAGGGAATGCCAACAAGGAGCATCTCCCCTACCTTCCGCCAGTTGGACCCATTGAAGCTGCCGAAGAGCCACATGAAAGTCAGATCCGCCCGTTGACCCAGCGTCCAGACCATGTAGGTGGTGACCGCGCTCGCTATGAAGCCAAAGGCCACCCCAGCCAAGAGGAGCGTGTCAACTGGGATTCTGCCGTCCACTTTGGCCACACGGTAGACGATGTAAACGGAGGCAAGGGCAGATATGAAAGCCAGCTCAGGGATACGGGATGGGAAGTAAACGAACCCAATGGCTGCTCCCATGGAGGCACCAGCGCTGACGCCTATTATGTACGGGTCCGCCATTGGGTTTTTGAAGAGGGCCTGTGATGCAACGCCGGCCGAGGCCAGTGAGAGACCCACCATATATGCGAGAAGAACCCTCGGCAACCGGAACTCGCAGATTATGAGGAATGGAATCCTTTTGGGAGGGTTCCCTGTCGATAGACCTAAGGATGATTTGATGCCGTAAGTAAGGATACCCGTTATCTCACCCGGCGAATAGCTCACGGAGCCAATGTAGAGCCCCAGAAAGAGGGAGCCCACTGATAATACGGCGAGGGTCACGATTACCAGCCGGTGGTTCTTCATGGAGATGGATTAAATGTCCGGGTGTTTAAACGTTTTCGGTTCCTCAACGCTTAAAAATTGGGGAGAGTATGTTATACCATGAGTACATCCGTCAGGGAAGTTAGGGAAAGAATCCCCCTTGCAATGGTCACCATAAGGCCGGCGAGGATCTTCGACATAAACGAGGTTATGATGATAGAGCGGGCCTCCTTCCAAGAGCAGTACCCCCAGAGCCTGTTCATGATGTTCCTTGAAAACAACCCCAACACTTTTCTCGTGGCGGAATACGGGAGGAAGGTAATCGGCTACGTCATGGGCTACCTCCGCCCGGACATGGAGGGACATATAATGAGCATAGCCGTGGATCCGGCTTATCGGGGCAACGGCATAGGCTCGACCCTGCTCACGGAGGCAATAGAGAGGCTCATCCGAGAAGGGGCGAGGTACATAGGCCTTGAGGTGAGGGTGAGCAACATCGGGGCCATAAAGCTCTACGAGCGCTTCGGCTTCAGACGGGTGAAGAGGATAATAGGCTACTACTCCGACGGCGAGGACGCCTACTACATGCTCCTGCCAGCAGACGAATGGCGCGGAAACTGAGGTGTTGTAAAATGGCGATGAAGTTCCTCCTGAGCGGCGACAGGGTCTTCTCCAGCGACCAGAACGCCATAAATGGGCTGTACAACAAGAGATATTACGGAAAGGTCGTGGAGGGGAAGCTGTACCTTTCCCTCATTGAAGCAGCATACCTGGCGGAACGTGGAAGGATAGAAGTCTTCGACGGAAAGAAGAGGCTCTCCTTCGAGGGACTCCTCGCTATGGGAAGGGAAAGGGACGAACTCTTCGACGCCAAATACCTCGTTTACCGGGACCTGCGTGACAGGGGATACACGGTGAAGTCCGGCCTCAAGTTCGGCTCCCACTTCAGGGTTTACAGGCGCGGAATGGAGGAGCACTCCCAGTGGCTGGTATGGGTCGTTCCAGAGAACTCCCGCCTGAGCCCGAACGACATAACCGCCCGCGTCAGGGTGGCCCACGGCGTGAGGAAGAACATGGTCATGGCCGTCGTTGACGAGGACAACGACGTGGTTTATTACAAGATCGAGTGGGTGAAGTTTTGACGGGAGATTAACTCATCACAAGTCCTTGAGACAACCCAGCTCTCTCCTCAGCAGGTTCCACTCCTTCTCTTCGAAGGAGGACTTCTCGACGGGAACGAGCACCACGGTGTTGTTTAAGGCTGCATGGTCCTTTAGGGTGGAGAGAAACCTGTAGACGGGCACGAAGCCGTTTTCTATCATCAGATACTCAATTCCATCAAGGTAAACTAACTTGGGCGACTCATCCCGCCGCATAAAGGTGACGAGGGTATGGAGCAGATACTCAAGCCTGTGGGGATCCACACAGCCATCGCCGCACTCGGCCGTTGTAAGCCACAAAACAGGGATCTCCTTGAGATTAAGTGCCCTCCTCACGCTTTTTGGGGCCGCGCGGGTTATTATGACGGGGGCACGGCCCTTAATGAGCCTTGACAGGAGGGCGAGGCCAGAACCGGAGGGGGTAATGTAAACCCCTGGGGGCACCTCCTCAACTTCCCCACTTATCTCCACAACGGGAACGAGCTCGTACCGCTTTGTTATGGATGATATCATACTCACCCAGCCAAAGATCAGAAGAAGGAGGCCTGTGAAAAGGAGGATGTTCCCAATAGCACCTAATAGACTCTCCCTGCTCCGCTCTAAGCGAATAAATTCCGCATCATTAAAATCAAGTGGAAGAAAGAGCACCTTTGCCAAAGAAAAGACCGAAGGTTATTAAATTGTACTGGTGAGAGAACTGTGGATAGTGTGAGATGAAGGGGCGTCTGTAGTACACGCTGAGCGCGGTTATGGCGAGCAGCGCAGCGAGGGCAATCCCTGCAATAACAATGTGTATGATGTTCGTTACCACGTCCTCCCCCCAAATACGTAATACGTAACGGAAGTTTATAACTTTATTCCCCATCAGTCCCCCATTAAGATCCCGCCATTGATCATAAAAGCAAAATCAAAATGGGATAAAAGGTTCAAAGTGAGAACTTCACTTCAAAAATCCCGTCTTCTTCCCGAGGTCCTCGAAGGCATCGATAACGTACTGGAGGTCCTCCTTGCTGTGGCCGGCTGAAGGCTCGAGCCTTATCCTTGCGGTTCCGAGCGGGACGGTCGGATAGACTATGGCCTGCGCGAAGATGTTGTACTCCTCGTATAAGCGCCTTGAGAACTCCTGGGCGCGCTTCTCGTCGTAGAGCATGACCGGCGTAATCGGGTGTTTGGTTCCTCCGAGGTCGTAGCCGAGGTTCCTGAGCCCGTTCTGGAGGAAGTGGGTGTTGTCCCAAAGCTTCCTGACGAGCTCGTCGCTCCTCTGGAGTATGTCCACGGCGGCTATTGCGGCGGCGACGTCGGGCGGGTTGGGCGCGCTTGAGAAGAGGAACGGCCTGGCCCTCTGGCGGAGGTAGTCGATGGCCTCTTCCGGACCGGCAACGTAGCCGCCTATGACACCGAAGGCCTTGCTTAGGGTCCCCATCTCGAAGTCGACCCTGTCGTGGAGCTTGAAGTGGTCAACGATGCCTCTTCCGCCTTCTCCAAGGACACCCTCACCGTGGGCGTCGTCGATGTAAACTATCGCATCATACTGCTCGGCCAATTCAGCCATCTCTGGAACCTTGGCGAGGTCACCGTCCATCGAGAAAACACCGTCACTGACGATGATTTTCTTCTTCTTGTCCCTGTTCTCCTTGAGCCTCTTCTCGAGGTCCTCCATGTCAAGGTGCTTGTAGATGACCTTTGGGGCGCCGCTCAGCCTCATACTGTCTATGATGCTCGCATGGTTGAGCTCCTCGCTGATGAACACACCGTCTTCACCCTTTTTGAGGAGCGCGCTGAGGGCTCCAAGGTTGGCATTGTAGCCGCTCTGGAGGAGTATTGCCGCTTCCCTCTTCTTGAACTTGGCCAGCTTCTCCTCAAGCTCCTGGTGGAGCTCCATTGTTCCGGCTATGGTTCTAACCGCTCCTGCACCAACACCGTAGTCGAGAATAGCCCTTATAGCCGCGTACCGTATCTCGGGGTGTGCGGCTAGGCCGAGATAGTTGTTCGAGCACATGTTGAGAACTTTCTTGCCGTCAACGACCACCCACGGGCCCTGGGCGCTTTCGAGCTTTCTAATGGTCACGTAGAGCCCCTTATCCTTAAGCTCCTGGAGCTCTTCCCTAATCCAGTCCAGTTTCGTCATGAGAACCACCGCATCCCTTTGGGCATCAAGGTATAAAAGTTTTTCACTTCACAGGTTGGTGCATCGGGCTATGAGGACGAAAAGGGCAATGAGGAACATTGCAAACCCCCCTCCAACATCCAGCCGATACTCCCTGCGCGGCTCAGGGTAGCGTTCTATGACTTCAACCCCGAAGTGCACGCTGCTCACACCTCCCCAAAGCCTCAAAGACAGCCCCCACCCGCGCCTGCTCAACGGATAAATCGGCGGAATAACCCCAGTAAAGAAGTCCAGGAAGAGGTGGCTGGCCCAGCCAAGGACGAAGAGAAGAGGGTATCCCCCAACAATCCAGCCGAGGAGCATAAACGGGGCGAAAACCAGCAACGAGTGGAGGTAGGAGCGGTGTTCCTTGGCGAGGGCATCTAAATCCGGAAAAACGGCCCCTATCATCAGGATAAGCGCGCTAATCAGGTTAGGGGAATGAGCCAGCGCAAGGTAAGCAAGGGTCGGTATCGAGGCGTGTTCAAAGGGATTCATCAAAAACAAAAATGTAAAAATACTTAAAAACTCACCTCTCGGTGGAATTCCCCCTCACAGGATAGAATCTATGATGCGGGTCAACTGGAAAAGTAGTAGTTCCAGGGCTTTCATGTACTTCAAAGTAAGTAACCGGGACAATGTAGCTTCTGTTATCCCTCATATAAAGGAACATGCCCTTCATTTTGTAAACTGTGATATCAAATCTCCTGTGAACAGGGTAAGAGTGGGTGAAGTGAACCCCAACTTTGAATACATTGGAATCGTTTTCGGACATTCCAATAGCGAATCCTGCAACTGGGAGTGCTCCAAGGTCATCAACTGAAACTCCTACAGAGAATAAAGGGCTATACTGGGAGCTAGTGTGTATTCCCCAGTTTGTCAAGTGGAAATTCCCTGTAAACACATAGTGTTTGTATTCATCGAGATTTGATGTCTCCTCACCAAACTTTTTGAGGAGCTCAGATCCGTTATCCTCATTGAAGATACCACTCCATCCCTTTAGTTCTGCTCCACCATAAGTTTTCTCAAAAGTTGGAACGACTATCGTAAAGAAAGCCCTAGTATCTGTTGGCATTAGCCAGCGATGCCCCTCATCATCTTTACCATCTTTGATAAGCCTAAACCTGATCACCGCGTAATGTCCCACTATCCCCCCCATCACATAGCAACCATCTGAAGATAAATTTCCCGCACCAAAATCTGGATATCGCTCAATCCACTCCCTTTCACCTTTCAATGCAAAGATTGAACCTGCAGATACCTGCGTCACAGAAGTCCCAGTATTCTCAACACCCAATGTGGAGAAGGATATTGAAACTCCTGACTCACTATGAGTCACCATAAAAAGTTCGAGATGGCCAGATTCATATCCGCTCTTTTCTCCCCAGAAGTGCATGACAACAATGGGAATACTAGCGTTTATACCATAGGAACCCGGTAAAATCCCCTCTGGCTTCCAGTACATACATAGCAAACCATTCCCATAGCACTGCTCATTAAAGCGGTTTGGAACCAAGCTCATTATGAACCTCTCATCTTTTTCAGTCTGCTCATTCTCGTACTCATAAAAATCATCATCCCAAATCGAATCTGCACTTACAGTTCCATTACCTTTCTGGGGCTTTGATAGATTTAGATATGAATCCGGAAGCTTCATCATCAAAGGTGAGGCTTCAACCTTGGTGCTGTATCCCTCCAAAATCCTGTCCACGCGGATGGGGACTGAAAAGGCAGTTGAATACAGATGATTGTCCTTTTGGACTGTTCCAAGAAAGAGTATCCCTGGATTAACAGATTCTGGGTCAATACCCATCCTAACCATGTAATCATTCCATATCTTAGAATATTTGAGGAGGGCCTTAAAGTTCATTCTGAACATTCCATTCCCGCCATAAAACCCAAGAAAGACCGGCGTACCATTCGGCAGCATTCCGACAGTGGTGAAAGTACCATAGCCCTTTCCGAAGTGCACGGCGAATCTCTCGGCCTTGTTCACAATAAAGCCCGAGAGGGGAGATTTGCTGTATGTCACAGTGACCTCATTGAAATTGTCGGCTGCAACTTTTGTAAAGAAATAGTTAACTGAAATACCAAATAAAAACAGCACCAACAGAGCGGCTCCAATCTTTTTGAGAGACATCATTCGCATCACCACCATATGAAAAAAAAATAATTTAAAAACTTTTCGTTGTATCGAATAATAGAAGTCCTCAGAGCGAAAGCAATGTAAAAGGTTAAGAAGAAAACAGACCCAAATATCAGAGGGGATAACCATGCCAGAGGAAGTTAAGGAAGTTAAGATTCTTGAAAAGCCCTGGGTTGAGAAGTACCGCCCGGAGCGGCTCGATGATATAGTCGGTCAGGCTCACATAGTCAGAAGGCTCAAATACTACGCCAAAACCGGTTCAATGCCCCATCTGCTCTTCGCAGGGCCGCCTGGCACAGGCAAAACGACTTCTGCGCTGGCTTTAGCCAGAGAGCTCTTCGGAGAGGGCTGGAGGCACAACTTCCTGGAGCTTAACGCGTCGGATGAACGTGGGATAAACGTCATCAGGGAGAAGGTGAAGGAGTTCGCCAGGACGAAGCCGGTGGCAGGAGCTAGCTTCAAGATAATCTTCCTGGATGAGGCAGATGCACTGACACAGGACGCACAGCAGGCCTTAAGAAGGACTATGGAGATGTTCTCGAACAACGTGAGGTTTATCCTGAGCTGTAATTATTCGTCCAAGATCATCGAACCCATACAGAGCCGCTGTGCCATCTTCCGCTTCAGGCCGCTCAACGATGAGGCAATAGCCGAGCGCATCAAGTACATCGCCGAGAACGAGGGGCTTGAGCTCACAGAGGAGGGACTTCAGGCGCTTCTCTACGTCGCAGAGGGCGACATGAGGAGGGCAATCAACGTCCTCCAGGCCGCCGCTGCCCTCGACACGAAGATAACCGACGAGAACGTCTTTCTCGTCGCCAGCAGGGCTAGACCTGAGGACGTGCGCGGCATGATGGAGCTCGCCCTTGAGGGCAACTTCCTGAAGGCCAGGGACAAACTGAGGGATATCATCCTCAAGCAGGGCCTCAGCGGCGAGGATGTGCTCATCCAAATGCACAGAGAGGTCTTCAACCTCCCGATTCCCGAGGACAGGAAAGTGGCCCTGGCGGATAAGATAGGCGAGTACAACTTCCGCCTCGTTGAAGGGGCCAACGAGATGATACAGCTCGAGGCGCTCCTGGCTCAGTTTACCATAATGGGCAAGTGATAGCTATGCCGAGGGAAGTGCCCTGGGTCGAGAAATACCGGCCAAGGAAACTGAGTGAGATAGTGAACCAGAACAAGGCCATAGAGCAGGTCAGGGCCTGGGTTGAGGCCTGGCTCTCTGGCAAGCCGCCCAAGAAGAAGGCCCTCCTCCTGGCTGGTCCCCCCGGAAGTGGAAAGACGACCACTGTCTACGCTTTAGCTCACGAGTACGGCTTCGAGGTCATCGAACTGAACGCGAGCGACGAGAGAACCTACGAGAAGATAGAGCGCTACGTTCAGGCCGCCTATACGATGGACATCCTTGGAAAGCACAGAAAGCTGATATTTTTGGACGAGGCGGACAACATAGAACCGAGCGGCGGAAAGGAGATAGCCAAGCTCATCGAGAGAGCGAGAAACCCGATAATAATGGCCGCCAACCACTACTGGGAGGTTCCGAGGGAGATACGGAGCAAGGCCCAGATCGTTGAATACAAACGCCTAACGCAGAGGGACATAATCAAGGCCCTCGTGAGAATCCTCCACATGGAGAAGAAGACCATCCCCAAGGAGGTTCTCTACGACATCGCCAAGCACGCCAACGGTGACCTCAGGGCAGCCGTTAACGACCTCCAGACGGTAGTTACGGGCGGAGCCGAGGACGCCCATGAAATCCTGGCCTACCGCGACACCGAGAAGAGCGTCTTCCAGGCTTTAGCTCAGGTTTTTGCCACGGACAACGTAAAGAAGGCCAAGATGGCCACTCTCGGCGTCGACATGTTCCCCCACGAGCTCCTCCAGTGGATAGATGAGAACGTCCCCTACGTCTACTACAGACCAGAGGACATAGCGAGGGCCTACGAGGCCATCAGCAGGGCCGACATCTACCTCGGGAGAGCTCAGAGAACCGGAGCTTATTCCCTATGGAAGTACGCGACCGACATGATGACGGCTGGAGTGGCGGTTGCCGGCGTTAAGAAGAAGGGCTTCGTCAAAATCTACCCGCCGAAGACGATAAAGCTCCTCACCGAGAGCAAGACCGAAAGGGGACTCCGTGACTCTATTGCCAAAAAGATAATGAAAGAGATGCACATGGCGAAGCTCGAAGCGCTGGAGACCCTCAACTACTTCAAGGCCATCTTCGAGTACAATCCCGACATGGCCGCCCACTTCGTCGTCTACCTCGACCTTGACCTCAAGGAGGTCGAGTTCATAGCGGGGGACTCAGAGAAGGCGAAGACGATCTGGGCCAAGAGTATGAACATCGAGAAGAAGCTCAAGCGAGAGGGAGAGCTTGAGGCGAGGGCCAGAGCGGCCCAAGCAAGAGTAGAAGAAGTCCATGAAGAACTCGAAGAGATTGGGGAAGAAGAGACCACAGAAGTTGAGGAAGCTGAAGAAGAAAGTGAAGAATTAACAGAAGAAGAGCTCGAAAAGGCCGAGGAGGAGATGGAGTCCGTCGGGGAGGACGAGGAGAAGATAGACAAATCTAAGAAGAAAGGCAAGCAGGCGACGCTGTTCGACTTCTTGGGAAAGAAGTGAGGTATATTGCGAAAATTTTCTTTCTTTTGGCTCCTCGAATGGATCATAGGTCATTGGAGAGCATTTCCTTGAGGAGAGAGACATCCCCTTTTATTGTCTCCCAGACAACGCGGAGGTCAACGCCGAAATACGCGTGGATGAGCTTGTTCCCCATTCGAGCCATTTCCCTCCAGGGTATCTGCGGATGAGACCTCTTGAGTCGTCGGGAATGACTTTAGCGGCCTCGCCAATGACCTCAAGCGCCCGGACTACCGCGAACTGGGTCTTCCTGTCGCTCAGGAACTCTTCAAAGGTCATTCCCTCCGTGAACTCTTCTATTAATGAGATTGCTTCGAGTATGTCGTTGAGGTAGTCCTCGTGGGTTCGCTTCATACGTAGATGACCTCCCTCTTCACGTGCTCGGCTATCTTTGGCTTCAGCGCGGACTTCATGACGAGGTCAACCCTAACGCCGAGGAGGTCTCCAAGGTACTCCTCAAGCCGAATGAATTCGAGAAGGGAGGGGACTCTGTAGAAGTCCACCAGAATACCAACATCGCTCGTCTCTTTAGCCTCGCCCCTGACGTAGGAACCAAAGAGCCAGAGTTCCCTAACCCCAAACCGTTTTATCTCGTCCCGATGCTTTCTGAGAACCTCAACTATCCCCTCTGCGCTCATCATACGCAAGTTATTATTCCGCCCAGCTAATAAAACTTTCACCTCAACTATGTCCACGTGAATAATCCACAGAAGAATAATTCACTCCAGAATCTTAACATCGGCACAAACCTTGAACACGTGCGGCTTGAAGTCGCTGACCTTCTTTATCCTCACATTACACTCCTTTCCCTGCCTCCTGCACTCGTCAAGGATTCTCTCCCTGAACTCCCCTATCTTCTCCTCGTGAACGAAGTCGTAGTAGTGGAGCCACTTCCTAGCTTTGCTCAGCGTTAGAGCCAAAGCATCCACACCGCGGGGGGTGGGGCTTATCACCCTGTCAAAGGTCGGAAGTTCCTGCAGAACCTCGAAAGCGTCCCCGTGGATGGACTCTATCTCTCCCTTGAGCCTCTTCCGGTTCAGTTCAATGTTCTCCAGCCCGATCTTGTACGCCTCTTCGTTCAGCTCAACGGCGGTTATCTTGACGTTCTTATACCTAGCTATCACGAGGACATATGGGATAACTCCAGCAAATGGAATCAGAACTCTTTCGCCGTCTTTTACGAGCTGGGCCAAACGGTAGCGCTCACCCTTCATCCTCGGGTTAAAGAAGGCCCTGCTCAAGTCCACTTTTATCTCGACGCCGTTCTCCTTGTGAACTGTCGTGAGCCTCTTCTCGCCCCAGATTATCGAGTAGTCCCGTATCCTGAAGGCTCCCTCGTGGAAGCCCTTCTTTGCCACAACTTTGATGAACGGGTGGACCTTCCTCAGGCCCCAGACGATGTCATCTACCCTGTGTTCCAGCTCCGGAGGGATTTGGATGACCGCGATGTCCCCTATCACATCGTAGCGCCTCAGATACTTCAGCTCCTCCGGCGTCAGTCTCTCGGCCAGAACGCTCTCAAGGTTCTTGTATATCTGTCTCTCAGGTCTCAGCGGGAGCTCAATTGATAAAACCTCGTAGCCCAACCCATAAACACCGGGATCATCCAAAACTGGGAGCAGAACGAAATCACCCTCTCTCTTAGGTCTTCTCTTTCCGCCGTAGAGGTTCAACTTCTTGAGCTTCCGTTTTACAGGTTCGGCTTCGGTTCTGGGAACTTTCAGGGCAGGCATCGTCCTCAAGAGAAGTACTGAAGAGGGTTTAAAAACTCACTTCCAGTAGGGCTCTCTCATGAGAACCGCCTTTTTCAAAATCTCTACTATTTCTTCATCATCGGCTCCGTCTCTCATAGCTGAAACGAAGTCTATTAGGTCGTCGTTCCGGAGCAGGCAGGTCTTGAACTTTCCATCCGAGGTTACCCTCAGCCTCGTGCAGTTGGCGCAGAAGACCGTGTTGTGCATTGACCTTACCACCTCGACTTCGGCCGTGCCGTAGTCCGTTGGAATGAAGTATTTCTTCCTCCGATGCATTCTCCTCTCGCGCGTCTCAACCGCGAGCTTTTCCAGCTTCTCTTCGACGGGTTTTAATGGATAGAAGTACTTTCTGAAGAAGGCCGTCTCCGTCATCTCCTTCGGGGCCTCAAGCTCTATAAGCTGGAGGATGGTTCCAGTCTTGGCTGCGAAGTCCACCATGTCCCAGATTTCACCCTCGTTAAGTCCCTTCATAACGGTCATGTTGAGCTTCACCGGGGAGAGATATTTAACCGCCTCCTCAATCCCTTCGAGAACAATGTCGAGGCCGTCAACACCGGTTATCTGCCTGTAAACCTCCGGCTTGAGGCTGTGGAGTGAGACGTTCACCCTGTCGAGGCCGGCTTCAGCTAACGGCTTCGCCAGCTCTTTCAGTTTGCTCCCGTTTGTCGTCATGCTGAGGTCAATGACGTATGGCTTTATCCGCCTAACGATTTCGATTATATCCTCCCTGACCGTCGGCTCCCCGCCCGTCAGCTTGACCTTCCTTATTCCAAGCCTCGAAGCGATTCTAACGATCCTCTCTAGCTCCTCGGGGGTTAGCTCGTTCTTTGCCAGGAATCTCTGTCCTTCCCTGTGGCAGAAGAAGCAGTGGTAGTTGCACTCCTGCGTGAGCGAGATCCTGAGGTTCGTCACTGGTCTGCCAAAGCGGTCTATCAAAACCATTCCGCGCACCTGAGGAGGATAACCCCAGAGCTTAAAAAAACGTTTTGGGTAAACAATAATGTTTTCACACCCTTCAAAACTCAATAGGTAACAATGGAAAACTAAAAGTAGGGGAACACCGTAGTCGATGGCAGGAGGGGAGGGATTAGGAATGAAAACGGAGAAGGTTAAAAACGCCCTTGAGAGGCTCGAATCACTCCACAGGGAGTTTGAATCGAAGTTTCCGGAGCTATACACCGAGAAGAGCGTGGAAGGGCTTCATGAGCTGGTCAAGGGGCTTTACAGCATAGCCGGGGAGAAGATGGACATCGCAGGGGAACTCTACAGGGAGCTGGCTCCCGTGAGCAGGGACGCGGAGGGCGTTATTAAGGAGCTCCAGAAGAACGAGCACCAGATGAAGTTCAGACTTGAGGAGCTCATGAACCTCCTGGCCGGGCCGCTGGACTACGATGAGAGGACGAGACTCAAGGCCGCCCTCGACCGACTCGTGCAGTTCCACAGGATATACGACTACACTATGAGGAGGGCCATCCAGGTAGTCGGAAAGGAAGTCGAGAGCATCGAGTTCATGGAGAGAATGGGGTTGGAAAGCGAAAACCAAAAAAAGGTACCGGCCGGTATAATGGAGAGGCTGAAGGGAATCGAAGAGGTTGAGAGGAAACTCGACGCCCTCGTGACGTTCACCGGGAGGCTCTACTCTCACCCTGGGGACGTTTACAAGGTCGAGGAGGCTTTAATTGAGTGGCACAGGATGGGCCTGCTCTGGGTCGAGGCGAGAAACGTGGAGAAGCTGAGCGGCGTGAGGGACGCGGAGGAAATCCTGGAAGGGCTGACTCTCATTGGAGTAACGGAAAGGAAGAAACGGGGGGGTGAAAGTGTCTACAGACACAGGAGTTTCAGTTCGGGTTAGGGGGATATACAGCACTGCCCTGACGAAGCTCTTCCTGGACAGGGGTTTCAGGATAGCGCAACCGAGCCCCAAGGTCGCCGAAAGGCTTGGCATAGAGCGGACGTACGGTGAGTTCGACGTTGACGTGTACGACAAGAGGGACCACCACGGGGTAATCCTGACAGGAAACGCCGTTGAGAAGGTAAAGGCCGTGTTCGAGGATGAGTTTATCGACGTCCTTTTCAGGAGGCTCCCCTACCAGCTCTACGGGATATACAAGGGGCTCGTGGTCAAGAGGGACGAGAGGTACGTTTACGTGGACATAGGGAGCGCCATCGGGACCGTCCCGGTTGAGGAAGGGGAAGACCTCCACGAGGGGGATGAGGTTCTCGTCCAGGTGAAGAAGCACGGGGTTCTGCCCCAGCTGAGTACCACACTGACAATACCGGGGGACTACGCGGTCCTTATACCAAAGCCCGTCGGAGCCCAGAGGCACGTCAAGATATCCAGAAAGATAAGGGAGAACTCCGAGAGGGAGAGGTTGAGGATACTCGGCCTGAGCGTTGACCTCGGCGACTGGGGAATCCTCTGGAGAACTGCAGCGGCATATCAGGACTGGAACGTGCTGAAGGACGAGATAATCCGGCTGTCAAAGCTCGCGGACAGGCTCAGGAAGACAGACCGCTACTCGGCCCCGGAGGAGATAATAGAGGGACGGAACATATACGAGGTCGAGTTCGGAGGCGGGGCCAAGAGAAAGCTCGATGAGATAAGGAACAGGGCGGTTCCCACTATAGACGGCCACCACCAGCTCAAGGCCTACGACGTGGAGTTCAGCTTCGCCGTGGAGGTCGCGGAGGGGATACTCTCCCAGGTACCCGGACAGAGGCCGAAGGTCAACAAGGGGTTCTGGAAGACTCTGATAGAGCATAAAGGGCCGAAGAAAGGCTGGCTATTCTCCCTTGAGCACAACAAACCCGACGGACAGAGGTTCAAGCTTGGACCCGGGGAGATTATGGAGGTCTCGGAAGACCCGCTCAGGATAACATTCAAGAGGCACCTCAAGGCTGGAAAGTTCTATGACGGCCTGGAGATTCCGATCGAGCCAGGGGACTACGCGATAACCGAGATAGAGGTCGGAAAGTGGTGGTTCGTGCACAGGTATTACGACAGGTCTGGAAACCTCAAGGGCGAGTACTACAACATCAACACGCCCGTCGAGATTTACCCGGATAGGGCGCGCTACATCGACCTCGAAGTGGACATCGTCAAGTGGCCCGACGGGAAGAAGGAGATAATCGACAAGGACAAGCTAAAGGAGCACTACGAGGACGGAATCATTGGAGAGAAGCTCTATCGCGCCATCCTCAGGATAACGCAGGAGGTCTTTGAGAGGGTTTAATGCGTCCCAGCTCTTGTTTTTTCCTATGTTTTCCCCTTTGTTCTAGTCCTATAAAATTATCCCAAACCCAGACTTTTCACTCGGCTTCTTCTATCCCCCTCTCCGTTATCCTAAAGTAGGCCATGAGACCCTCAGGCCTGAAGCGGTGCCTTTCAAGAACTGCAACCCTCAGGCCCGGCTTCGGGAGTTTGTCAAGCCTCAGGATGTCCTTGCAGCGGTATCCAAGGGTCTGCTCAGCGACCGGCCGCGTTCTCTCGGCCCTGCTGTCAAAGTGGACCTGGTTGACAACTATTACAGGTATCGAGTTCTTCCGCGCCAGCCAGAGGAGGACCTGAAGCTGCCTACCGAGCTCGACGTTAAGGGACCACCAATCATCCTCTGCACGGTAATGGGCGGTGATGGAGTCAACTACAACCAGACCAAAGTCGCGCGTGACCGCCTTCTTGAGCGAACCTATAACCCGCCTCTGCTCCTTAAAATCGGAGGGGGTGAAGAGGACGAACCTCTGAAGGGCCTCATCCGGATCAAGGCCACGAGATTCGGCAATCTGGGCCAGCCTTTCAGGGGAAAACCCACCCTCAGTGTCAACGTACGCAACCTTTTTTCCGCTGAGGATTCCAGCCTGAGCTGCCAGAGTCGTCTTACCTGTGGCGTAGGCACCGTAAATCTGGGTCAGCACGCCCTCACCGAAGCCGCCGCCGAGGAGGTCGTCTATCGATTTAACCCCCGTGGAGAGCATGCGACACACCCTAGAACTCCACCTCTTCACCGGGTTTCAGAACCCGAACGATGGCAAAGACCCTGTTCCTCATGAGCTCCTCCCTGAGCTTTTCGGGAGAGCCCTCCCCGTAGACCCCGTAGTGCATGGGGATGACGATTCTGGGTCTTATGTCCTCGACTATCTGCGCCGCCTCCCTCTCGTTCGCGGTTGAGCGCCCGCTTATCGGCACGAGGAGTATGTCGACCTTCCCGCGAAGGTTCTGGAGGGCGGGAAAAGCATAGGTGTCCCCGGTGTGGAAGAGCCTCTTGTCCCCCTCTACGAGGTAGCCGAGGGGGTACTGGCTCGACGGATGCTCCATGAAGAAGGCGGTCACCTTAACACCGTTCTCAAGTTCTATGGTCTCCCCGGCCTCTATCTCCCTGACCTTCGTCACCCCATCAGACACAGCCATCAAATAAACGGTCTTCGGCCCGATAACTGTGGCATCGCGAAGTCGGGACAGGAGCTCCACCTTGCCATAATGATCCACGTGCTCATGGGTTATCAGGATGTAGTCCACATCGCCTATCAGGTCGTCTTCAACCTCGGGGTAGGGATCGATCAGTATTCTCACGCCATTCGTCTCGATCCAAAAGCATGAGTGACCGTACCATATAATCTTCATGACGTCTCACCGAAATTAATGGGGGGAGGTGAACTTAAATATTTCCCCGACGAAGTTTTGGGGTGGTGAGGAGGATGAAGCCAAAAACATTTCAGAGGCTCTCGGCCTTGGCACTGGTCATCGTAATGGCCGCCTCGCTCCTCGCCGCGGCACAGATGAATTCAAACGAGGGGAAGCTCCGCTCCGAGATAAACTCCATTCTCCAGTCGGTAGAGAGAATAAGGGGCCTCCAGTTCAAGGAGCCGCCCCAAATAATCATACTAACGAAGGCCCAGGCGAGGGAGGAGTTCAAACCGGGAAAACCGGACATCCAGAGAATGAGACTGGAAGAGGACGTCTACAAGATGAGTCTTCTCCTTCCACCGGATTACCCCTACGTCCACGCGGAAGTTGAGCAGAGCCTCGGCTGGATAGCGATGACGATGGGGGACAAGATATACATCCTGAAGGAAAACTTCGAGGCCGACCCTGACACCGCGAGGCGCGTCATAGCTCACGAGAGTGTCCACGTTCTGCAGAAGCAGTGGTTCAACGCCCCCTACGGCGGGCCAACCCTCGACACAACGAAGGCAATACAAGCTGCAATAGAGGGGGACGCCGACTTAGTGGCCGACCTGTACTGCAACGAGACCGGAATTCCAATCCACAAGATAACCGACCTCTACACCCGCGACCCCGTTACGAGCCTTGGAATATTCCCGTACGTCTTCGGGGACAGGTTCGTGGCATACCTCTACAGGAAAGGTGGCTGGAAGCTCGTAAACGGTATGTACTACAACTTGCCCAACACGACGAAGGTCGTTATGTTCCCGGAGCTCTACCTTCAGAACTGGACGCCGGTTGACGTGAGGGCCAATCTCTCATCATACCTCCCGAAGAGCAACTTCACCGTCAGGTATTCAGGCAGGATGGGAGCCTACTATGTCTTCCTCATATACTGGGGGCACGATGCGGAGAAGGAGAAGGCCATGGAGATGGCAAGGTCGTGGGAAGGGGACTGGCTGGTGATGGGAGACATCAATGAGAGCGGGAAAATCGAGAGGGTTCTGTTCTGGGAGGTTCTGTTCAGCGATGATGAGCATGCGAAGGACTTCGGAGAGTTCCTAAAGGGAATCGCCAAGAACGACAACTACGCAAACTTCTCGGTGGAGGTTAAAGGGAGGGAAGTCCTCTTAACTGCAAGGAAAGAACTGGTGGAGGTACCGGAAAATGCGAACATGGAGATTAATATGCCCAGTCTGTGGGAAAACCTACGATAAACTGGTTCAACGCTGTTCCTGCGGCGAACCAGTTGAGTTTGAACACTTTAAGGGCGAGCCATACATAGCTAAAACCATCTGGGAGCGCTTCTGGGACTTCTGGCCCGTGGAGCCAGAGATGGAGCTTTCTCTCGGTGAAGGTGATACTCCGCTCGTGAAGTCCAAACTTGGGAAGGAGCTCGGCGTGAAGCTCTACCTGAAGAACGAGACCGTAAATCCAACCTGGAGCTTCAAGGACAGAGGAACGTTTTTGTCGGTAAGCTACGCGGTCAAAGCTGGCCATAAAACTGTTGGGACAGTCTCAACCGGTAACATGGCGGCGAGCGTGGCTGCTTACGCCGCGAGGGCAGGTTTAAATGCCAAAATTCTCGTTTCTGAGAGCGCGAGCGATGAGAAGCTCAAAGCGGTGAGCGTTTACGGAGCGGACGTGATAAAGGTCAGAGGGGACTACGGAAGGCTCTACTTCGAGAGCCTGAAGCTTGGGGAGAAGCTCGGGATTTACTTCATCAACTCTGACAATCCCTTCCGCGTCGAGGGTTACAAGGGGATAGCCTTTGAGATAGCGGAGGAGCTAACACCGGAGTACGTCTTAATCCCAACGAGCTCCGGCGGCCTCTTCAGGGGGATAGCCAAGGGTTTCATAGAGCTTAAGGAGAGCGGACTTATCGAGGAGCTCCCAACGCTAATAGCGGTTCAGGCGGAGGGCTGTTCGCCGATATGCAGGGCGTTCAAGGAAGGGAAAGCGAGGATAGAGCGCTTTGAAAACCCAAAGACGGTAGCTAAGGCCATAGCCAACCCCTACCCGCCGAGCGGGAACGCGGTTCTAAAGCTCCTCCACGAGTTCGACTGGAAGTGTACCACTGTGGACGATGATGAGATCATCGAAGACCAGAGAGAGCTTGCGGAGGAGGGCCTCTTCGTTCAGCCGGCAAGTGCAACGGGAATAGCCGCCCTCAAGAAGCTCGCAAAAAGTGGAGAAATTGAGGAGGGGGCGAAGGTCGTGTCTATCCTCACGGGCTCGGGATTAAAAGTGCTCTCACATATGCCCGCAGGCAGAATATCGAATTGCCTGCTGGAAGAACTGGAGAACTGCATCAGAAGCGGTTCGTGAAGTGAAGGAACCGCCTTCCTATCTCCTTATTTTCCTCATTCATATCGAATATCAAATCCGGATTTTCCCCAAACAGGAAGTCATAAGGCGCTTTAATAATGCCATACTCCCGATATACCCGGATATTATAAACGTGGCGCCATTGGTTAACCGGCTCCAGAAGAGGATAACTCCTGTGATGAACCCTGCAGCAAAAACAACCATCAACCTAAGAAGGATTTCATAGCCGTATTTCTCCATGAAAGAGCAAAGTCCACATCACTCACCAAACATTTACAGTGGTGTAAATGTTTGGGATCGAATAGGGCAAACCCTTTTGGAAGTGGAGTAAAAAGTATAAAGGCTATAACACAAAACCCGATACGGTGGTATCATGCTCGTTGGAATAGGCCTCATGCCGCACGGGAACCCAGTTTTAGACCCACCCGACGAGGAAACAAAGCGCCTTGCTGGAGTTTTAAAGGAAATCGGAAGGGAGTTCAGCGGTGTCGATGCACACGTCCTCATAAGCCCCCACAACGTCAGAATGAGTGACCATCTCGGCGTTATCATGGCCCAGCACCTCATTTCCTGGCTCGGTTTTGAGGGCGTTGAACTGCCGGGGGAGTGGGAGACAGATAGGGAACTAGCGGAGGAAGTCTACAACGCCTGGAAGGGAGCCGAAATCCCGGTCGTGGGCCTCCACTTCGCCAGCAGAAGCGGGGAATATTCCCGCTGGCCCCTCACGTGGGGTGAGCTCATCCCCCTCCAGTTCCTTGAGAAGAAGCCGCTCGTTCTGCTCACTCCGGCGAGGGGGCTAAGCAGGGAGACGCTCATCAAGGCAGGAGAAGTCCTCGGCGAAGTCATTGAGAGGAGCGAGAAGAGGATCGCCCTCATTGTCAGTGCAGACCAAGGGCATGCGCACGACGAGAACGGTCCCTATGGATACAGAAAGGAGAGCGAGGAGTACGATAAACTGATTATGGAACTGATAAAAGAGAACCGCCTTGAGGAACTTCCTTCGGTTCCTGACGGGCTGATAGAGAAGGCTCTCCCCGACAGCTACTGGCAGATGCTGATAATGCTTGGGGCGATGAGGAGAGCAGACTTTGATCTCAAAGCAAGCGCCTACGCCTGCCCGACTTACTTCGGTATGGCAGGAGCGCTGTGGGTGAGAAAATAAATCAAAGAACATCAAAGCTGATCTCCAGCAATCCCTTGCTCTTCCTGAACCGGACTTTTCTGATTTTTATTTTCCCTACTTCCCCAGTCGTCCTTGTGTGTTCCTTGTTGCAAGCATTGACGTTCCAGCCTTCTATGACCACGACCTTTAGGGTTCTGACCTCAGGGGGTATCGGAAAGAGGTCGTACATCTCCTCACCAAAGCGACTCTCAGCTTCCTCCCTCGGCAGTTCGTAGACCTCTATCGGAACGTTCTCCTTCACCTTCTCGTTGGCGAGGCGCTCTATTTCTGAGATTTCTTCGGGTGTCGGCTTCCTGTTGAACTTCACGGTCAGTCTGCCGTGGTTCTCATTAACGTAAACACTGGCCGTCCACTTTGCCTCCTCTCCGAGAACCTTAACCACAGCGCCTTTGACAACATGAAGGGCAGTATGAGTCCTAACTTCAATGGAGAACACATTAACCACCATTTCAAGTCATTCAAAGGCCTTATTAACAGTTGCGCCTTAAAATGAGAGGGATTATCATGGAGAAGAGAGGAAATAGCGGAGAAACTGGGTGCAGAAATTCTCGATATAGGACGACCTGTTAAGACTGTAGAGCAGGGAGTTCAGGAGACGGGAGCATCCCCAAGGCAGGTCATAAAGTCTCCCGTGATAATAAGCGAGAAGGGGCCACTCCTAGTCATCGTTGACGGTGAGTCAAAGGTAAGCATGGAAAAGCTTGGGAAGCTCTTTGGAAAATGCCGCTTTGCGAAACCGAAAGAGGTCAAGGAGCTCACTGGATATGAAGCTGGAGGAGTTCCACCCGTTGGGATTCCACTCAGGACAATAGTAGATTCAAAGGTTCTCGAAAATGAGTATGTCGTCGGTGGAGGCGGGGCCATAGACCGGTTACTCAAAATAAGGCCTCAGAAGATCGTTGAGTACCAAAAGGCTGAGGTTCTTGATGTGCGGGACTGTTCTCGCCAAAGATAGCACTGGAGTTGTTCAGCTCTTTTTTGAATGTTTTTCAGTTCTATCTCCCAATCTCCGAATAAACCACGCCAGAGAGTTGCTTTATTAAACGAAAACCGTTATAAACGCCAAAACATATACACGAACGAACAAAGAGTTTGAGGTGAACTAAGATGGCCGAGAAGAGGAGAAAGAGGGTTGTTATCCTTGGGGCCGCCGGAAGAGACTTCCACAACTTCAACACGTTCTTCAGGGACAACCCAGACTACGAGGTCGTTGCCTTCACCGCGACCCAGATTCCAGACATCGAGGGAAGAATCTATCCGCCCGAGCTCGCAGGAGAGCTCTACCCCAACGGGATACCAATTCTGAGCGAGGACGACCTTGAGAAGATCATCAAGGAGAAGGACGTTGACATAGTTGTCTTCGCTTACTCCGACGTTCCGCACGAGCACGTCATGCACCTCGCCAGCAGGGCCCACAGCGCTGGAGCAGACTTCTGGCTCCTCGGCCCGAAGAGCACAATGATAAAGAGCACCAAGCCTGTTGTAGCGGTCACCGCCGTTAGAACCGGCTGTGGAAAGAGCCAGACTTCCAGAAAGGTCGCCCAGCTCCTTCAGGAAATGGGCTACAAGGTCGTTGCCATAAGGCACCCGATGCCCTACGGCGACCTCAGGAAGCAGATGGTTCAGCGCTTCGCCACCTACGAGGACCTAGACAAATACGAGTGCACCATCGAGGAGCGCGAGGAGTACGAGCCCTACATAGACAGGGGCATGGTCGTCTATGCTGGAGTGGACTACGAGAAGATCCTCCGCGAGGCTGAGAAGGAGGCTGACATCATCCTCTGGGACGGCGGGAACAACGACTTCCCGTTCTATGTGCCAGACCTCTGGATAGTGGTTACCGACCCGCACAGGCCTGGCCATGAGCTCAAGTACCACCCAGGTGAGACCAACTTCAGGAGCGCTGACGTCATAATCATAAACAAGATCGACACCGCCAACAGGGACGACATCCAGAAGGTCCGCGAAGACATTGAAAAGATCAACCCGAACGCAATAGTCATCGATGGAGCATCGCCACTCTACGTCGACAAGCCGGAGCTCATCAAGGGCAAGCGCGTTCTCGTCGTTGAGGACGGGCCAACTCTGACGCACGGCGGCATGAAGTACGGTGCAGGCTACATCGCTGCCAAGAAGTACGGAGCGGCTGAAATAATCGACCCGAGGCCCTATGCCGTCGGTTCCATCATCGACACCTACAAGAAGTACAGCCACCTCGACGTCATTCTCCCTGCCATGGGCTACGGCGAGCACCAGATCAAGGAGCTTGAGGAGACCATTAACAGGGCGGATGCTGACGTCGTCGTCATCGGAACCCCCATTGATCTCAGACGCGTCGTAAAGCTCAACAAGCCGGCTGTTCGCGTCCGCTACGAGCTCGAGGAAATAGGCGAGCCCAAGCTCAAGGACGTCCTCAAGGACTGGGTTGAGAAGTGCGAGAAGCTTAAGAAGTGAGCTTTCAAATTCTTGTTTCTTGTTTTCTTCTTCATACTTCTTGTCAATGGTAATCTTTTTATGGAGAATACCCTACAATAATCGGTGAACACTATGATGGGTGAAGGGATAGTCTTCGCCATATGGGGCCTGGGGGTGATCCTCTGGATCATCGGCTTGGCCGCGATAATCTGGGTTATCTACGATGTCGTTACCAAACAGAAGACCATGCCAGACGGTGAAAAGGTCATTTGGATAATAGTGGCCCTCTTCCTCAACATAATCGGCGCAATAATTTACTATATCATCGTCAAAGCCAGCCACAAGTACGAAGGGGAACCCGAAGAGAACAATGAGAATCCGGACGAGCCCATAGTTTTCTAAGCGGAAGCTTTTTAGGGATGAGCCACTACCATCTCTGCCCGGGGAGTGCCGCCGAAGGCGGAGCCGATGAACTTGGGCGGGTTAGTACCCCCTTTATTCTGACATCAAATGAAGAGCGCAAAAGAAATTTCTAGAAATTGTTCACAAAGTGAGGACTCGGACTTCTCAGGATTTATAAATAGGTGAGAACAGAAAGTTCTCAAGATTTAAAAGAGAGCTCACTCCCCAGTAACCTGCACCACAACGCGCCTGTGCCTCGGCCTGACATCGAGCTCAACGAAGAATATCTGCTGCCAAGTTCCCCTCACCAGTCTCCCATCGACAACCGGAAAGCACTCGCTCGCTCCAAGGAGGGTTGCCCTCAGGTGGCTGTGGGCGTTGTCGTCTATCCTGTCGTGAAGGTAGCCCGCACCCTTCGGTATCAGTTCCTTCAAAGCCCTCTTGAAGTCCTCCAGAAGGCCGCTCTCATGTTCTATCGTTACTATAGCCCCAGTAGCGCCGGGCACGAAGACGAGAACCTGACCGTTCCTTATTCCAGACTCCTCAACGACCCTCTCCACTTCGTGGGTTATGTCCACGAGATCAATCTCCCCCTCTGTTGAGAAGCGGAGTTTTTCTGTGTGAACCTTCATGCCACCACCCGAGTAGAACTCCGGATGTGAAGCCTATTAGGTTTGCGGCGAAGTCGAGGAGCGAGAAAGTCCTCTCCGGGACGAGAATCTGGAGGAACTCCACGAACGGCAGCGGAAGGAGGTAGACCCATCTGGCAGAGCCTATCAGTCCGAGCAGAAGGAACATTAAGAAGTGGGCTATTTTATCACCGTTATCCACTGGAGACCGGGGAATCCATGGGGAGAGATTGAGGAGGAGCAAGAGGAGAAGATATGCGACCAGTAGGACATCATTCCGCCTTTTCGTTCTCAAGGGCTTCCACCAGCTTTCTGAGCTTATCAACTACGTCAAAGGGACCCTCTCCGAAGAGGTAGACCATGGGCTCGACCCCGTGGCCGCCCTCATCCACGACGGCATCGTGGGGGGCATCCCTGAAGACCTCCGCTATCCTTCTAATGGCCTCCTCTTCGGGCAATCCCCCAGTCTTAACCCTGACGGCCTTCATCCCGGCCCTCTTAAGGGCCGCCTCGACGTCACCCCCAGCCCGGATATTTAACACGCTCCTGACCTCTGGCCTGATCTTCCCAATCTCAACGAGGAGCCCCGCGGTGAAGTTGCTCACTCCGAACTCCGGGGGCAGTGCGAAGGGCTTTCCTTTGACCACGGTTATTCTCCCCGGAACCGCCGCGACGTCTCCATTGGAAGAAGGCGTGTTAAGGGCATAGGCAAAGTTGCTTCTGACCTCCGGGATCAACTTCCCAAAACCCCCAATCTCCAGGAGTCTGCGAAGGGCAAGCGCCAGCTCCTCAAGCACCTCCCCCCTGTGCCGCTGGACGGAGTAAATCGATCTGCATGCCTCCTCGCTTATCCCAGCGTACTCCGCATAATATTTGCAGAGAAAGCCGCTCTGGAGGAGCTCCACCAGGCGCCTTGATATGAGAACGATCGCATCTTCCTTGCTCCCACCATAGAGGATGAAGCGGGCTCCCTCCTCGGCGATTGCAATCAGCCTCTCCGCCACAGGTCCGGGCGGACTCCTGTACTTCCCGGCAAGGTATTTGCTCACCATGGCCTGAGTCAAACCTAGGTATTCCCCAATCTCTGCTTGGGTCATCCCGCCAGAATAGAGGAACTCCGCCAGTTTGGCCCTCAGGAAAGGCATAAGCTCCTCTGCAATATACAGGGCCGGCGTTTTCATGACATTTCACCTTCAAAACTCAGTTGTTGGATTTTATCTCCCGAGTTTAAAAGTTTAAACGTTTGTCTTCAACATTTTTAAGTTAAAAAAGCTTTAAAAACCCACCGATTTTTACATCAGAAGGGCACTTATGGACTGGAAAGGTCGAGACGTGATAAGTGTTAGGGACTTCTCGAAGGAAGACATCGAGTTTGTTTTGAAGACCGCAGAGAGGCTTGAGGAGGAGCTGAAGGGGAAGGATTCCCTCGACTATGCCCGCGGGAAGATTCTCGCGACGCTCTTCTTCGAGCCTTCGACGAGGACGAGGCTGAGCTTCGAATCAGCCATGCACCGCCTCGGAGGCTCGGTGATAGGGTTCTCCTCGGCCTCGAGCACAAGCGTCAAGAAGGGGGAAAGCTTAGCCGACACGATAAAGACGGTGGAGCAGTACAGTGACGTCATCGTGATAAGGCATTCAATGGAGGGCGCAGCAAGACTCGCCGCAGAGGTGGCCGAAATCCCGGTCATCAACGCCGGAGATGGAAGCAATCAGCACCCTACCCAGACGCTTCTCGATCTCTACACCATCAAGAGGGCCTTTGGAAAGATCGACGGCCTTACGATAGGCCTCCTCGGAGACCTGAAGTACGGGAGGACGGTCCACAGTCTCGCTGAAGCTCTAGCCTTCTACGATGTCGAACTCTACCTGATTTCGCCCGAACTCCTTAGGATGCCCAAGCACATCGTTGAGGAGCTCCGCGAGAAGGGCGTTAAGATCCACGAGACGACTGACCTTGAGGGCGCAATTCCTGAGCTGGACGTCCTCTACGTCACGAGGATACAGCGGGAGCGCTTCCCGGACGAGGAGGAGTACCTGAAGGTGAAGGGAAGCTACCAGGTGAACTGCTCCCTGCTGAAGAACGCCAGGGAAACGCTCAAGGTAATGCACCCGCTCCCGAGGGTAGACGAGATCCACCCCGAGGTGGACAAGAGCGAGCACGCACTCTACTTCCGCCAAGTGTTCTCCGGAGTTCCCGTGAGGATGGCCCTTCTAGGGCTGACGTTGGGGGTGTTATGAATGCACGCAGACTCAAGGGGGCATCCCACCCAGGAGATTTTATGGGATGCAATAAGAGTTAAGGACTTCAATGAGGCCCCAAAACTTCCGCCAGCGCTTTCGCAAGAAAGGGTTGATTATCTGGAGGTGTGAAAAATGTCCGAGAGCCTCAAAATTGAGGTAATCCCAGAGGGAACGGTCATAGACCACATCCCCGCGGGCAAGTGGCTCAAGGTCATTGAGATTCTCGGTCTGACAAGACCAAACGGCGGAACCCTGTTGATAGCATCGAACGTTCCCAGTAAGAAGCTCGGAAGGAAGGACATCGTCAAAATAGAAGGCAGGTATCTAAGCGAGGAGGAGGTAAACAAGATAGCCCTCATAGCACCGATGGCGACGGTGAACATCGTGAAGGACTACAAGATAATCGAGAAGTTCAACGTCGAGATACCTGACGAGATAACGGGGATTCTCAAATGTCCCAACCCCAACTGCGTCAGCAACCACGAGTACGTGAGGTCGAGGTTCCACGTGGAGAGCAGGGAGCCTCTCAAGCTCCGCTGCCACTACTGCGAGAGGACAATTGAAGGGGAAGAGATAGCAGGCAACCTCTGAGGAAGACTTTTAACCTTCCTTTCAACTTTTCTCCGATGGCGGAAATAACCTCGGAACTCATCGAGAACCTCGTGAGGGAGATACGAAGGGACAACGGCTTTCCGGACAGTCCATTCAGGATAGACGAGATCCGCTACGACGAGGGGAACAACAAGCTCTTCATAATAGCCCACGACAGGACGGACAAGAGCGTGCTCATTGGGAACAGCTTCGTCATCGGAAAGCTGAGAGGGCAACTCGGGATCAGGCAGGTGACGGTCTATTCAAACCTCGACCTCGAGATAAAGAGGAGAAAGCTGGAGGAGGCCAAAGAGGCCGTTAAGGGGACGAAGCTCGAATTCCTCCTCCCCATTATCGAGGCCGAGAAAAGATTTCCTCCAAGGGAGTGGCCCGATGTAAAGGGGGACCTAAAAACGCTTATATTCCTGAGCTTCAACGCGAGGGCTTTAGTGGGCTTTGCCGAGAGGCTTAAGCTTCCCTACAAGGCTGTGGGGCTGAGGTACGCCTTCCCCAAGCTCAACTACGAGCCGGTCGAAGGAGAGCCAAAGGAGCTGTTCTTCCCAGATGAGGAGAAGCTTATTAGAATTGCCGAGGAGGAAAGAGCTGAGCTGATCCTCGCCGATTTTCCGTTTGGCCTAAGATGGAAGGGAAATACCGCCCTCCTGAACCTATTCCGCTTTCTCCACATCGGGTTCTTCGAGCTGAAGTACCTCTTCGGCTTCGACTGGCCAACGGTCATCGATAAAAACGCCCTCGTCGAGTTCGTTGTTGATCTGACGTACGAGGGCCTTATGGAGTCAACGGACGGGGCAAACCTGATATGGCGCGCCTGGAGGCGGAGGAGATGATAATAGGCGTCGTTGGGAAGATAGCAGCCGGAAAGACGACGGTGGCAAAGTTCTTCGAGGAGAGGGGCTTCTGCAGGGTCTCCTGCAGCGACCCACTGATAGACCTGCTCACCCACAACGTCTCCGACTACTCCTGGATTCCAGAGCTGCCCGAGAAAAGTGAGCCAACGAGGGATAGGTTGATAGAGTTTGGAAAGTACCTGAAGGATAAGTACGGTGGAGACGTCCTCATTCGCCTGGCGGTGGACAAGAAGAGGTACTGCGAGAACATAGTCATTGACGGCGTCCGCTCGCGGGAGGAGGTCGAGGCCATTAAGGGCCTCGGTGGGGAGGTTATCTACGTTGAAGCGGACCCGGAGACGAGGTTCAGGAGGCTCGTTGAGAGAAAAGCGAGCAAGGACAAGGTAATCCGGAACTTTAGGGACTTTCTCAGGATGGACGAAGAGGAAGAGAGGCTCTACCACACGACGGAGCTAAGGAAGATCGCCGACTATCTTATAGTCAATGAGGGCACGCTCGACGAACTGAGGGAAAAAGTTGAGGGAATAATAGAAGACCTCATCCCCTCCTGACCCAGAGGGCGAGGGAGAGAGAAGCAACAAGCACTCCAAGCATTTTTCTCATTACCACCACCATGAGAATTCAACAGACAGTAACTTAAAAGTATTTCGAAACGCCAGGGCTTTAAGGGGAAGGGCCAACTCCAATCGGGTGAAAGCATGAAGCTCCTCATCATAGCCCCCTGCCTTCTGAGCCCCTTCTACGTATACCACGGACCGAAGGAGAAGGAGTACGAGACGGCGAAAGCGCTCAGGAAACTCATAGGGAAGCTCGGCGATGAGTGGCAGGTCCTGGCATATCCCTGCCCGGAGTACGAGCTGATAGGCTGGCCAAGGGCACCCGCGAGCCGAGAAGTTTATGAAAGGCTGGGGATGCGGGAGAGGGCGAAGATCATAGCGGATTTCATCGGCAGGGTCCTGACGGAGGAAAAGCCAGAGAAGGTAGTTTTCGTCGGCGTTAAGGGCTCTCCTACCTGCGGAGTCTTCCACACAAGCTCCAGCAACCCTGATGAGTATCCATACAGCGCCATGCAGGAGTTCTTCTACCTGAGCAAGGAAGAGAGGATAGAGCGCTCGAAGGAGCTCGGGAGGGAGCAGAACTTCAAGCTGAAGCTCCTGCCGGGAATACTCTTCGAAATACTGATGGCTAGGTTTCCGGAGGCGGTTTACATAGAGTTCGACAAGGAGGGGGTCAAGGAAAGCCTCAACAGGCTGGCAAACATCCTTGGAGCTCATGACCTCCAATTGTCATAACTGCACAAAGCTTATTAGTTCGTGTTTCCCATAACTACAGATGGGAGTCCAGTGAACACAACTACTACTCCACACCGGGCAGGCCCTAAGCCTCGGCGCAAAGCTCTTTGCCGCGGTCTACCTGTGGTATTCTTACAGGCGATCGCTTAGAAAGTCGGCCCTCATCTTCTCCCTCGCGCTCTTCATGGCATCTCTGCAGGTTTTCGGAGACTTCATCGGCAACGAACCCTTCACCGCGGTTATGGAAGCCCTAGCCGCCTCTCTCCTCTTCTACGCAAGCCTCAAACTCCTCGACGAGGAGGGGCTCTCCCTCGCGGTCAGCAAGGGGTGGTACGTCTCCACGACCCCCCTCATCCTCACCGTCTACATGCTCGCCGCGGAGCGTTTAAGCTATCCCAATTGGCTCGCCACGATTGGTGTCGCATACGCAGTTTCTGGTCTCTTCATCCTCCTTTCAGGTATCCTGCTTGTTGGTTTGGGAAACCTCTATGGGAACTACCCGGAGTATCTCGGAATTCTGCTGATTGTATACGGGGCACATGAGATGGACTACCCCCTGCTCCGGCCAGTTGAATGGTTCGCGCCGATAGGCTTTTCCCTGAGCGCCGCGCTGACCCTTCTCATTGCGTACTTCTTCGTGCGGTTCTCCGGCCACGAGAATTTCATAAAACCCCCAGCGGAGCCTCTGAAGCCGCTTGAGGGAGTACCACCGGGAATCACCGTGCTGTCCCCAAAGGAATACCTGAGCCTCCTTCCCAGGCTCCAGGATCGCCCTCTCCTGGCGTTCATTAGAAACTCCAACGGGATATCCGACAAATGGACGGCCTACATGATAAGCCAGATAGAGAGGGAACACATGGTGTCCCCAACGAACATCCCACGCATAACCGAGACCATAGTCCGCTACCTCCAGACGGCTGGGAGGGGGGCGTGGTTCTGATCGACGGCATCGAGTACCTGAACATGTACAACGGGTTCGAAGCCATAGCCAAGTTCCTCAGTACGATAAGGGACGTTGCGTACATCAACGAGGGGAGCATTATAGTGGTGACGGAAGAGAACACGTGGAGCGAAAGGGAGTGGAAGCTCCTCATGAGGCTTGTGAATTAGCTTGAATCCAAAACACTCCTCATAGGGAGACCAGCAGCGCCCCCAAAACTATAAGCACCGCCCCCACTGCAGTCTTGAAGTCCATCTTGTCCCCGAGGATAATCCACGCAAGGACTATCGCAAGGGCAACGCTCATCTTGTCTATCGCTATCACCGCAGTTGTCCTTCCATTCTTTATGGCCATAAAGTAGAATAGCCACGAGAGCGCTCCAGCTAGACCTGAGAGGGCCACCAAGAGCAGGGCGCGGTGGTCGAAGCCCGTCGTGTCAGTTTTACCCATGGCAAGGGCGACGAGCAGGAGGAAAATGAACATTATAAAGGCCCGGATTACGGTAGCCACCGTTGAATCAACGTCCCTCAGGCCGAGCTTTCCAAAGATGGGAACGAGAGCGGCGAAGAACGCCGCGAGGAGGGCGTAGATGATGTAGAGGGGAATTTTCATATTCAGGCCTCCGAGATGGCTTTCTTTACGAGTTTTTCAGCCTTTTCCATCAGCTCCTTCGCCTTCTCCTCCGTGTGGGCCTCCAAAGTTATGCGCATTATAGGCTCCGTCCCGCTCGGTCTGAAGAGTATCCACCAGTCGGAGTTCTCTATCCTGACTCCATCGATGCCAATAAGCTTATCGTAGTCGAAGGTCTTTAGGGCCTCGTGCGCTATTATCTCCATGGCTCTGGCCTTCTTCTCGTTCGGACAGGGTATTTTGGCGCGGAGGGTTACGTAGCGCGGGACTTCCTTTGCCAGCTCGCTGAGCGGGCCGAGTTTGTCAATCATCTCCAGAACCAAAGCCCCGGCAAAGATTCCGTCAGGGGTTAGGTTCCACTGGGGGATTATCCAGGTTCCGCTCGGTTCGCCTCCGAAAACACCGCCGTATCTGGCGAGTTCCTCAGCAACGGCCACATCTCCAACGCGCGTCCTTACCACTTCCCCGCCAAGGGACCTAACGTAGTCGTCGAGGGCAAAGCCGGCATCGACCGTAGTAATTACCCTTCCCTTCCCGAACTTCCTGAGCATGTAGCCCGCTATGAGCGAGAGCATGACCTCGTATTCAACGAATTTTCCTTCGTCGTCAACGACACCAATTCTGTCAGCGTCGCCGTCGTGGGCTATCCCGACGTCCGCTTTCATCACTTTGACGGTCTTCGCTAAGGTGGAAAGGCTCTTCGCGTTCGGCTCAAGCTCCCTGACGAAGAAGCCGCTCGGGTGGGAGTTGAGCGATATGACTTTGTTCCCAAGCTCCCGCTGAAGGTAGGGGGAAACTATCGAGCCGGCGCCGTTTCCGGCATCGAGAACGACGGTGTAGGAGTTTTTGAGCTCGACGAATTTTAAAGCCTCTTTTATATAATCCCCGCGCGGGTCTTCAGCCCTGAGCGTTCCAATCTCGTTCCAGGGAGCTTTTTTGAAGTTTCCCGAGTCCATTATGGACTCAAGTTCACGCTCCATCTCAGGGGTGTAGGCCATGCCGTTGGCCTGCCACACCTTTATGCCATTGTACTGTGGTGGGTTGTGGGAGGCGGTGATTGTAATTCCCGCGTCCACTCCGTAGAGCTTTATGGCAAAGCCGGTGAGTGGAGTAGGGGCCAAGCCAATGTCAATGACATCAACCCCCGTTGAGAGAAGACCGCTTATAACTGCGGATTTGATGACGTCGCCGCTCGTCCTCGTGTCCTTGCCTATGACGACGGTTCCACCGTTGAGGTAAGTCCCAACAGCCTTTCCAACCCTGAGCGCCAGCTCCGGCGTCAGCTTCTCGTTGAAGACCTCCCTGATTCCGCTCGTCCCGAAGTACTTCCCCATGATGACCACCTGTGAGAGTTATGGTTGTGAGTATGAAGTGGGCAATATAACCTTTCCGCCGGAATCATGAAAGGAAAGGTCAAACTTTTCAGGAAAAAACGAAGAAAACGAAAGAAATGAAAGGGTCAGAGCTCACGGGCCAAAGGTCGTCAGCTCGTTGCCGTCCGGGTCAAGCACGTGGAGAACCACGTTCCCGTTCAGCCTCTCCTCAAGGCCCGAGACAAGCTCCATGTACGTGTCCTTCGCGGAGTTCGCCTCGTCAGCCGTCGTGAAGGAGCTCATTGCCTTAACATAGTATGTGGAACCGCTCTTCTCAAGGATTATGTCCCAGGGGCCCTGCCCCGCGAAGCTCACGAGGTAGTCCAGAACCTTTTGGGCCTCCTCCTGGCTCACGCCGGAGTACCACACGTATATCTTACTGTTCTCAAGGTAGCGGTACTTGCTCTCGGCAGAGAGGAGGACGTTCTTGTCCGATGATAGGTACTGGAGCGTAACGGGCTTGCCGTTGAAGACGTCCTGGGAAAGGCGAGAGGCGGCGAGCGTTATTGCAAACCTCGTCTGCCCTCTTATATCACCGGTGCTCTTGTACGGGGTGACCATTTTCACGGTATAACTGCCGCCTCTTCCTTCTACGTAGACGTCGGTCTTTCCCGTTACGTCGAAGAAGTTGTAGATGAAGTTGATAACGGCTTTAGCCTGGCTCATCGAAACGTCACCGGAGTAGTGGACGGTGACGTCGTTTATCGTGAGCGTCTTCTCGGTCTTGACGTTCGTCTTAGGGCTTCCACAGCCGCTCGCGAGCACAACAGCCACGAGCAGCAGGGCCGAAAGCACGTAGAGCTTCCTCATCTTCCCACCTCACTTCTTCACGAGCTTGTATATCCCAACTTTCACGGTGTAGGAATCAACGTTAGCAGGGCTCTTGTAGTCAACCCTAACCTGGAAAGCCTTGCTTGAGCCGTATATCATGCTGCCAGCCTCGGACTCGGTCAGAATGTTTCCGTTCTCGTCGAGGATGGTTATCTTCTCCACGGTTCCGGTGCTGCTCGCGTTTATGTAGTACTTTCCCGCCGGAAGAACGTGCGAGAGGTAGAAGACGTCCCCGCTCACTGTCTGGGTTTTGACCTCAACAGGAACCTTCTCGTAGAAGGTGTTGTAGTAGTACTGCATGCCGAAGATCCCCGCAACGCCGAGGATTAAGAGCACGAGGAAACCAACGAAGAGCTTCTTAAGAAGTCCCATCTTTCTCACCTCCTTTACCTCTAAAACCCGAATAGGCCCCCTCCCTTGACCTTAACGCCGAGGTCGGAGAGCCTCTTCTTTATCTCCCGCTGGTTCATGTCGCCGGAGAACTTGCTCTTCTCCTTCCACTTTATCTCCATCTCATCCTTTTTGCCCTCGTCCACGTTGCCGCTCTTGAGCTTGACTTCATTTATCTCACGGAGAGGAATCGAAAAGTTCTCAGGAGCCTCTTTGAGAACATCCTCCGGGGACATGTCATAATAGCGCTCGTGCATCGTCCAGCCAGATGCGAGCCTCTTGAAGAAGCCGTCACCCCTCGCCTTTGCCTCTTCCCTTGCCTCCTGAATCAGCTCCTTCTTCACGTGGGCGACGATTATCCTCTGGTTGGTCAGGACCAGGTTCACAAGGGCGCTCTTGAGGAAGCCCTTATGGTAGTTCAGGTTGGGTATCACGTAAAGGACGTTTTCCATCTCAAACACCATCCGCCGAGTTTGTTGATTTCATCGCGCTAACTCCCGAGTTCTACAACGCTTACAGCGTTCGCGAACTCCTCCGGCGTCATATTTCCCGCAACTGCCCTCAGAAGGTCGTCGCTCGCTATCGAGACGCTCACGTTCCTCTCGCCGAGGTAGACTATCTCAACCCTCTGAACCCAGGGAGCATCTTGAAGAACGGCCAGACTCATCCTCGCGTAGTCCCGCCAGAACGAGTCCTCCCCGGCCAGGTATTCCAGGGAAACGGAAGCGCTCTCGTTGGTTACCGTAACGTTCTCAACGAGGACGTCGAAGAGGCCGAGGTCTGTCTCTATCCTGAACTCGGGTCTTCTTATGTCCATGAAGCTCGCGTTCTCAAAGTCACCGTTCTCCACAACTACGGCCAGCAGGGGTTCCTCCCCGAAGTACGCCTCCACCTTGATGTGTTTTGAGCCGTTCTCAGCGTAGGTCTTCTTGGCTAGATCGTAGGCGAGGGCAGGGACGTTCTCATCCACCATCGGAACCTCGAACCGAACAATGGTCTCGTTGTCCTTAACGATCACCGTGGCGTTGTCCTCCGGCGAGTAGGAGGAGCCCCCGGAGATGGGAGACGTGGTTGAGGTGGCGGGAGCGGTCGAGGTTTCCGTTCCGTGGTTTATTGCTCCCTTTGTCTTGTTGACGAGGTCGTTCGGGTTCAGGTTATCCGGAACGTGGTAGCCGCTGAGGTAGAGGTAAGCCCCGATGAGCAGAAGAACCAGCAAAATCGCCTTTCCCTTCATATCTTACCCTCCTGGAAGAGCTCGTTGATGTAGAGCCTCACCCTCGCCTCCTGGTCGCGGTAGTCGCCCCCGGAGTAGCGGTTGAGCATATTGACTCTGTTCATTCCCTGCGTTGTGTCCTCCATCTCGTTCACCGTTTCCCTGATTATGTCGCGGTACTTCAGGCCGGCCTTCTTGTAGCGGAGCGCTATCTCGGCCGTTTTCCTGTACTCCCACTCGTAGTTCTCCGCCTGGGTCTTCTTTATCGCGACCCCCATGGACTTGAAGACGACTTCGATGGGCTTGGCGAGGGGCGGAACGTCCACGGCGTTGGAGACTTTGGAAACCTCCAGCTCCCGCTTTTCTATCCCGGACATCCTGTTGTAGAGGAAGGCGCTCTTACCGTCAACGTGAAGGTCCTGAGCGGTCTTCCTCACCGCTTCATCGTCCGAGAAGACGTTAACGTCCTTATCAGCCTTGAACCAGTCCTTGAAGATTCCGATGGGCTTGGGGAGATAGCTTGAGGCCTTGTCTATGAAGGAATCCAGGGCCTTGTTCCCGTAGTACTTGAACTTCCAGCTCAGGGCCGAGCTCTTCCCGGTGTAGCCGTACCCCTCGTTTTTGAACTTGATGAGGGTCCCGCCGGGAGTTTTAACGGTTATTACCCCTCCCCACGAGAGGCCCCGGTTCCTGAGCTTTTCGTTGGTCGTTTCCATTCTCTCCCTAGCTTGAGGGCTCAATGACCCGCCAGAACTTCCAGTGGAGCCCCCCGTTCCTCCCGTCGGGGTTCCCGCCGGAAGGGTCGAGGGGAAGCGAACTGTGTTGTTGGGTATCTTGCTCAGCATTGTGTTTACCAGGGCCAGAAGTGCCGAATCGAGGTTGCAATCCGCGTAGCCCTTCTGAACCTCGGCCTCGAGTGAGACGTAGTAATGGTAATTGACGAGGGCCGCATAGCGGTACTTGAGGTACGTCTCGGTCTCGCGGCCGTCGTAGAAGTCCCTGACCATGACCTCCTTGTAGCCCACGTAGCCGTCTCCGCTGACCAGCTTGTAGTAGTGGTGCTCGACGCCGTAAACCGAGCCATCCCATATGCTGGTCATCTCGGTGTCGTGGTCTGTGAGGTTTAGGTAGGCTTTCTTGACGCCCTCAAACAGCTTTACCGCCTCGTCGTTATCGTAGTGGGTCAGCATGAGGGTTATCTCCTGCGGGTGCTCGTCATCGTAGCCGGGGCACCTAAACCACTGGTAGGTGTTCTCCCAGTTGCCGTTGCCGCCCCCTCCGCCGCCGATAAGCTTCAGACCGAGGCTCTCTGCCTCATCCTTTGTTATATGGGCATCGTAGATTGTCCAGGACTCGTTAGAAGCGGTGGCAAAGCCCGTTGAAATCACCAAAAACGCCGCCAGAACGGCGGTTATCCACCTTCCCTTCATCACGCAAACCTCCTGATTATTCTAACAGTGAATTTCACGAGGAGAAACACAACCAAACCCGCCAACAAGAGCAGGAAAAGGCCGAGGAGGGGGCCGTAGACGTGGAGTCCAGTGAGCGGTTCCGTTTCAGCCCCCTCCGAGGTTTGCATACCTTATCGTTATCTGATGGGAGCAGTCACCGGTCTTCTCGTGGGAGACGAGCTCGAAGGCTGTTAGGCTTCCATCGGAGTTCCTGTTAACGTAAACGTAGCCCGCTTTTATCTCCCCGCTCACCTCGTTTGTTGGGTAGCCAGAGGTCGGTATCTCGCTTGGGTCTAATTCATCGAGGCTCCCCTCGCCGAGGTCTATCCAGTGGCCGAGCAGGGCCGGGTAATCGACGCACCAGGGTTCTGCCATGATATCAACGTCCTCCCATGTCAGGGTTTGGTCGGAGCCCTTCAGCTCGCCCGTGGAGAACTTTATCGCCATTGCTCCTTCGGTGTCGAGGGTGACGGTCTTGATCTCTCCAAACCCTCCACTGGAAGTGGCGGTTGTTGTGTTGGTGGAAAAAGACTCATAGCACTCCCTGGCCGAGTAGTATTCATCGTAGGCCTCATCCAGCTCCTCCTGGCTTGCATTGGCGTTAATCAGCTGGACGAGGTTGTCGTATGCGTTCATGTATAGGCGGTAAGCTTCGTCAGCACTGGAGGGGCAGGTGAAGGTTCCGGAGGTCTCGCTCCCGTTGCCTTGCTGGTGGGAAGTTACGTTGCCCTCAAACTCATCAAAAACGCCATCGAAGTCGTAGTCGTGCAGATCAGGGGTACCATCATAGTCAACGTCGCGCTCGTCTATGACGCCGTCGGAGTTGAGATCCCAGGCATCTATCCTCCCATCCCCGTTGGAGTCGTACACGTCCGGGATACCGTCTCCCGTTATGTCCCATGCGTAGCTCTTCACCCCGTTGAAGGTCGTTCTCCACGTGTCCGTTTTCCCGTTGTAGTCCTCGTCGAGGTAGGCGGTGTCGTAGTTTCCGTCGCCGGTGGTGTCAAGGTAGATGGCATCTATCTTCCCGTCCTTGTTCCTGTCCTTGAGCAGGATGTAGCTTAGATTAGTAGGAACGACCGCGAAGCCCTCCCCAATGTAAACCTCGGGAGAACCGGAGCTTCCGTTGCTGACCCACCCGGAGCCCTTAAAGCCTCCGGAGGTACTGGTCCCGCCACCGCCGGTTCCCGGGCCCGGGGAACTGGAGTGGGTGTTCCCGTAGTTGTTTCCGCTGTTCCCAAAGTTATCGGGCCCCCTCGTAAGGTCGTCGATTATGTGCGGGTTCGTGTGGTAAACGTAAAGCGCACCGAGCAGGATGAGTATGAGAAGCAATGTGGTGAACTTACCCATTCTCCTTCACCTCTATGAAGGTTGGGTTGCTGAACCATCCCCCTGAAACGCGCTTGAACTTCCTGCCCGTCTCGTAGTCCTCGTAGATGCCGGGCTTTGCCGTCTCGTGGAGTACGTAGCCGTTCCACGTGAACCAGCCCTGGTTCCTCTCCTCTATCTTCTTGCGGAGGTCCACGAGGGAGCCTATCGTTGCATCCGCCATGTTCCCAAAGTAGCCTGTCGGATCGAGGAGCTTCCCTATCTTAGTCGCCCCGTCGAGAACTATTATTGAAACCCTCGTGTTCTCAGGCAGGTTCATCTTCTTGAGCTCCTCCGCCTGCTTCATCAAAGCCCTCGCGTCCTGTGCAACGAGGTATACGTTAACGGGCGTCCTGAGTATCTTCACCGTCCCCGTTCCCTTGAGCTTAATCGTGTCACCGACCTTCTCGAAGTTGCTCGCCACGAAGTTTGCCCAGTCCAGCGCGCCTCCGGAACCGTACTGGCCGCCGACGAGCCACTTAGGGGGCTCAAGGATTCCCGTGAGGATAGCGTTCATCGTCGCTTCCCTCTCAGCCTCGCTCTCCGAGTTCTCGTAGATGAAGCGCTTCATCTTTATCCTTCTCATTATCGGGTCGTAGCGGTACTTCTCGGCTATCTGCCTGAGCTGGTAGCGCTTCTCAGGGTCGTCCTTGAAGATTGAGAGGTAGCCGTTGACCTCCCGGTTCCTGTAGACCTTCTCCTCCATGTAGGCGTTCATCTCCTTGACCATCCCCTCCGGGTCGTCCTTGTACTGATCATGTATCTCGTGGAGGTGGTCAATGTAGAGGGTGTAGACGCTCTTCATGCTCGGATCATGCTCTATCATCCTGTTGATGTAGTCAATGTGCCTCTCCATCAGTGACTCCGCCCATTCGAGCTTCTTCTGGAGGACACAGGCGTCACAGGTGGCTATGTCCGGGTCGTCGCAGTCAACGAGGCCGTCGCCGTCGTTGTCTATGTTATCCCCAGGAACCTCCTCCGAGACGAAGCTGACCCCCACAGAATCCGAGGCGAGAAGGGTGGTGGTTCCGTTAACCTTACCGTAGAGGTCAACCCTCACCGTTCCCCCTGTGGATGGGGGATTGCTAATGTCCAGAATGTCCATTACCGTCCCCTTTATTACGCTCTCCCGCTTCTCAGAGCCATCTGGAAGCGTGACAACCGCGTAGAGGTTGCTGGCACCCGCGCCGTCTACGAGGGCCCTGAGGGAGAGCGTGAAGTAACCGTCGAAGAGCTGATCCAAGGCAGCACCATCCCGTGGGGAGATTATCTCAACCTTCGGTGAGTTCTTTGGAGTGCTCCCCGGTGGGGCTGCCGCGTTGAGGAGGAGGGAGATTATCCTACTTGTAATGGCGTTCCCCATCTGAACGGAGAAGGAGCGTGTCATTCCGTACACCCCCTCAACGTTGGAGATATAGGATGAGTAGGCTTTTCCGTCAACGGTTAGGTGCAACGTGACGTTGTCTGAATACGAGGTGGGAGTCTGGTTGAGGTAGACTAAAAGAACAGTGAGACTGACCGATGATGCCGTGACCCAATACGTGCGGTTGCCCAGGTACTGAATCATGGGAGAGGCATTCTTTCTAATGTAATTGCCTTTGTAATAGCCATCGTAGTACAGATAGTGGCCAAAGCCATCGTCGTACTCATTGCCATCGACCCCAATCGAGATGAGGTACTGCCCGTAGACCTCCTGTTTAAGGTACTTGAAGTGCTTGTTAACCCTGTAGCTGGTTAAGTTCTCGGGGCTAGTGAAGGCGAAGAGGTCGGTGTAAAAGGTATAGCAGTAGGTTTTTCCGTCCCCCTCGCGATGCATAACCGACGTATCGGTGATTGGGATGTTAATCCCAGGGCTGCAAGAGAGCCTGATGTTTGAAAGGGCATTCCGGGCACTGCTCTCGTTTCCGTAATCGGTAACGGTTATGTCGATGAGGGCAGTGAGATTTTCGTTGATGCGGTATGTTCCTGAAATGTCCATCTGCATGTTGCCGAACCAGCTCAACCAGAGCTTCGATATGGATGAGCTCTTTACGGTGACTCCAAGCGATGAGAGCTCTGAGATGGTATCGTTAAGAATCTGGGGAAGGACGCTCGTCACGTTTTGAGATTCATTAGATGAGAGGGATATCCCCGCCGTAGTCGCGCTAACCCCCGAGATGTTACCCCCAAATGGGGCGGCATAAGTTAAAATAAGCAGATAACCAAAAAGGAGGCATCCCAACAGTTTCCCCATTTTTCTCACACTCCAAAGCAAAACCGCCGCAGAAAAGCAAAGCGGTAAGAGGTTTTGCTTTATACAAGTTACACACTACTGGGTAATAAACATTTCGCAAAATAAAATTCGATAAAAGGGAAAAATTACGGGGAATTTATAAGGGCCTTCGCAAGCTCAACCAACCTCCTCGCCCTCTCCAAGGAGACTTCATTTTCCACCTTCCCACTCCGTTTAATCCACGTGCCCACAATAAAGCCGTCGGCGTGGGGCCAGAGGAGTGGGAGATTATCGTAGCTCGTCCCGGAGCCAACTATCACCGGCACGGGTGAGATTTTCTTCGCAAGCGCGAGCTTTTCCACATCAACCGGCTTTCCCGTCGCCTTCCCGCTGACCACAACGGCATCCGCTAAACCCCTCTCCACGGTGTCGAGAAGGGCGTCCTCGAAGTCAGAGAAGTGAACGGCGTGCTTGACGTGGACGTCGGCGAAGACCTTTATCTTCGAGGGTAACCTTTTTCTCAGCATCGCCAGCTCGTGGGCAATGCCCTCAATTACCCCCTGGTCTGTGTAGGCAACGCCGCTGAGGACGTTCACCCTGATAAAGTCTGCTTTTACGGCATAGGCCACCGAGTAAGCGGCTATACCGTCGTTGCGGAGAACGTTTATCCCAAGCGGGAGGGAAACTTTGTCCTTGATGCTCTTCGCTACAACTGCAAGAGAAGCGACGGTAGTTTTGTCGGCGTACTTGGGGAAGGGAACGTCTCCAAAGTTCTCCACCATTATAGCGTCGAAGCCTGCTTCCTCCAACGTTCTAGCGTCCCTCAGCGCACGCTCAATGACTGAATCAAAGTCCCCGTCGTAGAGGTATGAACCGGGGAGAGGCTTGAGGTGAACCATCCCGATGAGGGGCTTTCTCTCAAAATCCATATATCTCCACCAAAGGAGGTTCATCTCAAAGTTAATAAGAATATGGAAAAGGTGATATAGATGTTTCGCGTTAAGAGTATAGAGGTGAGATAATGGGAGCCGAAGAAAATCCCCAGTTGCCGAAATCTGTTCTGAGACACATTGAACCGAACGAGAGGGTTCTGTTTTCCATCAAGAAGAAAATAAGCCTCGAAAAGCCAAAGTGGCTCCTCGTGACGGACAGGAGAATAATATACCTGGACGAGAAGGTTTTCGGGAGGTACGACCTGAAGGCTTTGCCTTACCAGAAGCTGGAGCAGGTAACGGTGAAGCTGGGCATAATGAGCTCAGAGTTCATCATTGAAGGGGAAGAGAATATAACACTCAAGCTTGGCTGGATGAACAAGGAGGAGGCAAGAAAAGCCATAAACGCCATAAAAGACGCATTAAATGCCATAGCGGTTGAACCCGTTTCTATAGGGGTCAACAAGGGACTGACGAGCGAGACCTGGGTTCTGAAGAAGCCGAAAGAGTTCATAACGAGGACGATGCCGGCTTACCAGCCCGCTCAGACTCCAGCCAATGAGGAAAAGGAAGACCCAATGGAGAAGCTGAAGAAGCTCAAGGAGCTCTTGGACATGGGGGTCATAAGCCAGGGGGAGTACGAGGAAAAGAGAAAGAAGCTGCTGGAGGAGATTTAACGCCTCCTCCTGAAGAGGAGCGGCAGTACTGCCAGCCCAACTATGAAAGCCGGGCCGCAGATGCTTTTTATTCCCTCCGAAGGGCTGGAAGAAGAGGAGCTCACCGATGAAGAGGTAGTGTTCACCGTCGACGTTGTTGATGTAGTTGAAGTCGGAACCTCAAACGGGTTAGTCCAGCTCTCCGTGGTGCTGACGGTATTGTGGAGCGTTATCAGAAAAACCCCCGCGCTCTCCCTGGCGTACTGGTAGAATATCATAGCGTTGATCAGTGAATCCGTCGTGTTCCCTTTCTCGTAGCTCTCAGCGAACTCGTAGTACGCCATCGAGAGGAGGGGGCGAATACCATTCTCCTGGGCGATGCCAATAGCCGTTCTGGCGGCGTTCTTCATTTCGTCGAGCTTTTGTCGAAGTATGGTCATGTTGTCAATACCGAGAGTATCGAGGAAGACCTCACCGCGAACCCTCGCCTCCATCGCCGTGAATATCGCCGCGGAGTACTTGCCGTCGTCGTAGTACTCCTCAGCCTTCTGTATGGTTGAAGTGAGACCATTTCCGAGGACATTTCCATACATTGACTCGATGTAGGTGATTATAAGGTCGGATTCATCGATGTAGTTTCTGGCGGTGTCCTTCAGGGACGCCCTGTCAATTACCTTCCCACCCGCGAAGCGCTCGCCAAGCTCAGCCCAGAAGCGGGCAGTCAGCGCCCTCTCGTAGGCGTAGGCGGCATCGTCAATGGCGTCCCAGTAGTCGGAGTTGTAGAAGTACTTCCATGCTTCCTGAAGGCTGCTCTTGGCCTCCTCAACCCTCTCTTCCGCGGCCGCCACCGCCTGAAGCATCGTGTAACCCTTTATCGTGAGGTTTGAGACAAAGGCCTCGATTGAGTTTATATCACTCTGGACGTGGTTGAGGAGGGCCGCGATGTCCTGGGAGTCGTTGGCCTCTATGTACCACTGCACGTCCCTTATGACTATCCTCGCCTGGAAGTCCTTGCTGAGGGCGGTATAGTACATTCCGGAGTCGATGTCGCTCTTGGCCTCATCTATTAACCCTTTAGCCTGGTCGAGGGCCTGCATAAGGACGGAGTAGGTAGAGTAGTCCACGTTGCTGTTCTTGAGCTCGTTCAGAACTTTGTTGTAGTACTCTGTAGTGTTCTGATAGTCACTCTGAGCGTCGCCCTTGAGGAATGAGGTGTCGATTGTTATTGTGGGTGGAACCTGGGGCTTCGGGAGCCTGTGACCGGTGAAGTAGTAGACTGCATCGTATATGTCGGCAACCTCCTTGACTTCCAGGCCCCAGCGCTCCTTTGCGTACTGGACAACGTCAACCTTCTTGCTCGTGGTGGTTATCTGGATTATCCCCCCAATGCTCCTCTTCTTGGTCTCCTGGACCACCTGTATCCTCTGGCCCTGGGGGATGAGGAAGAGCTTCATACCAGCGGAAGCTGCCGCCGAGGCCTTCTCAAGGATTCCACCGACGGGACCGATTGTACCGTCGGGGTTTATCATGCCCGTCATCATGACGTCCTTCCTGACGCTCCAGCCCTCAAGGGCCGCGATTATACCGACGGTCATCGTACCACCGGCAGATGGACCGCCGATAATGGGCGTATCAGCCTTAACCTGAATGAAGACGTCATATTTGCTCATGTCCTTGCCGGTTACCTTACCCGCTATTTGGGCGGCGAGCCTTGCGCTGGCCTGCATATCCACCTGGGCAAGAGGCCAAGTCTCAAGGTAGACGTGTCCGCTACCGGGAGCCACAGTTATCACAAAGGTCGTTACAACGCCGACAAGGTTCCCCTCGGGGGTCTTTGAAACTGCAGGGGCCTTCATAACGACGGTGTGTCCCTCACACGGGCACTGTGCCGCCACTGGTGCTGCTGCCTCAAAGACTGCAGTAATGACCAAGAGAGACAGGATAAAGCCGAATAGCAGTCTTTTGGGGTTCACCTTAATCACCTCCGGCGTTAGTGCTCGTTCAATGCTTAAAGTTTTTTCGTTAGCTTTTCTCATTTCACAAAAACAAGCTCAAAACTGAAAGCTTTCCATTCAACTCAATTCCAAATGAACGATAGCTTTTAAAGCCGAATGCACTGACGCGTGCACCGGGGCGATGGGACATGGGATTGTTCAGCGAGCTCATAGACAGAAAGTTTCGAAACATCGCCGAGAGGCGTTATGAGGGCATACTCGAAAAATACAGGGAGTTTTTTCTCACGGAAGAGGAGATGATCATACCCGAGATAAACTCCATCCTCCTGGTGTTCGACCGATACTCAGAAAAGCCCACTAAGGAGGTCTACGATGCGATATCAGCGTACCCGGAGGCAGAGGTCTGCCTGCTTTACACCGTGGATGAGAACGTCGCAATGCTCATAGCCGCCACCCTTGGAGAGGAGGAAGCCAAAAAGTTTAGAGAGGCTGAAACAAGCTACGGGGAAACTTTCCTCGATGAAGTCAATGGAAAGCTGAAGGAACTGGGATTTGAAACAAGGTCGAGGCTCATCTTCGGCAACAAGAGTGAAGAGGCTATACTCCGGGAAGAAAAGTACGACCTATTCGTTATCTCCAGAAAATACGGGACGGAAACCTCCAAGACCTCCCCCGTGAGCCCGTTGGTCATCAAGATAGTCCAACACATAGAGCAGCCGGTGATGGTGTACTGAGGTGGGAGCATGGCCATGAGCGGGCAGGAGATTTTCGCACTCTCAGTCTTCATCGGAGTGTACGCGGCAATGATGTCAGAGAAAATCCACAGAACAGTGGCGGCGATGGTTGGGGCGTCTCTGATTCTAATCGTGAACATAGTCCCCTGGGAGAAGCTCCCGGAGTACCTCGACCTGGGTACTATCCTTCTCCTGGCAGGGATGATGGTAGTCATTAACATAGCCAGGGAAAGCGGTCTCTTCGAGTACGTAGCTATAAAAACGGCAAAGCTCTCGAAGGGAGACCCAATGAAGGTTCTCCTCCTCTTCGCGGTTGTCACGGCGGTAGTCAGCGCCTTCCTAGACAACGTGACGACGGTTCTTCTCCTGACCCCAATGCTGCTCTACATCACCCGGCAGATGGAGGTAAGCCCCGTGCCTTTCCTGCTGGCGGAGGTCTTCGCGTCCAACATAGGAGGGACGGCCACGCTCATCGGAGACCCACCCAACATAATGATAGGCTCCGCCGCTGGTTTGAGCTTCAATGAATTCATACTCAACATGGCCCCAATAGCGTTCATTGATCTCTTCGTTACAGTGGGAATAGTCTACCTCGCATACAGGGGAGCGGTGAATGCCCACAAAGACCGCACGGAGAAGATAAAGCTCAGCATAATGAGCCTCAACGAGGACGAGGCAATACGTGACAGAACGCTCTTCAACAAGTCCCTGGCGATAATAGGCCTCGTAATAGTTGGGTTCTTCTTCCACGACAGGTTGGGCGTTGAACCGGTGGTAATAGCGCTCACCGGAGCCTCGATACTGCTACTGTGGAGCGGAGCATCGCCGGAGGAAGCACTGGAGAAGGTAGAATGGGCAACTCTGTTCTTCTTCGGTGGTCTCTTCATCATAGTAGGCTCCCTCGTAGAGACTGGTGCAATAGCTCAGGTAGCCAACTGGATGATGGGATACATACATGGAGAGGGCGAGGCAATAGCGATAATAACGTGGTTCTCAGCATTCTCAAGCGCGATAGTGGACAACATACCCTTCACTGCGACCATGATACCAATGATAAAAGCCATGGGAGGGACGCTGAACACGTACCCCCTCTGGTGGGCCCTCTCGCTGGGAGCATGCATGGGAGGAAACGGAACGGCCATCGGCGCCAGCGCCAACGTTGTCGTCGTCGGAATGGCCCATAGGGAAGGAATAAAGATAACCTTTGGGGACTTCCTAAAGGTCGGTATGACCATCATGATGGCCACCGTCGGGGTTGGGATGGGGATAATCTGGCTGAGGTACGTTGGACTGTGAGGTGAGAACATGAGAATACTCGTGCTTATAGACGGCTCGAAGTGGAGCCAGAAGGCCGCCCTCCAGGCGTTCTCCATAGCGAAGAGGAAGAACGCAAAGGTCATCCTCTACTCCGTCCTGGACAGGAGAGAAGCGAGGGCCATCGCATTCCAGCTCAGCATGAGGAGGGGAAACATGGAGGAGCTCCAGAAGTTTGAGGAAACCGCATGGAAGGAAATGAAGAAGAGCATCCACGAGATCATGACGGCCCTCCTCAACGTGGCTCAGGACGAGGGCGTAAACTGCTCAATAAAGGTCAGGGAAGGCAGGGCAAAGGACGAGATACTGAATGAGGCCAACAGCGGCAACTACAGCCTGGTCGTCATGGGAGCCTTCGGGAAGAGCGGAAAGACAAGGATTGGTTCCCTGTTGGAGGAGGTCGTGGGGCTCATAAAGCCGCCCACGATAGTGGTACGCTGAGCCTCACACTATCTTCCCCCCCGACACGATCCGCGGGGCGTAGAAGCTGCCCCTGCGCTCCACTTTTTTATCAATGGCCGAGACATTATTCAGGAGGTCGAAAACGTTTCCAGTGAACATAACACCTTTAATAGGGGTTCTCTCGCCGTTTCTTACAATGTAACCCATGTCCACGGTGAGGGAGAAGTCACCCGAAACAGGATTGGCGGTGTGCTCCCCGAAAACCCTGGAGACAACGAAGCCATCAAAGCCCTCAAGGTCGTCCTCACCAGCTTCCACTACAACGTTGCTGGAGCCGATGTGGGGCATCGTTCTGAAGTCCCTCACAGCGTTCCCGGTGCTCTCCATTCCAAGGAACGAGGCGTACGTATGGTCGAGGAGGAAGCTGCGCACAACCCCGCCCTCCACGAGAACCGTTCTTCTCCCCGGTATCCCCTCCCCGTCGAAGGGATAACTCCCCACTCCGCCTGGAATAGTCGAGTCATCGATTATTGTGATGCCCTCCGGCCCAACTTCCTCGCCCGGCTTCCTGAACCTCGAACGCCCGTAGTAGACGGCATCGCCGTACAGGTTCTCAAGGAAAAGAGAGACCAGCGCCTGAACGACGTCAACATCGAGCATAAGCTCCCCCTCATACTTTACGCCACTGATTGCAAGGTAGCTCTCATCCGCGAGGGACAGGGCCCTCTTTATTGTACCTTCAGCCTCCCCCCATCCGTCGAGACTCCGATACGACTGGGCCCAGTACCCATCCCCACTCTTTCCATCCTTTCGAACAGCGTAAGCGGAAAGCGAGAGGGCCGTACCCTCGTCCTCAAGGGAGATGCCGTTTGAGTTCATAAGGCCGTACTTAACGTAGGCCAATCCCATCGAGCCGGAAAGCGTGTATTCGTGGGATGGCTTCAACTCGACCATCATGCCCGCGTACTCCCCGGCCAGGGAATGGGCCTCCTCAAAGGGAATCTCCTCTATCCTCCTGTCGTACAGGCCATCGACTTTTTTCACTCCATCAGGTTCGGGTAGCCCCCTGAACGGGACGTTTCCCACCTTTGCAAGCTTGATGGTTCTCTCCACGAACTTCCTCAGGGTTTCCTCAGAATGGCTTAGGCCGGTTATGTAAGAGAAGCCCGCCCTTCCGTCAACGCCGACCCTCAGTCCCACGCCGGAGAAGAACTTTCTCTGGGAGCGCTCAAGGGTTTCACGCTCTATTCTGAACGAACCGCTCCGTCCGCTCTCCCAGTAGAGCTCCCACTCGACGTTCTTCCCTTCGAGGATCCTCACTAGTTTTTCGAGCATTCACTCACCCAGTGGCCCTTCGGGAGGACCCTTAAAAGGGCTTCGAACCGCCGGTGAGGGAATCATATATCCCCAGCAGGTGCCTGTAGGTTCCCTCTTTTATATCCGCAAGCTCCTCAAAGAGCTTCATGACCTCCTCATCCCCAGCCATCTTGGCCAGCTTGCGGTAGATGTCCCTTCCTATGGCCTCGGAGAGAAGGGCGAGGGCAAGGGCCTCCTCCGCGTCCTCAGACTTCATCATCTCGCTGCACACGGGGAGGGCATCGAGGGGCGGCGCGTTGAACTCAAGGGGCTTCATCTTGGGGTAAAGCCTGGAGAAAAGCTCCCTCATCGCAGAGGCGTGCTTCCTCTTCTCGGCGGCCAGCCTGCGGAACTCCTCTGAGGTGTCCCCCTCAAGGCGCTCGGCTAGCCACTCGTACGTCTCGGCAGCACAGTCCTCGTTGCATATCGCGTAGCTCAAGAGCTCGTACCCGTTGAGGTTCCGAAGCATTGTCTCAACATCATGAATAACATCCACGTCTATACCCATGTTCCCACCCATGTAATGGTATGGATTTTGACATATATACGCTTTACCTTGATGTTTAGCCACAGTTAACTTAGAAAATAGCAAAAAACATAAATGCCAAAAAGAGAGGAGAACGAGAAATCACCTCAAACCTCCCACCACTGCCCGCGTGAGGACGTGGGGACCGCCATCATCGACCGGAACCCACTGTCCCTTTCCGCAGTAGCCGGGGAAGCTGACCTGAAGGTCCCTCCCAATTGCCTTAATGTTCCTCAACACGTCCAAAATCCTGCCCGAGAGGGCGACGTCCCTAACGTGCTCCTTTATCTCGCCGTTCTCGATGACGTAGCCCTCCCTGGCGCCGAAGGTGAAAGTCCCGCTGGCGACGTCGACCTCTCCACCCTTGTCCCCTATCATGTAGAGGCCGCTCTTCACTTCCTCAACCATTTCCTGGGCCTCCCAAGTCCCGGGCTCGACATAAGTATTGCTCATCCTCACGAGTGGCTGGTGGGCGTAGCTCTGGGCCCTTCCGTGCCCGTTTGGTTCGAGGCCCAGGACTGCGGCGGTTTCCCTGTCGGTTAGGTACTCGTTGAGAACGCCTTTCTTTATTATCTCAACTCTCCTTGCACGTATTCCCTCGTCATCGTAGATGTAGGAGCCGAACTTTCCAGGCAGGGTGGGGTCGTCCACGACGGTGAGTTCATCTACTCCTATTTTCTCACCGAGCTTTCCAGTCAGTATGCTCTCCCCGTTCTTAACCGAGTCTGCCTCCGCCGCGTGCCCAAGAGCCTCATGGATGAAAACGCCCGTGAGCTCGGGGTCCATGATAACGTCAAACTCCCCGGATGGAGGAGAAGAGGCCTTCAACAGTTCCCTCGCCTTGCCGGAGACTACCGAACCCCACTCGTTCAGGTCAACCCGCTCCACAAGCTCAAAGCCCCCAGTCCCACCGAAGACCTTCCAGTACTGCTGCATCTCACCGGAAGAGGCAGCAGTCGCTGAAATCATCAGCCTGACCCTTGGAACGACCGTCCGTATCCTGCTCCCGAGGGAGTTCATGTAAAGCTGCTCCTTAACGCCGTCCCCGTAGAAGGCCTTCCTGTTGCGTATCCCCTCGCCATCAAGGGCGGAATCGGCTTCCCTCAGAAGGGCCAGCTTTTCGGAGATGTCAACGTTCTCAAAGGGCTTCTCCCCCCTGATGACGGCATCGTCAACGACGGGGTCTCCCAGATAAACGGACGACGATGCCTTCGAGAGCCGGGCTATCTTCATGGCGGTTTCGATTACCTTCTCCGCTCGCCTTAGATCGTTGGCGGAGGAGAAGCCCCAGCCCCCTTTGAACGCCCTCACACCTATGCCTTCCTCCATGTTGGATGAAAGCTCCTCAAGCTGGCCGTTCTGTATTGACAGCGACGTCGCGTTGACCTTTGAAATCCTGATTTCAAAGTACTTCACGCCGTACTTCTCCGCCAGTCTCTCGGCGGTTTGAAAAATGCCCTCTTCCACCCTCATCACCTGCGGAAATTTGAGGGAGAGTTTATAAAGCCGACTCCACCAGGAAACATTAATAAGCCCTCTCGTGGATTATATAGATGGTGGTACACATGGCTGGTAGCCCCAGTGATTTCTTCTCATCCCTCAAATTCGGCGAGACCGTTATAATAGAGCACCCATCAGCGGCGATGCCTGAAATCATTTTCCACCTGCTGGTAGAGTTCTGCTCCGAGAAGGGGCTTCCAATACTGATAGACGACATACTCGACACGTATCCGCAGTTCGTATCCAGGATGGAGGTACTTGGACTTCCCCATCCGGAAGCAAAGGTAATCAAGATTGGAGGGGGCAAACTGGAAGCTGGAGAGATAGTTGGGCGGATAGAGGTTGACAAGTACTCAGTTCCCCTCGGGCACTACGGCTCGATGCGCGATAAGGTGATTAAAAGAGAGAAACATGTAAACCCCGTCCTCGGCCTCCACAAGCTGGCCCAAATCTTCAACAGGAGAGAAACCCTCTCCCTTCTAACGACCATCTCCTCGTTCGTCGGAGACGAAAGCAGGATAGCGGTTTACCTCATCAACAGGGACTCAGCGGATGCAGCCGAACCGGGCTTCGTTCCTTCCTTTGAGGAAACCGCCACCACAGTGGCCGAGTGGTACATGGACGGAGAGGACTTCGTTCTCGACGTCATAAAGGCGGCCAACCCAAAGCTCATGGGCGTGGAGTACCGCATACCAGTGTCCGAAGTACTGAAGGGTTAATTTTTTAAGACCCCTATTTCACCACCACCGGTGAATAATAGTGAGAAAGCTGCCGGTGGTTCTCTTCTTACTGCTCCTGCTGCTCCCCCACGCGGGAGCGACCACGTTTCAAGTTCCAGAAAAGGGTGTAATCTACCAGGTAATGGTCGATAGGTTCTACGACGGCAACACGAGCAACGACGCACCGTTTTACGACTCAAGCCACACTGACTACCGCATGTACTGGGGAGGCGACCTTCAGGGTCTTATAGATAAGCTCGACTACATCAAGAGCCTCGGTGTGACGGAGATATGGGTATCCCCGCTGAACGACAACATAAACACAATGGCGTATTCCTCCGCGCCCTACCACGGCTACTGGCCCCATGACTTCAAGAGGATAGAGGAGCACTTCGGAACCTGGAAAACGTTCAGAGAACTCGTGAAGGAAGCCCAAAAGATGGGAATTTGCATCATCATCGACTACGTCCCAAACCACTCAAACCCCTCAAACGCTGGTGAATACGGTAAACTCTATGACAACGGGACGCTTGTGGCAGACTACCTCCACGACGCGCAGAAGTCCAGGATAAACCCATACACGGGGAGCAAGGAGTACATCTACCACCACAATGGGGACATAAGCCAGTGGTTCGGCTTCCAGCTCAAGTACGCGAACCTCTACGGCCTGGCCGACTTTAACCAGCACAACCCCTGGGTCGACACCTACCTCAAACAGGGGGCGGAGCTCTTCCTCAAGGCCGGCGCCTGCGGCTTCAGGATAGACGCTGTAAAGCACATGAACCTCGGCTGGCTTGAAACCCTCTACCTCGACCTCTACTCCAAATCAAACCTTCCCCTCTTCATCTACGGAGAATACTACAACACACAGCCAGCAAGAACCGACGACCTCTACTTCTTCTACCAGTACTCCAACGTCACCTCCCTCCTCAGCATTCCAATAAGGGAGGAGCTGGCGGACACCTTCGCATACGGAGGAAGCCTTGAGAAGCTGGCAAATGACCTCCAAGAGTATTACTCAACCTTCGTTTATCCGAACAAGGCGGTGAACTTCCTCGACAGCCACGACCTCGTGAGGTTCCTCAACATGAACCCCAGCAAGAACCGCTTCCACATGGCGCTTGCCCTCACCATGACGCTCCCCGGAATACCAGTCATCTACTACGGCGACGAGAGCTATCTCGTCAGCCACGACGGGAAGGGCGACCCGTACAACAGGCCCATGATGGTATTCAACAATACGACCGAGGCGGCGAGGATAATAAGAACCCTTGCCGAGCTCAGAAAGACGAACGATGCCCTCGCCTACGGCGACTTCAAGACGATTCACGTAGAATACGCCCTCTGGGCTTTCAGAAGGGACTTTGGAAACCACAGCATCCTTGTCATCGTCAACAAGAGATCGGACAAAGAGCTAACCCTTCCCCTCGACTGGCCGGACGGAACCTACACCGACGTCATCAACGGCATGACCATGAACGTGAGCGGGGGGAAAGCCACCGTATTCCCCCCCGGAAACAGCATCCTGGTGTTCCACAGAGAAGGAGAGCAGAAAAAGCCGCTGATAGGGTCGGTGACTCCGTATTCCGCCCAGCCGGGAGATGTGGTGGCGCTGGCAGGGGCTGCCTTCGGTGGCTCCGGGGATGTAATCGTCGGAGGAGAGAAGGCCCGGATCATCAACTGGAGCAGCAACCTCGTCCTCTTCAGGGTTCCGAAGCTGAAGACGAGCTCCGCCTGGGTGGACGTTTACATCCAGGGAGAAAACGGGGAGAGCAACCACGTGAAGCTCCGCTATTATAGGGGAGATGAGATACCCGCGCTGGTAGCGATTAAAGCCGACGGCCTGAACGGTTATCTTTGGATTAAAGGCAACGTTCCAGAGCTTGCAGAACCGAGACCACTCATAAAGTCCTCAACCGGATACTACTTCACGGTTGCTCCACTTCCAAACGGTACCCCCTTCCAGGTGAAGGTTCTCAACGGACTCCCATGGGAAGAACTCGAACCGACCGGGAAGGTCTACCACGGCGTCGCAAACTGGACGGTGGTTCTAGAACCCGGACCGCTTCCGGAGCAGACTGAAACGAGCACTACAACTACCGTCACATCCACGACGACAACCATCACAAGCACTCCTGAGAAGACCACGACTACAAAGACTACCACAACAACCGCAACAAGCCACCCAGGGAGTTCCCCCACCTCCAGCAACAAAAAGAGCATCTGCGGGCCGGCGCTGGTTCTCGTCCTCGCCCTGCTTCCTCTCCTAAGAAAGAGGAGTTAGTCTTTTAATCTCCCCTCCAACTTTTTTCGGTGAGAGAGATGCCGTACCTGATAATCGAGCATCTTGAGGATATAAGCGAGTGGCTCTGGCTGGAGTACTCCCACGTTGCCCAGTGGTGGGGGAATAAACTCATCTTCACAAACGTCCGCAGGGGTGAGACGGAGAGACTGGCGAAGCTTGGGAGCGTCATCACAGAGAGCGTAACCAAATTCCCCTTCGACCGCTCGAAGCTAATAATTCTTGATCTCCAGGCTGAGGAGGAGCTGAAGCCAGAGGAGGTTGAAGAGGACACCATGATAGTCGTCGGTGGAATCCTCGGAGATGCGGTTCCGCGCGGTAGAACAAGGGAGTTCATAACTTCGAAGATGGAGGGGGTAAAGGTCAGGCACATCGGAAAGCCCCAGTATTCAATAGACGGTGCCTCAATAGTGGCCAAACTGATAGCCGATGGAAAAAGGCTCAAGGATATCGAGTACGAGGAGAACCCGACGATAAGGCTCGACGAGTTCAGCGAGATAACGCTCCACTACGCGGTTCCGAAGCTGGACGAAAAGCCCCTCCTGACGCCGGGCCTCATAAACCTCCAGAAGAGGGAGCTTGGATATACCGAAGCCGACGAGGAAATAAGCGACGAGGAACTTATTGAGTTCTTTGAAGGGAAGAGGGAGCTTTGATTACTTCTCCCATTCCTCAGATAGGGCTTCTATCTCCCTTCTAACTCTCTCCCTGTCCGCTTTATCCACAACCAGGAAGACCTCCTGAACGCTTCCATCGCTCTTGGCCACGAGCTTCAATCCGGTCTGGGTTTCCCGCGTGACCTTTATCTCGAACCCGCGGGAGTCACTGGCGTATATCCTGCCCGGGATAACCTTCCTAACGCCCGGAATCTCCGCTATCCCTTCCAGGGGTTTCCCAAGGCCCTTGAGGAAATGATGCTCCCTCTTGACTCCGCGCTTGAAGTGCTTGGGCATGTTGGAAGACACGTAGGTATGGCTTTTAGATATTACGCAACGCTTAGGTTCCTCTACTCCCACATAGACTGGGGAGGCGTATGGAAGAGGTCTGGATGCTGAGGGAGTTCGAGAAGGTGGCCCAACTTATGCCGGAGAGGGCACTATCATTGATAAAAGAAGATAAAGAGCTCTTCATGGAAATCGTCATCTCCGCATATCTTGATGGACTAATAAGCCTTGGCAAAGCTGCGGAAGTCCTTGGGGTTACCAGAGAAGAGGTTATTGAAGAGTTCAAGCACAGGGGAATCCCCATAAGAACGCCGGACAGGGACGACGTTGCTTCCGAGGTGGATATGGTATTTTGAACGAAATGATCAAAAAGGGCGTTTACTCCTCAATAAAAAGGCTTGAAGAGGTCATGCCCTCTTTCTCACCTTAACGGCGACGCCCTTCTTCGCCCTGACCATTTCCTCTCCGCCCAGGACGGCCTTTCCGACGCCAACGACATTTCCATCGCGGACTATTCCAACGATGTCGTCGGGCCTGATTATCGGGTCAGCCTCGTCAACGCCAACGGCGAAGACGTCGCCGCGAAGCTCGAAGTCCACCTTCACCCAGTAGGATTTAAGCGCGTCGTATATGCGCCCCATTCCGAAGGGCGTAACGCTTATCACGCCGTCCTTGAAGGTTCCAGTCTGCTGGCCGCCGACAAATAGGCGGAGCATCTTCGAGCCCTTAACCTGGCCGTTATCGGGCAGAACGGCCTCTCCAGCACCTGCGCCAAAGTAGAAGTCGAAGACCTTCCTTACCTTCTCAAAGTAGCGGTAAGTTCTGTCCTCTTTCGTTCCCTCAAGCTGGAACTCTCTCAGCGTCTCTGTGAGCGAGGATAAACTCTCGTTGCTCGTCGTCCCGTTTTTGACGTCCGTGAAGATTATTTCCCTTCCGGAAAGCTCAGAGGCGAGCTTCGCTATCTCGACGTAGGCCCCATCGAGGTGGGCAACTATTGGCACGTTCTTCGGGTACTTCTCAAGCGTCTTGGCAAGGAGTTCTGCCGCCGGCTTTATCTCCTCCTCGCCCCAGTGGCCGGTGACCACTATGTCGTACTTAGCTAACCACTCCCACTCGCGCGGGACGACGCCGAAGGGCGAGGTTAGAACCAGCTCGTGGACTTTGAATATCCCGGGACCCAGGGCCTCCTTGACGGCCTTCCGATATAGTGCGTGGGAGCGGGAGAAAGAGTAGGGCTTCCTGGCGGAGCACGGGAAGAGAAGAACCAGCTCGGTGTTCTCGGGCGGGGCGAACCTCTCGGCAACGCGCTCGTGCCACCTCTTCACTTCCGGCCTCCTTATGGAGGCGTCACTGATGAAGTAGACGGTCTCCTTCTGAATGGGCGTGTACTTCTCAAGGTAATCCCCATGTTCAAGGTCTGCTATCCTGAGAATCCCAGCGTTGTACTGGGTCGGGAAGAAGTCCTCCACCAGATAGCGGAGCTTGCCCTCTTCGAGGGCTTTTCTGACCTCGGAAATCGTTTTCTTTGCGAAATCGAGGGAGTTCGGCTCGTCGCTCCAGATGAAGGGGCTGAACTGAGTAAAGCCCTTGCCCTCGAAGTCGTAGAGCTTGAGAGAGCGCGTGTCGAAGGCGTCAACGCCGAGGTAAACAGTAAGGGGGTAGAAGAAGGGTTCCAAATCGGTTATGATCATGACGTTTGGGAACCTCTCGCGCAGCTCCCGGAGGATTCTCACGAAGTAGCGGTACTCCTTAACGAGGATTTTGGAGTTGCCGAGGTAGACGGCATCGAAGTTGTAGCGCTCGATGATCTTGAAGAACTCGTCGAGGTACTCAACCCTCCTCAGGGCCGGGAGGTAGAAGGCGTTGAAGCCCTCGTAGTCCACGCTCCAGAGCCTTCCGAGGGCCTTCTGGATGACATCTTCAGGTGTATAGAAGCTGAGGGGGATCGAAGGTGCCAGGTTGAAGTCGTAATCACCCGGATCTGAGGGATGAAAGAAGGAGTTGAAGGGGGACAGAGTAAAGTCTACCCCTGAGAGGGCAGGAGTTCTAAACGAGCGCTCTCCAAGCCTCACGAGGCCCAGCCTTCCGGGCCCCTCGTGCCTGAGGACTTCCATTGTTATTCCTCAGACGAGGTTGTACCTCTGAAGGAGCAGCAGCTCGTCAAGTGAGAGCTTCTCTCCCTTCTTGAACTTCTCAAGGGCCTCGACAGCCTTCTCAAAGCTGGTGTCCTTCTTGGCGTGCATCCTGGCAACTATGCGGTAGGCTATGAGCTCCTTGTGCTTCTCATCGTACTCGCGTATCTTCTTCTCAAGCTCCCTGAGCTGCTTCCTGACTTCCCTGACCTTGTCGCGGAGCTCGACGACCTTGGCATGGTACTCGTCGGCCTCCTTCTTGACCTCGTCTGCCTTGTTGAACGCGGCTATCATCTGCTCGTGGAACTGCTGGCTCTGGTTGGCGAGCTTCTGTATCTCAAGGCTTATTCCCCTCCGGGCCTTCTTGAGCTGGTCGACTTTCTTCCTGGACTCAACGAGCTTCTTGTGGAACCTCTCCGCCTGCTGGATGATCTCAAGCTCGGTCGCGAGAACCTGTATCTGGTCGACGATCTGCTTCTCCCTGTCTGGGGTTATCTTGGGATTGGTCTGGAGCTCCCACTCAAGCTTCTCTATCTTCTCCTGGATCTTATCCGAGGGGAGCTTCATCCTGCGGAGCTGGTTGTACTCGTCCCTCTTGGTTCGGTACTCTAGGATCTCCTGATAGAGGAGGTCAAGCTTCGCGTTTATCTCCTCACGGTTCTTCTTAAGCTCCTGAATCTGGGCGTTGATTTCATCCCTCTTGGCCTTGTACTCTCTGCCCTTCTGGCGAAGTTGCTGGACCTCCTTGTTCTTCTCGTCCCTCTTTTGAATCCAGCTCTGGAGCTCCTTCTCGAGCTCGTCGAGCTTGGCCCGGACTTCGTTTCTCTCCTTCTCCAGGGCCTCAATTTCCTTCTTGATCCTCTTTATTTCCTCTGGATCCACTTTGACCATTGGCATCGCTCTTACCCCTCTCCTCTTTTTAGAACAGCTCTCAATCAGGCTTTTCTGGAGGGGATGGAAAAAGTGAATATAAAAACTTTTTGGCCCGCAAAAAGGTGGAGGGGATGATTATCCCCCTCATCCCACCCTGACGAAATGGACGTCGATACTTCCGTCCTTCCCCATTCCAAGCACGGCGTAGCCGTAGAATCCACCCTCATCCGGGTCAGTGACGTACAGCGGGGCCCCTGCACCGCCGGTTATGATCATTGGTACACCCTCATACTCACCGTACCAGTTCATGTGGATATGGCCAAAGACTCCAAAGGAGTGGTACTGCTTCATCAGGGATAGGAGCTTCTCGGCTGAGTTGCGGTTCATTGTGTGATGTCCGTTCAGCCTCGGGTCGTAGAGTGGAGCGTGGGCCACCACGACAACTCTCCCCCCGGCCTTGTTGGCTTCATTCAGCTTCTCCTCAAGGAAGGCCCACTGCGCGGGGGCAGGGTGTAACCCCTATCAACGTCGTCCAGGAAGACGTAGGTGAAGTTTCCAAGGGAGAACGCGAAGTCCTCGGAGGGGCCGAAGAGGTAGTGGTAGATGTTCTTGCCCTCACCCTGGTACTCGTGGTTGCCGGGGCTCACGAAGAGGGGAACTTTCCAGTGCCAGACCCCCATGAGGTCAACCCACTCGTTTATCCTCCCTGAGTAAACGAGGTCGCCGTTGTCGATAGCGAAGACGGGAGAGGCGTTGTTCACTTCTTTCACTATCTTGACAAAGACCTCCGGAACCGGGTCGTTCCTGTGGGCTGGCCTGTGGTCGCCGAATGCGATGATGGTGTAGTTTGAGACCTCCTTAGGAGTTATAGAGAAGCCGGAGGAGCTAGTAAGGGTTATTGTGGTGTTGAGACTACCGCATTCTCAGGGTAGTTGAGGTAGGAGGGTTAAATCCCTTTGGGTTCGATTGGTTTAAATACCAGGCGAACGGAGTTTGAATGGGTGGTGTTATGTTCGTGAAGCACTACACCGAGGTGCCCGAGAAGGACACCGGTTTTGAGGGTGTAACCATAAGGTGGCTGGTATCCCCCAAACTCGGCGCGAAGAACTACGCCATGCGCTACTTCAAGATGGAGAAGAGCTCCGAGATCCCCATCCACCAGCACGACTGGGAGCACGAGATATTCATCGTGAGGGGCGAGGGGATAATAACCAACGGGAAGGAAGAGCACCACGTTAAGGCCGGCGACTTCCTATACGTCCCGCCCAACGAGCCCCACGGCTACAAGGCGACCGGAGAAACGCTGGAGTTCCTCTGCATAATCCCCGCGAAGAAGGAAGCCATCCCAGAGGATGAATGGGCATGAAGACCGTTTATTCATTCTTTTCTATTTTCCCCTCAGGTACGTTGAGCCAGCCCAATCAACCCTAACAGTAGCTATTTCGCCGGGAGAGCCACCATCCAGTATTATCTCCTTGTAGTTGAAAGTCCTGCCCTCAACCCCACCCTTCTCACCAGGGCCATGGATGAGGACTTCAACGTTCTTTCCGATGTAGGCTTGGTTTATCTCATATGCAACCTGGAGGCGGAGCCTGTGCAGAACCCGGGAGCGCTCCTTGACCTTCCAGCCGGGCAGCTGCTTCCACTTCGCCGCAATCGTCCCCGGCCTCTGGGAGTAGCGGGAGACGTTTATCTTGTCCGGTCTGACTCTTTTTACCAGCTCAACGGTGTTCTGGAAGGCCTCATCGCTCTCACCGGGGAAGCCAACTATTATGTCCGTGTTGAGGTTCAAACCAGGGATTTTCTTCCGGAACTCCCTCACGATCTCCTCGAACTCCTCAACGGTGTAGTTCCTCCCCATCCTCCGAAGAACCTCGTTGTCACCGCTCTGAACAGGCAGATGGAGGAATTTGTAGATCTTCGGGTCTTGGTAAGCCTCTATCAGTTCATCGAGGAACTTTAGGACGTGATTTGGGTTCATCATGCCGACCCTGATGCGAAAGTCGCCCTCGATGGAAGTTACCTCGTCGAGGAGCTTTGCCAAATTCGTGCCGATGTCGAAGCCGTAGCAGCCGGTGTCCTCGCTTGAGAGCTGTATCTCCTTATAACCCCTCGCTATGGCCTCTTTGATCCATTTAACCACGAGTTCAGGCTTGTAGCTCTTGAGAACCCCCCTGGCAAAGCGGGTGGCGCAGTAGGTGCAGGCGTTGAGGCAGCCCTCACTTATCGGGACGACGAAGACGACGCCGGACTTCCAGAGCCTAGGGAGTTCGAGTTTGTCTACCTTCCTCTCTTTCCAGCTCTCAACTGAAACCAGCTTTCCGCCACGTTCTGCAACGTCTATTGCCTCGGCTATCCGGTCTATGCTCCTAACTCCGAGCATCCCGGAGACGCGTTTGTCGATTACATCGGGATTGACGTGGACGAGACATCCGGTTGCGATGACCTTCTTTCCAGAATCAATTAGCTCGCGAATCCTCCTCGCCATCTTGTGCTCGGTGGGGTCTTTAACGGCGCAGGTGTTGACGACGACGTAATCCGCGCTATCCGGACTCTCAGCTAACTCGTAGCCGGCTTTGAGAAGAATTGCTTCCATTATCTCGCCGTCCGCTTTGTTCCTCGTACAACCATAGCTCTCGACGTAAACCCTTACCATCGGCGGGGCCTCGATGAGAAGCTTAAAAATTTAAGGGGGCAGGAGTGGCCATCACCAGGGGACGCTCTTCCAGCCCATTTTGTAGGCGAAGTAGTTCGCAGACCAGTGAACTAGCGGGGTGAAGATGAGGAGGAAGAGCATCTGGCCGGAGGAAATTGTCTTCACGGGATATGCAAAGGCCATCGCGCTTATCAGGAAGCCGAGCTGGTCGAGGCCAACTGCAGGGTATCCCCGCGGAAGGTCGAGGCGGCGCTTTATGAAGCTCCCCACGAGGTCACCGATGAGGGCACCGAAGGAGAGGAGGAAAGCCAGCAGGAGAGTATTTTGAAGGGAGCCGTAGAAACCGGGAGTTATGAAGTACTGAAGAGCACCAACGAGGGTTCCGATGGAGACGCCACCGATGAAGCCCCTCCAAGTTTTTCCGTCGCCAAGGATTCTCTTCCCATCCCGCCAGTTCCTGCCGCCGTCTATTGGTCTCCCGCCTCCGACGAGAACAGGGGAAGCGTTGGCAAAGTAAGCTGGAAGGATGTACCAGAGAGCCCAGAGGAGTGATGAAAGCCATCCCATTGATTCCACCGCCGGGAGTTGGAGGGCACTTTAAAAAGTCTTCCGGTGAAAGGGTTTTTAAAACGGCCCCAGAAATCGGTTGGGGGTGAGGAAATGACGATGAAATGCAAGTTCTGTGAGAGACCGGCGTTCATCAAGCTTCATTACCCTAAAATGTACCTCTGCAAGGAGCATTTTATAGAATACTTCGAGAGGAAGGTGAAGAGGACGATAAAGCGCTATAAAATGTTAAAGCCAGACGAGAGGGTTCTGGTCGTCGTCTCGGGCGGCAAAGACTCGGCCGTTACCGCCTACGTCCTCAAAAAGCTTGGATACAACATTGAGTGCCTCCACATAAACCTCGGCATCGGCGAGTACTCAGAAAAGGGAGAGCGCTACGCGAAGACCCAGTGCGAGAAGATAGGCGCTCCCTTGCATATCGTCAGAATAAAAGAGCTGCTCGGTTACGGAATAGGCGAGGTTAGGACGAGAAGACCGACATGCTCTTACTGTGGCTTAACCAAGCGCTACATCTTCAACAAGTTCGCCTACGACAACGGCTTCGACGCGGTAGCCACCGGCCACAACCTGGACGACGAGGCGAGCTTCATCTTCAACAACATAATGAACTGGAACACGCAGTATTTAGCAAAGCAGGGACCGGTTACGCCGTCCGGATTCAAAGGGAAGCTCGTTAAGAAGGTAAAGCCCCTCTACGAGCTCACGGAGAGGGAGGTAGTTGCCTACGCTCTTGCGAATGGCATAGAGTACGAGATAGACGAGTGCCCGCACGCGAGGGGGGCGACGACCCTCGAATGGAAGGCCATCCTCAACGAGATGGAGGAGAAGAGGCCCGGAACGAAGATAAACTTCGTCAAGGGTTATCTGAGGAAGAAGGGTCTCTTTGAGGCAGAACTGGAGGAAAGGGAGCTCAGGGAGTGCAAGGTATGTGGGATGCCTTCGAGCGGGGAAGTGTGCTCTTTCTGCCGGTTCTGGGGGCTGGAGGAGCCGATTGACTTCAGATTGGAAAAAGAGGATGAGGAATAACCCGTTATCTTCTCATCTTCTATTGAATATTCCTTAACACATTTCAGTTCTAGTTGCAGACCATCCTCCCTAACATGCCCTCCATGGGAACCAGTGGAACAACGCATTTAAACAATGGGAATTACTATAACATCATCGAGAGGTGGATGACATGAGTCTTAGGGATAGCATAATGGTCGAGATATGGGAGGGTGTCAAACCCGGGGAAACGGTGCTCTTTGAGAGGAGCGGAGAGGGCAGCATAGGGATTGGAGTGTACCATACTACACTGTGGGCGCAGGAGAGGGGAATGAAAATCATCGTAGTGGACATCCTGGACGCGTATTCAACCCTGATCTCGAAGATGAAACTGATGGGGATGGAAATCGGCACCCTGGACAACGTGGATGTGATAAAACTCGGCGGGGCCAACAGAGGGGGAAACGTGAGGGTTAAGATAGATGATATCTCCGAGCCAGTGATACTGTCGAAGAAGTTCAACGAGACTTACCGGATGGTTCTTTCTGATACGGAGGGGCCGGTTTTAACCCTCACCTTTGGACTTGAGAAGCTGTTCACAGCCCTGAACCTCTCGGAACATGCGATCCAACTCATAATCAACCAGCTTGCCAAGTACATAGGGGACGAAAGGAGAATCACGATACTCCTCATAAACAACAATGCCCTCCCGGAGGAGCGCAAATTTGTGGTGAAGCTGCTTGAAGACATGGCAACCACAGTCATACGAACCTCTAGGGTGGGCAGAATGACGGAGTTTCACATCGTAAAGTCCCTAAACAGGGACCTAGAGGGGGTCATGCTGAGGATTTAATCAATAGGAAGAGGTAAACCTGACCTCCCCGCCCCGAAGGGTGAAGCTTTCAAAGGAAAGTGTAAAAGAAAAATCAAAGCTCCTTAAAGCGGAGCCTGAACCTCAGCTCGCTCTCAACCGGGAACAGAACGGTGTAGCTGACGCCCTGCTGGATGAAGTCCCAGCCAGCCTCGCTCTGGCTGAGGGTCTTTATCGGGTACTTCCATACCTTCCCCTTTCTGTCAAGCTCTATCTCAACCTTTCCGATGCCATAGGGATCGTTCACCTCGAATTTCTCGGCCTCGAACTCGGCCGGCTCCTCCATGACGCTGTGGACCGCCAGGTTGAGCTCGACGCCGAAGAGGGCCTTGGCATCGCTCTTCACGGTGTAGTCAACGATGAAGCCGTCCTCTGTGAGCCTCACTAACTTCTCGACGCGAGCTGGCTTTTTTGCAACGCTCCCGTCGCGCTCAAGGTTTATTCCGTTCTCAATGAGGCCGAAGTCGTAGGTACCTGTGAGGAAGTCCCCCAGCTCAACGTAGCGGTTCAGCCTGTACTCGTCGAGGCTGGTCTCAGGCTCAAGGAAGTGGTCCTGAAGGATTGCCCTTAAGCTGCTGTCGTAGGCGAGCTCGCGCCTTATCTCGTCGGGTATCCTCTTACCGAGCTCGTGGATGCTGGCAACACCCTCCCCGTCTTCTTCCTCTGGAGTAGCCGCCTCTGGAACCTCGTGGTAGTGCTCCCACCTTCTCGCGATCACGTCGTTGTAGTTCACAGCCTTCTTCTTAGAGCTCAGCTCGAAGAGGGCCCCACCGTAGGTGGGCTTGAAGACTGCGTAGAAGTTCTCGTTCTCGATGAATACCTCTTCCCGGCCGTCGAAGTCGATATCTTTAACGAAGTTTCCAGCCTTGACGTAGCTGTTGGCCTTTATGATGCTCTCCCAAATAGCTCTGCGGAGGTGCGGGAGGTAGACGCCGCCGAAGACGCCGTGCCAGTAGGCATCGTTGCACTGGGCCCTGAGGATGAACTCCCTCGCCTCAGGGTTGTCCCTGACGGCTTTGCTCACCATCAGCATGCGCTTGTGCATGTAGTTGCTCTCAGGGTACTTGAAGAAGAAGTTCTTCCAGATTCCGCCGCGGACGAAGACGCGGTACCTGTCGAACTTGTTCTCTTTCTTAAGCTCCTCGACGAACTCAACGAAGAGCTTTGCCTGCTTCGCCGGAAGGCTCCACTCGCTCATCTCGAAGTAGGAAGCTATCGGAAGGTAGACCAGGCCCTTTGGCCTGAAGCGAGCAAGATACTCGGAGTAGAGGGTGAGGTTTATATTCTCGTCACTGGAAACCTTGTCAAAGAACTCCCTGAGCCAGCCCTTCTCGTAGACCCACTCGTAGGTTCCGGGCCAGACACCAAACTTCTCACCGTCGTCGTGGAAAACTGCCACCTTGCTCTCATCGCCGTCGTCGAGGGAGTGAAGGTATTCAACCGTCTTTTCAACCGGGCGGAACGGGATTAAATACCTGAGCTTCTCGTCTATCGGGAAGACGGATATAACCTCACCGCCGTCCTCGGTGTAGTAGGGCCAGAACAGCTCCTCCTTGGCCAAACCTGCGCTCATAAAGTGGTAGTCGTCAACGATGACGTAGTCTATTCCAGCCGCGCGGAGGCTCTTGACGAGTTCCGGCTGCCAGACACGCTCAGTGAGCCAGACGCCCTTTGCTTCATATCCGAGCTCCCTGGCGAACTCCTTGAGTTTCTCAATCTGGACTATCCTATCTTCCTTCGGAATCGAGGCAAGCACAGGCTCATAGAAGCCGGCAACGACTATCTCAAGCTGACCCTTCTTGACGAGCGAACGGAGGAGGTCGAGGTGTTCCGGCTTGTTGTCGCGTATCCACTCGAGGAGCGGGCCGGAGTAGTGGGCCGCGACCTTCATGCTTGAGTACTCCTCAAGGGTCTCCATAAAGGGTCTGTAAGACCTCTCGTAGGCGCTCTCCATCACCCAGCCGAAGTTTCCGAGGGGCTGATGGCTGTGTATTCCGAATATGAAATTCACCATTGGCAACCACCCTGCATCGTTATCACTACTGGTGATACAGAATTGAAGTATAAATACTTTACCTTTCTATGCTCCAGAGTATGCAGGGAAAAGGGGCAAAGAAAAGGCATGAAAAGAGGATAAACCAAACAGCACGCTACGGAGAGAAGCGAGCAATAAACGACACCATCCTAACTGCATCCACCGTCTCCCTCACATCGTGGGTCCTTATTATGTTCGCACCGTTCCAGACGGCAATGGCCGTTGCGGCGAGACTGCCGGGGAGCCTCTCGGAGGGGTCTTTCCTCCCTGTTATCGCGCCGATGAATGACTTTCTTGAGACGCCAACGAGTATTGGCCTTCCAAAGACCTTGAGCAGGTTTAGATTGGCCAGCACATTTGAATCCCATTCATACCATGGGGGCCAATCCGGGCGGAGAAAGCCTATCGCCGGGTCAATCGCTATATCTTCAACCCCATGCTTCTCCGCTATAACCAGGCTCTCCTGAAGAAGGTCGATGACGGTGTGAACAGGGTCGCTCAGGTTTCCGACTTCACCACTGGCGCAGACAACAACAGGGGCACCGTGTTCAGCCGCGACCTTTGCCATCTCCGGGTCGCCTTTCAGGCCGGTAACGTCGTTTATCACATCAGCTCCTGCATTTATGGCCTCCTCCGCAACTCTGGCACTGGTTGTGTCGATGCTTATTGGAACATCGACGTGGTCTCTGATAGCCTTTACCGCCCAGACGGCCCTTCTTATCTCCTCTTCCAGAGAAATCTGGGTTTCAAGGTAGGGGGCCGTTGACTTGGCCCCGATATCGATGAACGAAGCTCCCTCCTCCACCATACGAACGGCAGTCTCAATCAGCTTCTCCTCGTCGTTCCTGATGCTCCCCTTGTAGAAGCTCTCTGGGGAGACGTTTATGACCCCCATAACCTCCGGTTCGTCCAGTTCAACGCCCGCGAACCTCATGTTCCCACCGTCCGTATCTGCGAAAAACCGGTTAAAAACCTGCTCACAGGAGTGAGGAGAGGTAGAGGGCGAGGGCAACGCACACCTGGTTGGAGAAGTTGTCGTCGGGAGGTAATTCGTAGAACTCCGTTAGTGCCCCAGTCAAAGCGCCAATGAGCGCCATTACAGGCCCAAGGAGGGGATAGATAACAAAGAAAGCAGTTATGAAATAGGCAAGGCTGCCTTCAAGGCTCTTCCCGTTTTTAAAGCGATGCCTTCCAAAGCGAACCCCTATTATTGCTGCCATCGCGTCCCCCAGCGTCGCAACGGTTATCGCCGCAACAGCGATGTTCCTGTCGAAGAAGTAGATAACAATCAAGGACGCAAGGGCGAAGTAGATATGGGCCGCGACGCCCTCCCTCTCGTGGGAGCGCTCTATCGTATGGACCTGTCTCTCAAGCATCTCCACACCCGCCACCATGTCGGGGTTGATGAGGCGGAGCCTGAGCTTGATTTTATCGCGGAACCCTTCGATTATCCTGAAGGGCTCAAGGACTACGAAGAGAGAGAAGGAAATGGCCACGAAGGTGAGAGTGAACTCCCCGCCAAAGGCAATGTAGAACGCGGGGATGGTAAGTCCGGTAAGGTGGAGGGCCTTACGGCGTAGCTCCCGCTTTAAGCTCGTGCTCACGCGTTATCACCTCCAGAGCACCCATAAGATCATCGACAACGTAGTCCGCATTCTTCGCCTTTCTGTTGCGAAAATAACCGCGTCTCACCAGGATTCCAATCCCACCGACTGCCTTCGCCCCGGCCATGTCGGTCTCGTCCCTATCACCGACGACGTAGATTTCACGCTCCCTGAAGCGAGAGGCAGCGAGACGGAAGTTGTATGGGCCGAGCTTGGAGTGTCCGGTTTCCCCGCTTATGATGATATCATCGAGGAACTCCCCAATCCTAAGGTATTCCACCTTTTTCCTCTGCCATCTCGAGGAGGAGTCTGTAACGAGAACCACTTTGGCTCCGAGGTCCTTCAGGCCCCTGAGAAAGGGGAGTGCATCCGGATAGAGCCTGAGGCGGGAGAAGAACTCTTCCTCCACCAGTTTCAGGACGTCGTCAATGTCCTTCTGACTGACCTTTGAGTAGACCCTACCAAAAACGGCCTCGATTAAGTCTCCGAGATCCATCCGGTGGTAGACTTCGGACCGCTCAAGCTCCCGGTAACCCCCGGTGAGAAGGTAGTACACCATACGGAACTTGCCCTTTCCGAAGAGGTGGAGCACCACCCTGAACATTGTACCTTTCCCAGCATCCCAAGTGTTGCATAGGGTATCGTCAAGGTCCACCATCACCAGCAACGTTTCACCCGGAGTTTGTACTCCCGCAGTATTAAAAGCGTGACGGAGAACTAAATTCCATGCCCACCCGGGGGATGTAAAGTTTAAAAGGGCACGGAAGTACTGATGAAAGATGAAGGGCGAAATCCTCATAGGTTCCGGCATCATCCTGATACTCATCGGTTTTCTCCTCGTCTTCGTGGGGAGCCTTATCGCCGCCTCCGGGGGAGAAGGAGAGGTTGAAGGCGGCGGCGTGATAATGATAGGCCCGATACCCATAATATTCGGAACTGGGAGGGGAGCAACCCTCGCCGCGGTTCTAGCTATCATTCTGATGGTTCTATGGATTGTTGGAGCGCTACTCCTCAGGAGGGGATGAGGTGGACTTCTTAGCTGCCCTGGCGGTTCTCCTTGTCGTCGCCAAAAGCCTGGAGTGGCTTCTGGAAAAAGCCGAGATACACCCCATAATAGCCCACGTTAGCACCGGCGTGCTCCTGGGGCCGTTCATTCTCAACGTAATCCATCCTGGCGAGCAGCTTGATGTTCTGGCCCAGTTCGGCCTCATAATGATGATGTTATATATGGGGCTCACGAGCAACTTCTCGGCGATAGCGCAGAACACCAAGAAGGCAACCGTCGTGGCGGCCTTAGGAGTCCTGTTTTCGTTCACCTTCGGGTTCGCCACAATGGAGTTTTTCGGCAAAGGAGCTACTGCTGCAATATTCGTCGGCGTTGTCCTTGGCAACACAGCCATCGAGGTGACCAGCGGGATACTAGTAAAGGAGAGGGTAAAACGAGAGGTCTCCTCTATACTCATGGGGGCGGCCTTCGCAGACGACATAATGGCCGTCTATCTGATCGGCATAGTCACAGAGATGACCAGGGGAAGCCTCAACGGCACGGCTCTCGGTGTACTGACGGTTAAAATCTTCGCATTCATCACAATAATCCTTCTCATATCGGAGCACGTCTTCAAACGAGCCCACTGGTTCAAGAACGTCGTCCGCGACCTCAACGTGTTCTTCACATTCACCCTAATCCTGACCTTCACCCTCGCCATAATAGCCGAGTGGGTGGGGCTCAATCAGATAATAGGGGCATACCTGGCCGGGCTCACAATAAGCAGGCTGCGCGAGAGGAAGGACCCGATGATAGTCACCCGCATAAAGCTCAACGAACTCATAGGAGACCTTCAAGTCGTTCTCACGGAGTTCTTCATACCCCTGTTCTTTATCTACGTCGGCCTCATGTTCAATCCACCCATTCGGGAGGTCAGCTTAGGACTCATCTTTGCTCTATATCTATCGGCCATCCTCGGAAAGTTCCTCGGCTGTGGCCTGGGCTCAAGGCTTTTTGGCCTTAGCTGGGAGGATTCAGCCCTCATAGGAATTGGAATGGGTGGAAGGGGAAGCCTCGAACTCGCAGTCCTCACCTTCGGCCTCAACGCCGGCTTAATAGATCAGGGGATATTCGCGAGCGTCATAACTGTCTCGATGCTGACCGCGCTCACGACCCCGGTGTTCTTTAAGCTCTACCTCAGAATGCTGAAATCGGGGGCAAAAGCTTAAATTCGAGCTTTGATAGTTGGTTCGGACGGTGAGAAAATGTTCCCATTGAAAGGAGCGATCGAAGAGGATGTTCTCAGGGAGCTTGATAAAAAAACGGCGGACGACCTGACGTTTGACTCTGGGAAGATCCTCGGCTCTATGTGCACTTACCCGCACCCCTTTGCGATTAGAGTCATTACGAGGTACATCGACAGGAACCTCGGCGATCCGGGACTTCACGTCGGGAGCCAGAAGATCGAGAGAGAGGCCGTCAACATGCTGGCCAACCTCCTTGGACTGGAGAAGGGCTACGGCCACATCGTCTCCGGCGGAACCGAGGCCAACATCCTGGCCGTTAGAGCTATGAGGAACCTCGCCGAAGTAGAAAAGCCCGAGCTGATTCTCCCTGAGAGCGCCCACTTCTCATTTATCAAGGCCGCTGAAATGCTTGGAGTAAAACTCGTCTGGGCGGAGCTTAATGGTGACTACACCGTTAACGTGAAGGACGTGGAGAATAAGATAACCGACAACACAATTGGCATCGTCGGAATAGCGGGAACCACCGGGCTGGGTGTTGTCGACGACATCCCTGCCCTGAGTGACCTTGCCCTCAATTACGGCCTTCCACTTCACGTCGATGCTGCCTTCGGGGGCTTTGTGATACCCTTCGCCAAGGCCCTCGGCTATGCCCTCCCCGACTTCGACTTCCGGCTTAAGGGGGTGAAGAGCATAACGATAGACCCCCACAAGATGGGGATGGTGCCGATTCCAGCCGGAGGAATAATCTTCCGCGAGAAGAAGTTTTTGGAGAGCATAAGCATCCTTGCCCCTTATCTAGCCGGTGGAAAGATCTGGCAGGCAACGATAACGGGGACAAGACCGGGAGCAAACGCTTTGGCCGTGTGGGCAATGATAAAGCATCTCGGCTTTGAGGGGTACAAAAAAATCGTGAGAGAGAAGATGGAGCTTGCGAGGTGGTTCGCTTCCGAGCTGAAGAAGATTTCCGGGGTTTACCTCATCAGGGAGCCGGTTCTGAACATCGTCTCCTTCGGGTCAGAGAAGCTTGAGGAGCTTGAAGGAGAGCTTAAAGAGAGAGGATGGGGAATAAGCGCCCACCGCGGTTACATTAGAATCGTCGTCATGCCGCACGTCAAAAGGGAGCATCTAGAGGAGTTTTTGGAAGATTTAAAAGAGATCATGGGAACTCTCACTCAGTAACGCCCTTTATATCCACGTGGACAAAGGTCCTCCCCACTTGGGGCGTTTCTTCAATCCTCTTCTTAACCGCCTGTAAGGCTTAATATAAACAGCAAGAGTTACAATGCGGTCAGACCGTCACTCCCTCGTCACAGCTCGGACAAGGCTGAACTCATCATCCCAGAAAAAGTAGAGGATGGGACTTAAAAGAGTTTGCTCAGGGATCACCTTTCCTTCCTCACCGGTCGGTTCGCCCATCACTCATCATCGCAGGGAAAAATTGGAGAGGGGGTTTAAGTGGCTTCCGCTCACTGGGAGGCTGTGATGAGCATGGATACCTTTGATGTATCCGTCTGGCAGTCGTTTCCGGCGTCGGGGGAGAGCTTAGTAGTCATCGTTACCTCGATGGCTTCATTCCTTGGGAGCTTCCCGCTGAAGAGGAGGATTTGAGTGTTGTTGAGTTCCTTAAGGGATTTTCCCCTGTACTCCCCGAGGCTAATGGTAGTGCCGTTGAAGGTAACGTTGATGTCTTTGATAATCAAGTACTTGCTGAGCTCTCCAACGTCCGGTGTGTCGTCAACGAGGGCTTCTGCCTTGGAAAGGGAGCCGTCTTCCAGGTCGCTCACGTTCAGAACCATTGAAACCACCGAGACTGGATAATCACCGCGGTTCTTGACGTAGAAGTGAGCTGTCCTTTCTTCCCCCGGAAGGAGGTCTCCAAACTCAAAGATCTTGTAGTCGTCGTAGTATCTGCCCCCATCCCTGCTTATCCCAATGTCAAACTGACCAGTGGACAGCGAGTTGTTCTCTGACTTCGCCACGTCGCTGAAATAGGAAACCCCAAACCTAACGCCGGCCAAAAAGACCAGCACGGCCATCAATCCAACAACCAATACACGTTTCATCCATACCACCATAGATAGTTTTCACTAGAATGGACAATGAAGTTGTATATAAAGTTTTCGGTTTTTTAGTTGTATAAAATGGGGGGCGTAATACGTTCTACTCCAAAACAGCGATTGTTTCAATAAGGAAGAAAACTGAGGAGAGACAAAAATACAAGGTCATTCTGTTCCCAGCAGCTCCCTGACGGTTCTTCTCACTGCCTCGTAGCCCTTCATTTTCGGCCCCCAGCCCGTAGATTTGGCTTTGGTTATGTCAAGGAGCATAAACTTCACGTCGCCCTTCCAGCCCCTTCCGCCGTCCACTCCCCCGGTGAAGCGGAACTCCGGATTGAGGTTCATCTCCTCGCTCACTATCTCCGCTATCTCCTTCACAGTTACCCAGTCGTCGTTGCCAAGGTTGTAGACGTCGTAGGTCTCGCCGCTTTTCCTGAAGTGATCGAAGATGTGGAGCATTCCCTCAACAGTATCGCTTACGTGGAGGTAGCTCTTTCTTTGGGTACCATCCCCAAGGATTTCAAGCTCGTCAGGGTTCTTCCGCAGTTTGTTTATGAAGTCGTATATGACACCGTGGTTTGAGCGCTTCCCGATGATGTTTGCCAGGCGGAAACTCAGAGCCCTAAAGCCAAATATATGTGCGTAGCCGCTTATTATGGCTTCAGCAGCGAGCTTTGCCCCACCGTAGACGCTTATTGGCTTAAGCGGACCATAGGTCTCGGGAGTGGGGATAGCAGTTGCCTCTCCGTAAACAGTTGAAGAACTCGTGAAGACGAGGTATTCAACGTCGGAATTCCTCATGGCCTCCAGAAGGTTGTAGGTTATCGTGACGTTGCTTTCATAGAGCTTCTCCGGACTCTGAGCACTTATTCTAACCTCCGGGTTGGCCGCAAGGTGAAAGACAACATCAACTCCTTCAAGGGCCTGTTTCACAGTTTCCCTATCACGCATGTCCCCTTTAATGAATTCAAAGTGCTCGTTCCTCATCCAGTGCCTTATGTTGTCAATGCTTCCAGCGCTCAGGTTGTCCAAGACTCTAACTTCGTAGCCGCTCTCCATCAGCATGTCCACCAAGTGGGAGCCAATGAAGCCGGCGCCGCCTGTAACTAGAACTTTCATTTTATGTCACCCCGATAAGGTAAAGGGAAGAACTTAAATAAGTTTTCAGCGCATTTTAGAGAGCATCGTGAGGATTTAAAACAAGACATAATGCTGGCATTTAGGTGAGAACAATGAAGGCTGTCATAATGGCGGGTGGCTACGCCACGAGACTCTGGCCGATCACGAAGGACGTCCCCAAGGCCCTCCTGCCGGTGGGGGACAAAACCATACTAGACCACATAATGGAGAAGGTTATGGAAACCGGCCTTGAGACCTACATATCCACCAACCGGTTCTTTGAGAGCAGGTTCAGGTCGTTCGCCGAAAAGTGGGGTGTCAAACTCATAGTTGAGGATACGCTCCACGAGGAGGAGAAGCTTGGAACCATAGGCGCGCTTAAGAAGATAATCGATGAGATTGGCTTGGATGATTACCTGATAATCGCCGGCGACAACCTCTTCTCGTTCTCGCTCCAAGACTTCCTTCAGAGGTATGAGGGGAAGCCACTGATAGCGGTCTACGATGTCGGCGACCCTGAGCTCGCCAAGAGGTACGGTGTCGTCCTTCTTGAAGGGGATAAGGTTATCGACTTCGAGGAGAAGCCAGCGGTTCCAAAGTCCACTCTGATAAGCACCGGCGTCTACGCCCTTCCGAAAGATGTGATAGCACTCATTGACGAGTATCTCTCAAACGGCCACCGGGACGCGCCAGGGTATTTCCTAGGCTGGCTCCTGAAGAGGGGAGTCGAGATAAGGGCTTACCGCTTTTCAGAGTTCTGGTACGATATTGGCTCGGCCGACAGTTACCTGGAGGCACTTAAAACCCTGCTCAAGGAAAGCTACATTGAGGAGATTCAGATAAGCCCGTACTCCAAGATAATCCCGCCGGTGGTCATAAAGAGGGGAACGAAAATACTCGGCCGCTCAATAATCGGGCCTTACGCGTACATCGGGGAGGACTGCGTCATAGAAAACTCCGATGTGAGCGACTCAATAGTCTTTAAGGGGACTGTGCTCAAGAACGCAACGATATGGCGTTCCATAATCGATGAGAAGTGCGAGATAAGAAACCTCGAGCTGAAGAAGAGCCTGGTTGGGGGGCACGCAAAGATACAGAGGGGGGACTAAGTTTTTTAATTCTTCCTTCCATTGGAAGCTGCCATGGCAGAGAGTCTAAAACTGAAGCTGATAAAAAACGCGGGCTGGCTGTTCGGTGCCGAGGTCATTTCGAAGCTTTTAGCCTATGGAATCATTGTTATTCTAAGCCGTACGCTGGGGCCAACAGGGCTTGGCCAGTACTCGTTCATCTTCTACTATGTTGGGCTTTTGGGCATTTTTTCGGATTTGGGAGTAGGCTATTACTTCATGCGTGAGGTTGCCAGGGATAAACACAGATTAGAAGAGCTCCTCCCAGATGTACTTGGTTTTAAAATCGTTCTTGCCTTCTTGAACTTTGCGATAATCGTGATTCTGACGGTTCCCCTTCCGAAACCCGAGTGGATGAAGCTCTTGATAATCCTTGCCGGAGCAGAGGCAATGCTGGGATGGATGGCATACGTGTTCATAAACATCATGTACGCCCATGAAGTGACAAAATATGAGGCTCTAGCAAGGGTGATAGAGAGAACATGGGCGTTTTTTGTAGGAGGAACCGTTCTTTACGTTTATAAATCTCTCTCACCTTTTATAATCACGCTTCTCATTGGATACAGTATAAGAGAGCTTCTAAGGATAAAGTGGGGTTCTAAGTTTATAAGAAAGATTGAGATGCGTTTTAAACCAAATGTGTGGCTCCCCCTCCTGAGAAAGTCCTACCCCTTCTGGCTCATTGGTCTCTTCACCCTTATCTACTACCGCACCGATATGGTGATGCTGAGTTTAATGAGGGGGGATTACGAAACTGGGATATACAGGGCAGCTTATACCCTGATTGAGGTGGCCCTGTTCGTCCCGAACATCGTCGTTTCAACCACAATGCCCTCAATGGCAAGGCTCTGGAAGGAAGACAGAAAAACACTGGGAATCCTGCTGAAGAAGAGTTTTCAGGTCCTAGTTGGTTTAGGTGTCTCCGGAACTGCAGGCTATTACATCTTTGCAAAGTGGGGGATCATTATCGTGTTCGGGGAAAAGTTCCTTCCGAGTGTTCCGGTGCTCAGGATTCTGGCCTTCGCAGTTCCTTTCATGTTTTTAAACTCCCTCTTCGGGAGCTTTTTGAATGCAACGGGGAGGGAACTGACTTTCACAAAGATAACGGGGTTCACTGCATTGCTAAACGTCCTGCTGAACTACTTCCTAATACCAAACTATGGAGCAAGCGGGGCGGCGGTGGCAACTGTAGTGAGCCAGGGAGTAGCGTGGAGCTTGGGGGGAATTAAAATTCAACGTAGCAGATGATTTTCAAGGAGGAGCCATCTATTAGTTATAGCCTAAAACATCACAGGCTTAGGGAACATCCTTCTCTTCTCCCATAGCAATTCTCAGCGCCCTCTTAAAGAAATATCCATCCCTAATCCTCATTCCAAGGGAGAGAGCATTTTCCCTCAACTTGAGATAGTCCCCATCTGAAACATTCTTCGCCTTGAAAAGTAATTTCTCCAGGTTTTTGTCGGTAATTCCCACTTCATATTTCCTGACAAGCTCGGATACGTAAATCGCATGGCTATCAACTAAAACAGGCAACCCTGCAACTAGATAACTGGAAAATTTGGAGGAGCTGCTTAATTTGAAATACTCCGATAATTCCAGAGTATACCAAACCAACCCGAAATCACCTGTTGAGAGTGCAGAATAAAATTCATAACTGCTTTTAAAAACACCAAGATAACGAACTGAAGGCTCTTTTAAAAAAGTTTGTATCCAGTTCCCATTGGGGCCAACGAACCAAAACTCTAATGTAGGGGGTATCTTTGTTAAGTACCATTCGAGACCCCGTAACCTATCCTGACTAAGATTACCCGTGTAGATGATTCTTTTCGGTTTACGACTTGGATCTTTTACAGCAGGCGGAATGAAATCTGCACCGAGATCAAGTATTTCATAGTACACAAATTTTTCTTTAGGAATATTGTATCTCTTCTGAAGAGACTCTGCCATTGTCCAGTTGAACACGAGAATCTTATCGGCAGCATCAAAGAGGGTTTCCTCCAAGTAGAACATTTCACTGTCTATCAACGAAGCCCAGTTAGAGCTTTTTGTGGATATTACCTGCTCGAATGGAAGATCATAAACGTAAACAATCAAAGATGAACTTTTGGATAGAAGTTTAAGGGTTTTAACATCCAGTGTCCTGAGTTTTGTTGTTTTGACAGGATTACCAACCGCAGGGTACGGAATAAGAATAAACTCAGATTTAAGGGCTGAGAGCATCTTCCAGTAATAAGAAACAGGAGAGAGAACAGTACGCCGAGGTGGCAGGTAAATCGGAGAAAAACCAAGCTCAGAAGAGAATTTAACTATATCCCCCATTGTTTGGGCTGTTGCCAAACTCATATTACCACCGGAAGGGACAAGAACTACGTTTTTACGACTCATAGCTCCTCACACCATCGAGGTATAAACCTTCACAATTTGCTTTACAATATTATTCCACATAAACTGTCTGGCATACTCTCTTATTTTCCCTTTATCCCACTCTTTTTCAAGAGCTATTAAAACTTTCTCCGCAAGACACTCTGGATCTTTCGGTGGACACAGGAATCCGTAATTCTCAGATGTTATTATCTCCTCACTTCCACCATTAATCGTTGCAACAACGGGAGTACCAACAGCAAGGGCCTCAAGAACAACCACCCCAAAACTTTCCCTCAAACTCGGCAAGACAAAGAGGTCGGCGGCATTCATCCACAGCGGTATTTCTTCATGAGGTCTACTCCCAGCGAAGTAAACGTTCTCAGAAATTCCAAGTTTCTTTGCAAGCTCTTCAACCTTCTTCCGGAGCGGCCCATCCCCAACAATAACAAAGAAAGTGTTAGGCTCTCGTTCGAGAACCATCTTAACCGCCTCTAAAAGATACTCGTGTCCCTTCACAGGAACTAGATTGCCAACAGTTAGAACGATCTTTTTTTCCAGGGGGAGACCAAGGGATCTTCTACATTCAATCTTGTCCATCGGTCTGAATTTCCTCCCATTAAAGCCGTTTGGGATTAACGAGATTTTTTCAGCGGGAATTCCAAGCCTCTCGGTCAAAACGAGGAAGTTTGAACGGCTTACGGTAATAATTTGATCGGCACTCTCCAGGGCCTTAAGGACTTTCCTCAGGTAAACTTCCCCCCTGAAGGGGAGGTCATAGACATCAAACCCATGGGCAGTTACTATCAATGGCACACCAAATTTCTCCTTTAAAAGTGCCCCAGCGTACCCACTCGGCCAAGTGAAGTGAGCATGAATGAGATCAAACTCAAGTCCTTTTCTGTTTATAATCCTTAAGGCAGCCCGGTAAAAGTTATCCCCCAACCTCTTCCTAAAAAACCCAATTGGGAGATGGAAGAAACGGGGATAATAAACGTGAACGTTGTCATATGAGTAATCCCTCAAAAATCTGCTTGTTCCCAAGGGGTGAGGGGAGATTACATAGATCTCATTAAAATACCTCCTAAGCTCGTCAACCTGCCCCTTAACGAAGCTCCCACCGTAGCTTTTACCTTCTGGGTCTGGGTAGGAGTTAGTGATTATTAAAAGACTCATCTCCAAGTATTTCCTGTTACCCACACGTAAACCCTCCTCAATTTCTCCGCTTCTCTTTCCCAGTTCCATTTATCCCTGATCATTACCTTAAAAGACTTAAGGGATTTTTTCAATTTTGGAATATCGTTGAGCGTATTTATTATCTTATCTATTTGCAATTCTTTTAACGGGATACCACATCTATACTCCCTAACGAAGTCCTCCATAAGTGTATCGCCGTTTACAATGACAGGAACGCCAAGAGAGCAGGCCTCAAATACTTTAACCGCAATAGCCCGCTTTACATTTTCCCTTGGAGGGTACCAAGCAAATACCACGTCACACAGTTTGTAGTAATTGGGAGTTAATCTATACTCAACATTCCCAACAAATTCAATATCAAGCTCTGCATAACGAGTTTTCACGAGCTCCTGCAGTTTACTCACGTTCTTTCCCCCACCAACAAAAAGAATCCTGTATCTATTTGGTTCCTTAGAAAGAGCCTCAAACAGGGGAATAAAGTTCGATATGGTACGTATTGATCCTATAAATCCGATAGTTAGCTTATTGGACCATTTAAGGCCGAGATCTAGATAATTTGAAAAGGTCACTATTTCGGGAGTGTTCCAAATGGTAGTTATGCTATCTGGAAGGACACTATTAATGATATAATACTCCCTAAGACCCTCGTGTTTTCCTCCAATTGACTGGGTAGCTACTATTACGTGAGTAGAGTTTTTTGCAAAGAGCAAATCCAAAGTCTCAACGATTTTTCCTAAGAACATTTCTTTATCTGTTTCCATAGAGAAGAATGTAAAGTAAAGATCATGGATATCATAGACCCACTTTGTCCTCTTGATGAGCTTCAGGAGAAACCCCAAAACGGCAGTGTCAAAATCATGGGTGTGAATAACGTCCGGTTTCAAGTGTAAAACAGCCCTCAGAGCATTCAAATAAAACAGTGGAAGGCCAAAAATCATCCTATATCCATATCCAGATCTAGGACCAAGACGAAGAACATGTACCCCCTCAATAGTTTCCCTTTTCGGATACTTGCCCTCCCTGTCCCAGGCTATAACGTACACCTCATGACCCGCTTTGACTAGACTTTTGGCTTCCTTGTAAACCCTGGGATCCGGGTTAAATGGGTTGCTCACTGTCATTACAATTCTCATTATCTCTCACCTGAAAGCCCTCTTATGGAACAACAAACCGGCTATAAATCCCAAGCTTATAAGGTTGTGGAACAGGAACATAACCGGAGGGAGAAAGACTCCATCGCTGTTTTTTGTTTTATAAGCTAATCTAAGTCCCTCACCAAAGAGCGCCAGCCAGTAGAGGGCAAATAACCAGAGGAACTGTGGAATTACCGGCAAAAGAACCTCAAACCCAAGGAAACCAAGTGGGAACAGCCAGAGAGGGGAGAAGTACCCCTTACGTATGGCAACACCTTTAACCGCGCCATAATTAAACGTCTGCTTCAAAAATCCCCTCCAGCTGGAGCGGGCGTAATAGTAGCTTTTGATCTCCGGGTTGAAGAACAGCCTATAACCATTTTTATTTATCCTGAGGTTGAACTCGAAGTCATTGCCTGTGAGCATGTCCTCATCAAAACCTCCAATCTCTTGGGTTATAGCCTTATCGTAGAGGGCAAAGGCAACGGTTCTGGCAAAATGAGGCCTCTCCTCATACCAGAAGGTGCTCGCCCCGCTTAGAGGTGAGGAGTACACGAGGGCAACGAACTTTGCCAGGCGGTTCTCAAAGAGCTTGATGATCTTCCCACCTACTCCAGCGAGCTTCGGTTCCTTCTCTTTGATCTCAAGAAACGTCTCCACGCTCTTCCTTAAAAAATCCCTCTCAGGATAGGCATGTGCTCCAAAGATGATGAAGAACTCTCCTCTCGAATCTTTGATGCCCATGTTAAAGGCGTAGACCTGGTTTTTCTTCGGGTTTTTCCTGTAGGACACAAGGCCAGGGTATTTCATCTCAAACTCCTTAACTATCTCCGGTGTTCTATCCGTGCTCATGCCATCGTAAACCAGGATTTCATATCTCTCCTTTGGATAGTCCTGATTGACCCATTCCGTGAGGCATTTTCTGATATAGCGCTCCTCATTGTACGCAGGGATTATAACTGAAACGAATGGCGCCTTTTCGTTTTCAACCATGAGTTCCACCGGGGCAAGGCTTATATTACTCCAGGAGTTTTTAACCCTGGTGTTTCCAATGTCCGAGGAGGCTAAAAAATATTTCGCCCATCCCCTCGCCGTTGTGGAGGAGGGGGCAGAGATAGGAGAAGGAACCAGAATCTGGCACTTTGCCCACATAAGGAAAGGCTCCAAGATAGGCAAGAACTGCAACATAGGGAAGGACGTTTACGTTGATGCCGACGTTGAAATCGGAAACAACGTGAAAATCCAGAACGGAGTGAGCGTCTATCACGGCGTTAAAGTCGAGGACGACGTTTTTCTCGGCCCGCACATGACGTTCACGAACGACATGTACCCAAGGGCATTCAACCAGGACTGGGAGGTTGTTCCGACCCTCGTCAAGAAGGGGGCAAGTATAGGGGCCCACGCCACAATCGTCTGCGGAACCACGATAGGGGAGTACGCAATGGTGGGAGCCGGTTCAGTTGTCACCAAGGACGTTCCACCCTTTGGCTTGGTCTATGGAAACCCTGCCCGCCTGAGGGGCTTCGTCTGCTATTGCGGAAGACCCCTAAAGGAGAAGATCGGAGAGGACGAAGAGGGAATTATCTTCAAGTGCTCCCACTGCGGGAGAGAAGTCAAGATAAAGAAGGAAGACTACGAGCGCTACCTTAGGGAGAAGAATCTCTAAAGGAACACTTAAATATGTGAAATCACATAATACCTCTGGTGGTTCCATGCCGAACATAACGCTCTCAGTGCCTCCGGATGTTTACAAAAAGATGAAGGAGCACAGCGAGATAAGATGGAGCGAGGTGGCTAGAAAGGCCATAGTGGGGTACCTCGAAAGACTGGAGAAGGGCAACCTCGAACTCCCGGCAAAGGACATCCTTAAGATGCTGGGGAAGGACTTCGAAAAGAAGGTAACAGAAACACCGCTGGAAACCTACGAGAGATTCCACAAAAAAGCGAGGGAAGCGGAATGGACGAGGACAAGAAGCTTTACGACACGAACGTGATTATCGAGGCGGTAAAATCCGGGGAAAAGCTTAGGGGATACACCACAATACTCAACGTGATAGAGTTCCCCAAAGTCACAACGCTCGACCTGACAGTGATCACCCCCTCGCTCGATGACTATCTCCTCTCAACAGAGATATCCCAGGCAATGGTGGAGAAAGGAACGCCCGTTCCCGCAGTTGACATGGTTGTAGCTGCGGTGGCGCTAAACAGGGGGCTCACCCTCGTAAGCCAAGATAAGCGTTTTCTTTTCATTCGGGAAGTTTATCAGGATTTAAAGCTACAGCTGGAGGGTTTATAATGAGGAACATGCCCATAGCAAAGCCCCAGATAGGGGATGAAGAAATAGATGCCGTTGTGAACGTTCTCAAGAGTGGAATGCTCGCCCACGGAAAGGAAGTCGAGGCCTTTGAGAGGGAGTTCGCCGATTATCTTGGAGCAAAACACGGGATAGCCGTTGCCAACGGAACCGCCGCACTCGACGTTGCCCTTAAGGCCCTCGGGATAAAGGATGGCGACGAGGTCATTACCACGCCATTCACCTTCATAGCAACCGCCAGCTCCATTCTCTTCCAGAGGGCGAAGCCGGTTTTCGCAGATATAGACGAGAAAACCTTCAACCTTGACCCGGACGACGTTCTGAAGAGGATAACAGACAAGACGAAGGCGATCCTAGTCGTCCACCTCTACGGCCAGCCGGCAGATATGAAGGCATTCAAGGAGATAGCGGAAGACCACAACCTCTACCTCATCGAGGACTGCGCCCAGGCCCACGGGGCAGAATTTGAGGGCCAGAAAGTTGGAACGTTTGGAGACATCGCTGCCTTCAGCTTTTACCCGACGAAGAACATGACGACCGGAGAGGGCGGAATGGTTGTAACCAACAGCGACGAACTGGCCGAGAGGGCGAGGCTCATAAGGAGTCACGGACAGGTGCAGAGGTACTATCACGTGGAGCTCGGCTACAACCTCAGGATGACGAACATAGCCGGTGCATTGGGGAGAGTCCAGCTAAGGAAACTCAAGGAATGGAACGAGAGGAGAAGGGAGAACGCGGAAAAGCTCACCGAGGGAATCTCAAAGATCGATGGCCTAATCCCACCATACGTTGATCCGAGGGTGAAGCACGTCTACCACCAGTACACGATAAGGGTAACCGACGAGTTCCCGCTGAACAGGGACGAGCTCGTTGAGAAGCTCCGCGAGAAGGGAATAGGAACTGGAATATACTACCCGCTGCCGCTCCACCACCAGCCGCTCTTCCAGAAACTCGGATACGAGGAAAACTGCTGCCCGAACTCAGTAGAGGCCAGCGAAGAGGTGGTCAGTCTGCCGGTCCACCCAGCGGTGAGCGATGAGGACATAGATTATATAGTCAGAACACTCAGAGAGATAAACGGTGAGTGAGTTGGAGGAAATCGAGGTAGTCTACGAGGACGGGGTCTTCAAACCCCTGAAGAAGACAAAAGTCAAAGAAGGGACTTTAGGAAAAGTTACCCTCATAAAACCCTCTGGACTGCTTGAGATGGCAAGAAAACACCGCAAAAAAGTAAAGGAAGACCCCCTGCAGGAATTCCTGGAGGAAAGGCGATGATAGTCGTTGACACCTCCGTTTTTATTGATTTATTTTTTGAGTTCGACCCAGAGAGAACTAAGAAAGTTGAAAGGCTTTTTGAGATCATTGAACGGAACGGTATCTCAATAGTGGAACCAGCCCTTTTCAAGGTGGAACTTGCCTCCCAGCTCAGCAGGAGAATGAAGAAATCCGAGGCGTCAATTGTTTTGGATGAAACAATGAGGAGAGTTGAACTGATATCCACGGAAGATCTCATGGAGACTGCATTCATTGTGGCCTTCGAGACCGGGGCAAGGGCCGCAGATTCATTCTACATTGCAACTGCAAAAAAGAATGATGCTGTTTTAATTTCGAACGATAAAAAGCAAGTTGAATCCGCAAAGAGTTTTGATACACGAGCCTTTTACCTGCTCGACGAAATTGAAGAGGCCATTAAAACCGTTGGAGGCTGAGAAGATGCTGCGCGTTGGAGTAGTCGGAGTCGGGATGATGGGACAGCACCACGTTCGCGTTTACTCCGAACTGGCCAAAGAGGGGAAGGTTGAGCTCGTTGGAATAGCGGATGCCAACTTTGAGAGGGCCAAGGAGCTCGCCAAGAAGTACGGGACAACACCTTACGCGGACTACCGCGAGCTGGTTAAGGAGAAACTCGATGCGGTGAGCATAGCCGTGCCCACTTCCCTCCACAGGGAAGTCGCCCTCGAGTTCATAAAAGCGGGAACGAGCGTCCTCGTTGAGAAACCAATAGCGGACACTATTGAGAACGGACAAACTATAATCAAGGCCGCGGAAGAGGCCGGGGTTACACTGGCGGTGGGGCACATTGAGAGGTTCAACCCAGCGGTCCTCAGGCTCAAAGAGCTCATAGACCGGGGAGAGCTCGGAAAGATAGTGACGATAACGGCAAAGCGCGTCGGCCCGATGGCGGCCCGGATCAGGGACGTCGGGATAATAATCGACCTCGGCGTCCACGACATCGACGTCATAAGCTACCTCTTCGGGGAGAGGGTCAAAACGGTCTACTCAAGGGCAGGAAACGTCCTCCACCCGGCCGGCGTCGAAGACCACGCCCTCATAACCATCGGCTTTGAGGATGGGAGCGGCATAGTGGAGACGAACTGGCTGACCCCCCACAAGACCAGAACCCTCAACGTCGTCGGAACCGGGGGAATAGCCTACCTCGACTACATTGAACAGAGCCTCAAGCTCTACAACCACGAGTGGATAAAGGAGGCGAAGATACAGAAGAGAGAGCCGCTGAGGAACGAGCTTGAGCACTTCATTGAGTGCGTTGAGACCGGGAAGAGACCTATTGTAGATGGCGAAGCCGGCCTTCATGCCCTCAAAGTCGCCCTCCTGGCCCAGGAGAGCGCGAGAACCGGAAAAGTTCTGGAGGTGGGAGAATGAAGCTTATCGGGTTGAGCAAGGAGGAAGTTAAAGAGGCCTTCAGAAAGGGAGAGTTTACCATAGCAGTTTATGGAATGGGAAAGATGGGCCTTCCTCTGGCGGCCGTCTTCGCAGACCACGGGGCAAACGTCATAGGCGTTGACATAAACGAGAGAGTCGTCGAGATGATAAACCGCGGTGAGAACCACATAAAGGAAGAGCCGGGCCTGGATGAACTTGTGAGGAAGAACGTTGAAGCCGGGAGACTGAGGGCCACAACCGACGGTGTTGGGGCGGCGAAACAAGCTGATGTGATGGTCATTCTAGTTCCAACACTCACGGACGAGAGGGGCAACATGAAGCTCGGCCCGGTTTATGATGTCGCTGAAAAGATCTCTCAGGGGCTTGAGAAGGGCGACATCGTTATCACAGAGGCGACCATGCCGCCGGGAACTACTGAGAGCTTAGTTTCCATCCTCGAGAAGAGCGGGCTCAAGCTTGGGGAATTCGGCCTTGCCCACGCTCCGGAGAGGACGATGACGGGGACTGCCATAAGGGACATCACCGGCCAGTACCCAAAGATAGTTGGGGCAAACGATGGGAGGACGCTTGAAGCGGTGATGGGCATCTACGAGACGATAAACAGGAAGGGCGTCATTCCAATGAGCTCAATCAAGGCCGCCGAGGCGGTAAAGGTCTTCGAGGGTGTGTATAGGGACGTTAACATAGGTCTCGCGAACGAGCTCGCCCTGTGGTGTGAGGAGCACGGCCTTGATGCCCTCGAAGTATTCCAGGCGGCGAACACACAACCCTACTGCCACCTCCACATGCCCGGAGCCGGGGTAGGGGGCCATTGCATCCCAGTATACCCCTGGTTCGTCATTAACCTCGCCAGAAAGACGAATCCGAGGCTTACCAAGACTGCAAGAGAAATTAACGACTCGATGCCTCATCACGTTGTTGAGCTTACCATTAAAGCGCTCAACGGAGCTGGAAAGCCGCTGAAGGGAAGCAACGTTCTCATACTGGGACTAACATTCAGGGGCGGCGTCAGGGAGTTCATGAAGGCGGCCGCAAAGCCAATCATTGAAGAGCTCAAGAAGTGGGGGGCCAACGTTTACGCCTACGACCCGCTGTGCACCAGGGAGGACGCGGAGCGCTTTGGCACCGAGTGGAAGGAGGACTTCAAGGACGTTGATGCGATAGTCATAACCGCTGACCACAGGGAGTTCAAGGAGCTGGATCTTGGAAAGATAGCTGGAGAAGTTAGGACTAAGATAATAGTGGATGGCAGGAACGTTATTGATCCGGAGAAGGCAGAAAAGGCAGGTTTCATCTACATGAGGGTTGGAAGAGTCTGAGTTTTCTCATCTTACACTTTATTTCTTTTGAAAATTCTTTTGTAATACTCTCACTCAATATTCAAACCTCACACTCTTTAATCCTTCAGGGGCCAATTCTGCAGGAGGATAGAGGGCGTGGCATTCAATAAACCCCCAGACCCTAAATCAAAATAAAAACAAAAGAAATAGAAAAACAGCCGTCAAACGTTCTTAGCCAGAACACATCTTTTCATCGAGCACGCTCAGAACGCTGTATTTCCTGCTCTAAAGGAATCCATTTTACCTTACCGCCATCCTGGACTCTCATAACCCTCTTGGTAAGCTTCAGGTAGGTGAGCACCGCATAGAGAACCTCCCACGGAACCCCCACTGCTTTCTTGAGCTCAAAGGGCCTGTTGAACCCCCGGCGGATATAATGTTCAACGAGGGACGCGAGCTCCCCCAATGTTACGTTGGCTTTGTTCGGATCCCCTGAGGATAGGAACTCAACAAACCTGGCCTTGTCCCTCAGAGTTGAGACCTCGGACTTCAATGCGAGTAGCTCTTCCCCAAAAGTATTAGCCATTTCACTGAGCTCATAGCAGAGCTTGCTGTCGGCTTTGCTGTCAACTTTACTCAGGATAGTTTTTATCTCTTCATCCTGCCTCGCCATCTTATCTTCCAGCCTCTCAAGTCTAGATGACAGCTCGGTGACCCTGTGGTTTAGGGCATCAACGCTGGCCTCGATATCGGGGAACAGCAGGGACGCGAGATAACGCCTGGGGTTAATCAACGTACATCCCCCCAGTTAAATATGAAAAAGTGCTCAATATTAAATGTTGTCCCTCCCCCACATTGGAGCGACTCAACAGCTACATTTATTCTTTGAAATAACCTGATGATTACTGGGGGGTTTGCGCGTGGTTGCCAAGACCGTTCAGATCACACGAAGGGGTCCAGGACGCCCCAAAACGCGGGATACAGAACTCATAACGCTCAACTTAGACAGAAAAGCACTCACAATCCTCAGAGAACTGTCCCAAAAACATGGAATGCCAATGAACCAGACATTGAAAACCCTCCTCTTCTCAGCGGCCAACGACGACTACCCCCTAAAACTGTCCCAGGACAACAATCACCTGAGAGAGCAATTGAGAACATGCGAGAACAGAGTGAGGGAGCTTGAATCCGAACTGGAGAAAATAAGGTCAAGACATGACTTGAAGGATCGTGAGCTGAAGGAGTTGATGGAGTTGAAGGTTAAGATCGGCAGGATCCTTGAGAGGCATGGGGAGCTGAAGCTGTTTGAGCTCGTGGGACTAGTCTCTCTTCTTCTAACGAAATTCCTCCGATTTTTTCTTTTAAACAAACCTCCCTTAGTGATGTTAGCTTTCATTCAACATGATCTAATCCTTAATTAACACATATCAGCTAGATTTAATATTAACCAATTCTCTCCATTGATTAGGGGGTGAAGACAATGATAAATGATTGTTTGGAGTATTTCGACTGCTTCGAGTACCGGCTCCGCAGCAAGGAGCTTAGCGTCTCCACCAAGGAGGGCCACGAACTTGAAAAGACGCTGGCAAGGCGGAAGCTGAAGCCAGTACTGGACCAATGCGCCCGCAGGGAGATCATTCAGTTTATCAATGGGGAGCTCATCCGCAGGGGCAGGACCGGGGAAGCGAGTTTGATCCGCGCCGTTGAAGAAGACGGACACGATGAGAACATCAGGGTATACACAAACTCAGTGTCTCTTTTAGTGGCTGTTAGAACCTTTTCCACGGTCTCCTGTCTTGTTCAAAAACTCACGGAAATGGGGTTGATGCAGGAGGGGGGTTGGCGATGAATGGTGAATTGCAGGCATTTTTCATCAGGAACCAGCTGAGCAGGTTGAGGTGCACCCTAAAAGGACATACTGGAGCCGTGCCCCTGGAGGTACTGAAGGCCTACGGGCGGATTTCAGAGCATGCGAAGGTGGAGTTCATAACCGCAATGGCCGATAAGCACGGGTTCTTCGAAATAGATCCATACATCAACGGCACGCTTCACCTCATAACAACTGTTAGGTCCTATAAATCTATTGCCAACTACCACGGACTGGAACTCAACGTGGAGTTCAACAGAACCACCGGAGGAGGGGAGCTCTTCTACAGGGTAAGGACTTACTCGTCAAGGGATGCAATGATGAACAACGTGAGGTTAGAGCTCCCAGAAGGAAACTACGGCCTGACAAAGCTGCGGGGCGCTTGGTTAATTCGGGCGGGAGTCAAGTTAGATGAACCTAGGGCCAGAAACGAGAGCTTCGTGATAATCCAGCGTGTCCCCGCTAGAGTTAGATCCATCGGAGAAGCCCACGAGTACCTGATACCAAACGCAGTGATCAAAGCCCTCAAGCAGGGCAAGAGAGTCTTTGAGGCGGGCGGTCTGTACTTTATTGAGTCCAACAAGAACGAATTCGGAGTTCTGAGGAGGTTAAGCACTGAGGATACCGGCTACACCGTACATGAAAGATCGGGTTACACTGAGATCTATTACTATGAAAACGGACGCAAAGCACTGCTGGCCAAATTCCCGAGCGATGAGAGGTACAGAATCGTGAGGAGCAAAGCCCTTGAACAGCACATCCACATCTCCAAGAAGAAGCTCAGGCGGGGGAGTTCAGTGAAAGTGCCCCGGGAAGAAATTGTCGTTGCCATGTGAGCCTTTCTTTTTTCCTTTTTGTTTAATCGAAGAAAGACGCTTTTTGATTCTTCAAATTTTCCCACTTTGCTTCTATTAACTAAGCGAGTCAGCTTTATTAGGGTCGCGGAGTTGCCGAAAAATTTATCAAGTTAGTGACCAAAATGGTTACCATATGATGAAAAATTACTACCTCTCACGGACGGAGCAAGAGCTTATCAGTGTCCTTAAGGCTACTGACATAATATCGGCTCAGGAAATAAAAGAGCTATTTCCTGGGTTAAGTGAAAACATGATCAAAAAAGTGCTTTTAAGTCTTGTGAGGAAAGGTTACCTGTACAGACTTAAGAGGGGCCTGTACCTTGTTAACGAGGAACCAGGAAAACCTTTAATAAAAAATCCATATTGGATAGCACTGGCCCTGTTTACAGGATACGTTGCGTTCTCCTCAGCACTGAGGCTCTACGGATTTATTGAGTACGAACCGTTCACGATATTCGTGGCAACGCCAAGAAAGTCAGGTAAAAGAGAAATTGGGGAGTACACTATAAAGGCTATCGCCCTGGGCGAGAAAGCAACGGGGATGACCCTCAAAAATGGAGTTTACACTTCCACCCTGGCCAAAACCTTCTTTGACTGCTTTTACAAACCGACCTACTGTGGAGGCTATTCAGAAGTAACGAAAGCACTGTATGAGGCGAAGGAAATAGACTAGGGCGAGTTCTTGGGTTACTTTAAACGCTTTGCGAGCAATTCCCTCTGTCAGAGAATGGGCTATATCCTGGAGCTCGTAAAGGGGTTAGGTGTCGATGTTCCGGGGGACCTCACTGACTACCTGCGGAGCAGGGTTAAAACATGGACAAAGCTGGTTCCAACGCTTCCCTCTAGGGGTAGGGGCATTAGGGAGTGGAAGCTGATCGACAACCTTGGAAAGGAGAGGATTCTGGGGTGGGCCTATGGATGAGAGGATGCTGAAATACGTTGCTGCAAGGACGGGGTTGGGCCTAAACTACGTGGACAAGGAGGAGAGGGGAGCTCATTGGGAGCCTGAACTTTAGGGTGGAAGAGTTTTTAATGGGGTTTTAGCATCTGAGTGAAGCCAGAAAAACCCCTAAAGGAAGTTCAGAAGGAGGCATAGCCCGTGATAATCACCCACGGCCATCATTCAAAACTCAGTCTATGTACACTGCTTCCAGCCCCATTTTTCTCGCTATTTCTCCTTGTCTTTCATCGCTCGTGATTAATTCGGCCCTCAGACTCTTAGCCTGCGCTAGGAACAGGCCCTCGTAAATCGGAGTGTCATGAATCATAGCAATTTCTAAGGCTTCCCTCAAATATTTCTCACTTGGTTCTAGGATTATTACTTCCTCCCTCACGAGCTTCACCATTCCATCGTAAAGCCCCAAGGCCTGTTCTTTTGTTATTAACTGATACTTTCTCATATACTTCCATATCACGTTCGCCGCCTCAAGGAGTAGCATGTCGACTGCGTAAGGCTCCAAGTCTGGCTCTAAGTAGGGGATTACTTTCTCCCAGCCTTTTTCCTTCATTAAAAACTTTGAGAAGGCCGAAGAGTCAATGACTATCACGGTCCTCCCTCACGAGCTTTTGTGCCGTTCCCTTTGGAGCCTCCGGGAGGGTTTGGATGTAGGAGATAACTTCCTGAAGGGCTTCCCTCTTCTTGTACTCTTTGATCTTCTTTTTTATAAACTCCCTGATTTCCGCGCTCCAGTTAACTTCGCCCTTTAACTCATCCATCTCATGCTTGATCTCCGGTGGGACACGAATACTAACGACGCTCCCCATGCAATTCACCTAGGAACATGTTTGTAATACAAATATATAAGTGTTTTGTATACACAGAAAGCCGATTTAAAGGAGGGAGGGATAAAAGCCGTGCCCCATAAGACGGGATGGAGGGATTGTCAATAAGGATTGTATTATCAAGAATTGTTTTGAGGGTATTAGAGGTCACTGCTACAAGGGATTTAAAAGAACTGGTTAAAAGAGAGATATTTGAAAAAATTGGAGTTACTAGGAAGGGTACATTACGTATTAAAGCCCTCAAACTGGCCTCCTCCCCGCCGTGAACGGCGAGGCTTTCAGAAGAAAAAAGTAAAGGAGAATGAAGGGGTTTAGCTCTCCGATGATATAACCCTCAAGGTTTATGATTTGAGGAGCTACAACAATGAAGTCATTAGAGAGTCAATAAACGCAATGTTCAGAATTGCCGGGGAGTTAAAAGGAAGGTTCTCCTTGTTGGCGGCTGGAGTGTGTATTACATTTTTCTTTTGGCAAGCCTCCCCTTTAGGGAGGGAAGGAGGTCGTAGGAGTTCACCGCGTATGCCTCAGTGCTCGCTCAATGACGGGATCAATGATGTAGTGTCCATCATCACGTTTTTCGATGTAGCCATACCTGATGAGGTTCCGAATGGCAGTGTACAAAGTTTTCTTGTCTATTCTTTTTCCTTCAGACCTCTCAACGTATGCTTTTATTGCGGACCATGAATGATAACCTTCAGAGATCGCCATCATTATGGTGAGGTACCTTGGTGAATAGCCTGATAGCTCGTCTATTATATCGCTCTTCGCTTTCTGGAACACTTCATCAATAGCCTCACTGTGCGTTCTACCACGGTAACGTAGCCACCCGTACTCCCTGAGCCAACCGACGATGCCATCGAGCACTTCAACGGCATTCTCTATTTCTCTATCCCCCACGCTCAAGTCAACTTCTTTAAAACCTTCTTTTAGATACATTGCACTCTCATCTCTGCTGAAGCGATCCAGGTGCACTATTTCGTGCTCCCTCTTGTATAAAGGAGAGTGCTTGTCGTTAAAGCCGAGAAATTCCTCAAGAATCTGTATTTCCGACCCGGTGAGAATCAGAGTAATGTTCTCGTAATTGTCATTCAAAGAGGCAAATAGAGCGGTGTAATCATAGTTTGAGTAGCGGAGGTATTGGGCTTCATCGAAGACTATAACTGTCCTCTCCCCGTTGTTTTCAATGTCGTCGAGGACATCTATGAGGTCAGTTTTTTCATCTTTGAATTCCACGCCTGATCCTGCAATCGCCACGCTCTTCAACGACCGCAGAAGTCTCATGACAGGCGCATAGCTTTTCCTTGCATCGAGGGATTTTACTATCTCCTTCTTTATGACCTTTGGCGAAATGTTTGCATGGATGCTCCAGAGCTTTCTTGCGTCTATGTAAATACCAGGCGTGTCTATTTCATTGAGTAGAACTTTTACGAGAGTCGTTTTGCCCACACGGCGGATGCCTGTAACCACTATTAGCGGCACTCCATCGGTTATGGCTGAGATAATTTTGTTAAACTCATACTCACGGTCGAACATTTCATCCCTTGACTTCTTCACCCTGCTGAACAGCATTGTAGGGCCACCCCCTACTAGTAGGTAGAGACCCTTTAATATTTAAACATTATCGTCCGTGGCCACCCAGCATAAAGGGCGAGGTTTCCAAGAGAAAAATATAACGACTACGAGAGACTTAAGCGAGCCTTTTAAGATGGGGTTTTTGGTGAGGTTGGAAGGCGAAAGGGGAATAAAATATGTGATTCAAATGGTGCAAAAATGAAGCAATAACGATGCAAAAGATACAAAGAAATGTGAACCTCATGGGCAAAGCCAGCAAAATCTATCCAAAAAACCAAAAGTGTTATATATAATACTTTCTAATTTTTGGACATGAATGGCCTGTCAAAAATTGAAGTTAGGGCACTTTTGAAACTCAAAGAGGAGAAAACCATAACTGAGTTAGCTAACAAATTGGGCTTATCCATTTACCGAACCTCTGTTCTCGTTGCATCTCTTGAAAGAAAAGGCCTGGTGAAGACGGAAAAAAGAGGAAAATACAAGATAGCCTCGCTGAGTGAGGCAAAGCCCGCGGAGCTTTTTAGAAAATTGGCCTCCAGGTTTGGCCACATGCCTCTCGATGAGATTCTGAGCGGAAGGAATCTTGCCCTTCTCGCGGTTCTCAAGCACACTCCGTTAAGTGCTCATGAGCTCTGTATAAAGGGCAATCTTTCAAGGAGTACCCTCTATTATGCAATTGATAAGCTTTCGGATTATGGGCTTATCGGGAAAAAAGATGGAGGGTACTTCCTGATGGAGAGATATGAACTGCTCCACGGCTTTGCCGTGGAATTCTACGAGTTACAAAACTCCATCAAAGCGAGAGAGTTCTCTGAGGATTCTGCCCTGATATGGAGTGGAGTTGGGGAATTTATTCTGTCGATGGGGGAGTACAGGGGAAAAGATGTTGGAAACTTCCACCTAACCGGGCTTGAACGGTTCAGCGATTTTGGAGTGGATATTATTGGAACCGGGCGGCATCACTATTATTATTCTGAAAAAGCAAAGAGACTTTCCTTGGAAGATGTTATTGTGCATGCGCTGCTTATTGATTTCGGGCCGAGGACGATACTGTATTCAATCGTCCTGCTACTAGCGTGTAAAGGTAGAATAAATCAAAAGAAGCTTTTTAGACTTGGTAGAAAATATGACGTTAGCGTGAGCGAACTGCTGGGATATCTTGAGGGTAAAGAGGTTAAAAGATACCCCTATCCTCCTATGGAGGAAGTGAGGGAAATCTTCAAAATGTACTTCGGTGAGGGGAAGTGGGTGAGGTAACCAGAGAAAAGATAATATCCGAATTTCATCTGCTGGAGGAGAAGGCAAAGCTGCTTAACCTTGAACCTGTGGGAGTTTACTTAATTGGCGGCGGGAATTTGGCTCTCAGAGGACTCAAGAGTGCGACGAAGGACATTGACATTATAGTGTTAGGAAGGGAACAGTTCTCTCTTATGCAGAACCTTTTAGAAACTCCATTACCAAAACTGCCCGTTTACCTGGGGCAGTACAGGTCACAATGGGATTATGATCTGGGTATGAGTGCTAGGTATGTGCATCCCTTGCATGGGTTTAGTCTCGATGTTTTTGTGAAGAGAGTTCTCAACAAGCTGTACCTGTCTGAGAGTATGGTTTCGAGGGCTGAAGTTCCTGGAGAGTTTTCCTCACACGAGCTTTTCAGGATACACCTAGTTTCAAAAGAGGACATCTTCTTGTTTAAAAGCGTAACTTCAATGGAAAGGGTGAGAGACCTTGAGGATCTGATTGCACTTGTTGAAACCGGGCTGGATTATGAGATAATCATTAATGAGCTTGAAAACCAGCTCTCTAAGGATGAATCACTTAGGAGCTTAGTTCCGAGGATAATACATCGTACTGATCTTTTAACAAAACAGATCGGAACTGTAAGAGGACTTATCCACCTCATGGAATATTTAAAAGAAATAAGCGGGTGAACCCCATGAGCGAGGTTAATGTGCCGAGTGTTCAGGAGACAGAGAAAAGCACCCAACCCAAAGATTTAAGTGGGATGCATCTTAAAAATATACACCAAAGTTATCAAAACTGTTAACTATGGTGGATAATTATGAGAATTGAACTGCTCAGCAAACTCGCAAGAAAGAGGGTCTTCACCATAGGGGAGGCGGCCAAGATAACAGGCCTCGACAGAAACACCCTGAAAGTTCTCCTCAGCAGGCTTGAGAAAAGAGGCTGGGTTGAAAGAATTGAAAAAGGAAAATACATCATCATTCCTCTGGGGGCAGAAAAAGGAGAATACACGCTTCACGAGTTCATAATAGGCTCACTTCTTGTAAAACCCTCAGCCATAGCTTACTGGTCAGCCCTCAACTATCACGGTTTTACCGAGCAGATCCCCAGCACTGTATTTGTCCAGACGACTGCAAGAAAGAAAAAGCAGGATATCAGGGTTTTTGGGGTTAGATATAAAATCGTCAGAATAAAGCCCGAAAAATACTTTGGTGTTGAAAAAACCTGGATTGAGGAGTTTCAAGTTCCCATAACAGACAGGGAGAAGACTGTGGTGGACTGCCTGGACAAGCCGAGATATTGCGGAGGAATAATCGAGGTTGCCAAAGCTTTCATGGAGGAACTCAACGCCGAAACGCTCAGAGGGTATGCATTGAGAATGAACAACTCCGCAGTCATAAGAAGACTCGGCTACCTCTGCGACTATTTTGGAGTAGATATTGACCTACCAAAGCCGAAGCCGAAAACGAGGAATTACGTTCTCCTTGACCCAACGATGCCCAGAGAAGGGCATGTTGACAGTAAATGGAGGGTCATAGCCAACGTTGAACTGGAGGGCTTGGAATGATTCCGGTATTTGAGCTCAAGGCAATTGCCAGAAAGAGGGGAGTTCCTGAGAGTACTGTGGAAAGAGATTACGCCCAGAACTGGCTTTTGTTTGGACTTTCAAAGACATCCCTTAAAATGGCATTAAAGGGAGGGACGGGGATAAGAAAGGTCTACATTGGGAATTACAGGTTTTCCGATGATTTGGATTTTACCCTCATGGAGGGATACGATAGTAAAACAATACGAAGAGAACTTGTGAATGCCCTCAAGATTGCCAGAAAGGAAAGTGGAGTTAATTTTGAGGAGAATATTGCCCTCAAAGATACCGTAAATGGTTATGAGGCTGCGGCCTATTTCAAAATAATAAGATCCACGGGGCCACCTCTGAAAATCAAAAAGCCCTCAAAGCCATCATAAAGTGCTCATAAAGGTATCATAATACAAGTGAAACCCATGATCAAAGTGATCCAGGCTTTGCAGAAGATTTGCAAGGGGGACTAGGATAGTTTTTTTATACCTTTCAGGTCTTGAGCAGAATCACGACGAAAAGCTTATTAACAAGACAAGACCCCCCGAACCGGTTCGGGGAGTCTCTACATGGGGTACAAGCCGAGGAGGAGTGTATCATTTTTTTGACCAGCGACCGAGGAAGGACAAAAACTGACTGTTTGGGAGATCCGAAGAGCTAAACAAACTGGTAAAGCTGCAACTCTGTCCAAAAAGCCGGAGACACTAAGGTTGCAAGTAGTATGGTAAATTTAACGCTCCCAGTCTGTTTTTCTGTTCCCTGCACCGCTTCAGCTCTTCCATTAAGAGGGATATCCTTAAATCTCTCTGTTTAATCTGGTTTTCGAGTTCACTGATAACACTATAATGGTATGCTAGCAAGGTAGTCCATTGTTTAAACAGATGCTCTTGCATCTGGAACCTCCTGAATCCTCGGGAAGAGAAAATTCTGTTGATGTCGTCGGTGATAAGATTGACCAAGACAAACAACTTTCCAATATCATCCCTTTCAAGGAGTTCTATGAGAGTGGCTTTTTTAGCGATAACTGGAACACCAGAGTATATTTCAATGATGTCTTTCAGCGTGAAGAACAGGGGGCGCTCCCTCAGGTGTTTGAGATAACGCCATCCTTGGGCAGTTATCTCGTACATGTACTTGTATCCACAGTTGTACTTCTTCCCCTTCTTGTTCTTGCATCTCCTCGGCACTTTCCTGCGCCTGAGGAACCCCATCTGGTAGAGCCTTCTAAGATCGTTTGAGATCAGTTTAGGTGTCGCCCTTCCAAGGATGCGGGAGTCTTTTTCTTTTAAATAAAGGTACTCTGCAACGGCTTTCGCCGCGGTTTTACTGTCGAACTCACTCATGCCGAACAGCGTGGCCAGGGTTTGCAGCAACTTCTGAAAATCAAGGATAAAGGAGGGCATAGTCATCATCTAATTAGATGATGAAGTTTCCAAGATTTAAGGGTTTCCCACTTCAGGGGGGTTTGCAGGGAGAAGACGCGTGAGAAACTCACGCGGCTCAAAAATGGTTTGAAAAATAAACCGACGGAACATTTTTCACTACAACTCATAATCGCCGAGTCGCAAATCGGGGGACAGATACGTATTTCCTTAACTGCGGGCACTAGACACTCAAAAGTCAAAGTTTGTGACAGAAATAAAGGACTATCCCCTCTGAGCCCCCCCATCTTTGTAATGGGCTAACAAGAGCACTTCTATGATATCACCTGGCTTTATGTTCATGACTTTTCTCAAATGTTTAGGGATGAATATAGAACCATGCTCACCAACTTTAGCTGTGAAAGTACCCTCCTTTGGTTTTTTGCCATCGTTATATTTCTTTATTGTGACTTCAACGACATCTCCTTGGTTTATATTGTAGAACTTTCTCGTGCCTATGGGGATCACAATCCTACCAACCTTGTGAACAATCACATGAAATTTGGCCAATGCATCCATAATATACCCCCCGGTATCCTTACCAAGCTCACGTTCCCATTTCACGAAAACTTTAAATACTCTTGTGATAAATATTATCGCAAAAAGATAATAATTATTGGTGACCAAAAATGCTGAGCCTAGACGAAGTTGAGGAGGTACTGGAAAAGACGAAGCTCAAGCTCCTAATACAAGAGAACGCAAGGTTTGCCGATGCCAAAGTATTCGACCTTACCATCCTCGCCAAGGACGGCCACATAGCGGCTTTCTTTATTGCAGATAAGAAACCAAAGAGAGCTCAACTTCCGAACCTTTCCAAGCTTGGCTTAAGGTCGTACGTTCTCTGGAAAGAGAAGGACAAAATTTATGCTCAGGAAATTGGAGATAACGACGTGATACCCCTTGAGATCTATGAGCTGGATGCATTCATTGACTTGGTTCTGATGTAACTTGTTGTATATTTGTTGTTTTTAAATGTCCTCCCCTAGGTATCACCAAACAACAATAAACTTTTATATCCCGTCAAAGTGATAACTACGGGGGATAATATGAAAGCTCTAATTTTATCAGGAGGTCACGGCACCCGGCTAAGACCGCTCACATATTCCCAGCAGAAACAGCTAATTCCAGTGGCAAACAAGCCAGTGTTGTTCTACGCTATTGAAGACGTCATCGAGGCAGGCGTTCACGAAATAGGAATAATAGTCGGCCCCAACGCAGATCAGGTTAAGAAGACGGTCCAGAGCAGGGAATGGGACGCCAACATTGAGTTCATCTACCAGGGCGAACCTAAAGGATTAGCCCACGCTATTCTCGTTGCGAGAGATTTCTTGAATGATGAAGACTTCGTAATGTACCTTGGGGACAACATTCTCCGCGAGGGGATAGTGGAACACAAGAAGTACTTCGAGGAGAACGATTTTGACGCTAGTATACTCCTCCAAGAGGTTCCGAACCCTCAGCAGTTTGGCGTTGCAGAGCTGAGCGAAGATGGCAAGACTATCAAGCGCCTCATTGAAAAGCCCAAAGTTCCGCCGAGCAACCTTGCACTGGTCGGCATATACTTCTTCAAACCTATCATACATGAGGCCGTAAGGAATATAAAGCCGTCCTGGAGGAACGAGCTTGAGATTACGGATGCAATCCAGTGGCTCATCGACCACGGCTACCCAGTGGGCTGGACAAAAGTAACTGGCTGGTGGAAGGATACTGGAAAGCCAGAAGACATTTTAGACGCAAACAGGCTCATTCTTGATGACATAGAGACCGAGATTAGGGTTAACACAAAGGCTAGAATCCACGGGAGGGTTGTAATCGAGAAAGGAACCGAGATAGATGAGAATACCGTTATCAAGGGGCCGGTGGTTATCGGGAAGAACTGCATCATAAGAAACTCCTACATCGGGCCATACACCAGCATCGGCGACAATGTCGTCATTGAGAACACTGAAATCGAGGATTCAATAGTACTTGAGGGCAGTGAGATAAGGAACGCCGGTAGAATAGTGGAGAGCCTGATGGGGCGGGGCGTAAAAATAATCAACGGGACCAGCCATCCACTCGGCAGAAAACTTGTTATTGGTGACAATTCCAGGCTGATACTGTGAGGTGGAACCATGAGACTACTCGTGACAGGTGGAATGGGGTTCATTGGTAGTAACTTCATTCACTATATCTTAGAAAGACACAGTGATTGGGAAATAATAAACCTCGACAAGCTCGGCTATGGCTCCAACCCTGCGAACCTAAAAGGCCTGGAAGACGATCCAAGGTACACTTTTGTCAAGGGAGACATAACGAACCCTGAACTCGTGAGAAAGCTCGTCACGAAGGTTGATGGAATTGTGCACTTCGCCGCGGAAAGCCACGTGGACAGGAGCATTTCAAGCCCGGAACACTTTTTGAAGAGCAACGTCATTGGAACATATACCATTTTAGAGGCGATAAGAAGAGAAAACCGTGAGGTTCGACTGATTCATGTGAGCACTGACGAGGTTTATGGGGATACCCTTGAGGGTTCTTTCACCGAGAACGACCGCCTTATGCCTTCCTCACCATATTCGGCTACAAAAGCCGCCAGCGATATGCTTGTCCTTGGATGGGCAAGAACTTACAACCTAAACGCTTCCATAACGAGGTGCACCAACAACTACGGCCCATACCAGTTCCCGGAGAAGCTCATTCCAAAGACGATAATCCGCGCCAGCATGGGGCTGAAAATCCCTGTCTACGGCACTGGCCAGAACGTTAGGGACTGGCTCTACGTGGAGGATCACGTGAGGGCCATCGAAGCTGTTTTGCTCAAAGGCGAGCCTAGAGAGATATACAACATCTCAGCCGGTGAGGAGAGGACAAACCTTGATGTTGTCAAAACCATTCTAAACCTCATGAGCAAAGACCAGGATCTAATCGAATTCGTCGAGGATAGACCGGGCCACGACCTTCGCTATTCCCTCGATTCCTGGAAGATAACCCGCGACCTCCGGTGGAGGCCGAAATACAGCTTTGAAGAGGGGATCAAGAAGACAGTCGAATGGTATCTTGAAAACGAGGCATGGTGGAGGCCGCTGGTCGATGAAAAAGTTCTCCATCCAACGCCGTGGAAGTTAGGATGGTGAAAGGTGATAAAAATGCCGTTTGAGTTTAAACGGTTGGAGATTCCAGATGTTATCCTGATAAAGCCCAAGGTATTTGATGATGAGAGGGGCTTCTTCATGGAGACCTACAAGAAGTCTGACTTCGAGAAGGCCGGCATTAAGGGCGAGTTCGTGCAGGACAACCACTCCCTCTCAAAGTACGGTGTTCTTAGGGGCCTGCACTTCCAGAGGAAGCCTTACGCCCAGGCGAAGATCGTGAGGTGCGTAAGGGGAGTTATCTACGATATTGCAGTAGATTTGAGAAAAGACTCCTTGACCTTTGGAAAATACGTTGGTGTCATTTTGTCGGAATTCAACAAGTATCAGCTCTACATTCCAAGGGGCTTCGCCCACGGGTTTGTTGTTTTGAGTGATGTCGCAGAGGTTGTCTACAAGGTTGATAACATCTACGCTCCTGACCATGAAGGCGGCCTAATATGGAACGACCCGGATGTTGGAATTAAATGGCCGGTTGAAGATCCAATAATCTCGCTTAAGGACCAGAAGTGGCCGACGTTGAGGGAGCTGATTGAAAGGGGATGGGTGTTCTAGGGAAGCGAAGTATTTTATATCTCCAAGGCAGAATAGTTGAACGGGTGAGGAAATGGGAAAGATAGCCATAGAGCTCAACGTCCCAGATGAGATTTTGAAAACACTGGATATCAACAGGCTCAAAAGAATAATCGAAAGGGAAATCATCATAGAGCACAGTGTGAAGAAACTTCACGGAAGGTTCAGGGGAGTGGACCTCAAAAGACTCTTGGAAGAGGTCGAAGAGGAATGGACGGTTTAGCAGCTTTCGTGGATACCAACGTAATAATCAAACATCTGGAAGGCAATATAGACCTGCTGGACTTAAAAGAGGGATTCGATATTTTATATTCAAATGGAATAGTGTTCAGTGAAGCCCTTATGGTTTACATCAGAGCGTTAACTGGAGAACGCCCTTACACGTTGAAACACAACCCAGAAATGATCAAGAACTTAAAAGAGGACTTGAGGGATTTTGTTAGGCTCTTCGAGCTCTTTTTTGATCTGGAAATTAACAGGACCATCGAAACTCTTGCGATTGAGTATATGATGAAATATGGTCTGCTACCCAATGATGCACTAATTCTAGCCACATGCAAGTTCTATGATGTTAAATACCTGATATCTTTCGACAATGATTTTGCTGATGCGTGTGAAGGGGAAGGGATAACCCTTCTTGATAACCCTGAAAAATTAAGCAGACTTGGTGGTGCTCTATGAAGGTTGCAATAATTGGAGCAAACGGTCAGCTCGGGACAGACTTGGTAGAGGTTTTCAGTAATGATTCCGAGTTTGAGGTTGTTCCTCTCACTCACAAAGACCTCGATGTAACCGTTCCAGAGACCCTTGAAATCCTCAAGCGATTGAAGCCAGATGTGATCATCAACACGGCCGCATACGTTAGGGTTGATGACGCCGAAGTGTACCCGGAAAAAGCGTTTGCTGTCAACTCAATAGGGGCGCTGAACGTTGCGAGGGTTGCCTCCAAAATCGGTGCTGTCAACGTTTACATCAGCACTGATTATGTTTTTGACGGAGAAAAAGGAGAACCCTATAATGAGGACGACATGCCCAACCCGATAAACGTCTATGGGACAAGTAAGTACGCCGGCGAGATTTTCACTCGGAACTACTCTCCAAAGCACTACATCATTCGTGTTGCCAGCCTATACGGGCTGGCTGGTGCTAGCGGTAAAGGAGGCAATTTCATTGAGTGGATTATTGAAAAGGCAAAACGTGGGGAGCAGCTTAGAATTGTAGATGACCAGTTCATGAGTCCCACTTATACAAAGGACGTCGCCGGGACTTTGAAGGAGTTTTTAAAGTTGAAACCAGAGTTTGGGATCTATCATATGGTAAATGAAGGCGTTTGTTCATGGTACGAGTTTGCCAAAGCAGTATTTGAAATCCTAGAGTTGGATGTTCAGATAAAACCTATAAAGTCAAATGAGCTAAACAGACTAGCGAGGAGGCCGAAGTTTTCGGCGCTTGAAAACAAAAAGCTGAAAGAGCTCGGTCTCAAGATGCCAGACTGGATGGAAGGACTAAGGGAGTATCTGGGGAAGTTACCATATTATAGAGATTGATCTAATTCAACACTAGGTTAACTTTCCTGTATTCACTCTTTTTAGATGAACCCGAAAAATTAATAATTTTCTCGGGCATAGCCTCTGAGAGGGAAGAAGATGATAGAGATTATAAAACAGGAGATCCAGAACCTCAGAAGCCCCCTTTACCTGAACTCAATTTACATTTCGTTATCCTCGATGGTAACGGCAGTTGCTAGTTTTGTATTTTGGAGTATTGCTACTCACCTTTATTCTCCCTCTGATGTTGGTGTTGCTTCTGCTCTCATCTCAGCACTCAACTTAGTGTTTTCAATTTCTCTCCTTGGGCTTAACGTCTCTATAATTAGATTTTATCCTAAATACGGGGAGAGAGTTGTTGGGAGCGCACTCATATTAACCCTTATCGCGTCCTCATTAGCTTCTATAGGTTATGCCCTTATTATAAGTCGATCTGAGTCTTTCAGCGAAGTATCCTCTGTCAAGTTCTTAGTAATGTTTGTGCTCTTCTCAGCGGTCGGAGCTACCTATAACCTACTCTCAACATATATGATAGCCAAGAGGAAAGCAGAGCACAGTTTTGTCCAAAGTATCCTTTTTTCTTTGAGGTTTCTCTTTCTGTTTGTCCTTGTCTCATTTGGAGCCTTGGGAATCGTAAGCTCGTTCGGACTTGGCTTGGCTTTGGGAGTGCTTTATGGTTTCATCGTTATAGATAGCATCAAGCTTAAGCTTGATCGGGAGTTCCTGAGGGATTCGTTCAAATTCTCCCTTGGGAACTATGTTGCAAGTATGTTTAATGTTGCCCCCAACTACCTAATGCCAACCATCGTCTTGAGCACACTCGAAAAGAGCGAAGCAGCTTACTTCTACATAGCTTTCTCCATTGGAAGCCTGATTCTTATTGTTCCAAACGCGATAAATACTTCCTTCTTCGTCGAGGGAAGTCATGGGATCAAAGACTTGAAGCAGAGTCTAAAGAAGGCTTTGGTTTTCAGTTACATCTACTTGACTTTTGCAACTGTGTTTGTTTGGTTCTTTGGAGGATTTCTCTTGAGATCCTTCGGAGAGGAATACGTTAAAGGGCTTGGACTGTTAAAGCTTATGATACTAGGTTCCTTTTTTGGGGTTTTTGTGAACTTCTTGATAATGCTACTCAATATCCAGAAGAGGGTGAGAGAAGTCGTCATTGCCAATGCCTTAAAGGCTGTGCTGTTTTTAGGGTTTAGCTATTTGTTAATTTCAAGGTTCGGAGTTGACGGAGTCGGATGGGCGTGGATTGTGACGTATGCAGGGATGGCATTATTTTTGGGTTTTAACATTGCTAACGATGTTGAATAACTTTTTATATCTGTGAATTGCTGCTTCAACCCGAAATTCTGAAAATACTTTTTTATATCCATTATATCGCATTTTTAATAATGATTTTGGATCTGTAGATATAGCATCAAGTATGGTGTGACATAGTGTTTTCTCATCTAAGTTCATAACTATATACCCATTTACTTGATCTTCAAGTATTTCCACAATACCCCCCACAGCCGTTGCTATTGGGACTACACAACTGGCCATACCTTCTAAAACTATATTTGGGATTCCCTCCCCTCTAGAGGGTAAAATAATAAAACCAAGGGTTTCAAAGACTCGTGGAAGAACACTATGAGGTATCCACTTTTCAGTAGATATCACTATCTTATATTGCTCGGCGTATTTTTTAATTTCCTCTTTATATTCTCCATCACCATAGAATATAAACTTAAATCCCATTTTTTTTAATTTTGGTACTAAACAACCAAATGCATTTATTAATATGTCAACTCCCTTTATATATGTAAAACTACCGATATATGCCAATGTTTTTGACTTTTTAAATATTTTATTAAAGAATACATCCTCAACATATTGTGATAAAACTATTACTTTATCCCTATAGCCCTCTAATTTCTGGAATTCAATCGATGCATTGCTTTCAACGACTATCACATTGGCCAGTTCTAATAAACATTTTTCAACAAATATGTAATATAATCTTTTTTTGAGTCTGCTCTGTAACGCTAAATATGGTGAGCCACCACGATAAAGAATTATAGGCTTTTTCATAATCTTGAACAAGCCTGCAATTAGTATAGCATTCCCTAGAACTATCACAATATCTATTTTTTTAAATTCTTTAAGGTTCTTCAAAATGTAAATTAGTGTTACAATTTGAGATACTACAAAATGGTAAATATCAAATTTTGAAAATCTCTTATAAGGGCAGAGTTGGTGAACATTTGACGTTTGTTGTACATAATCCCCTCCTATGATATATAACTCATGAGCAAATTGGTGCACTAATCCAGAAAATTTCTGTAGGAACACTTGGGAACTGGGGTGAGAGTGCAAATTTCCAATGATTAATATATTATATCTCTGGTCTGTCATCTCGAATCACCTACTGGCATCCAGACTATTGTTCCCTTGTTAGAATATATTTTGTTAACTTTGTAATTGCATGAGATTTGTGACATATATCTATTCAACGGTTGAAGGTAAAGCCAATTTGACACAGTACTCCCTGCAATATGGTAGTTACCGATCTCTACATTGTGAACAAAAATCCCTTTTTTATTTCCTATCCCATCAATTAGGAACGCATAATCATTTGGACCTATTAGAAACATCTCTGAATATAGTTTAAGTTCTTCCCCTCGTTCCATGCCAACGAGTTTGAATCTCCCTAGGGTAAAATGGTCTGAGATTATGTCAACTCTCTTTTCATAATTTAAATTAGATAACACAAATGAAGCAGTATTGTCAGCATAAGCCCATTGAGAGGAACTTTTAATTACTGTAAAACTCGATACAGATGCAAGAAACAGTGCTATTGCTAGCCCTAATATAATTAGGGGGTATATCTTCCGTATAACTCCTAGGTTATGTACATATTTGATCTGACTAATGTAATTAATATAAAATTGTGCAAGTACAGGAGACACGAATAGATAATATCTAAACAATATTGCCATTAAAGTTGCCCCTTTGGACACATAAAATATGATATCTGGAATAGATATTAATAGTAAAGCAATAGCGTATATATGCGTTTCAACATTTTTTACTAAGCGTATGTTTTTTAATGTATACATTAAGCCTACCAAGATACTAACTCCTGTCATTATTAGAATCGGTAACCTAATACATCTTAGTTCCATCAGAGTAGCCTTTTCTTGAGGTGTAGGAACATAAATGTACGGAATAATCTCTGGAGCAGTTTTTCCTGATAGCATCCCAAAAGAATATCTTATTATTTCCCATATCTGCCCCGTTTTTAGGTTATAAGTTACTCCAGGTAAATATTGATCCCATATAATATTATTGAAATATATAAAACCGACAGTTAGTGTAGTAGCCAGACCTAATACTAAGCTCAAATCATGCCTCACTCCGTGATGTAAAATTTTTTGAAATATCTTATTGACAATAACAGCAAAGATTAAAAATGAAATTATCCACATTTCAGAAGTATAGGAAATCGAATTTACAGATACTCCAATTAAACCGAGCAAAATCAATAAAGAAGCGCTTGATATTTTTTGCATTTTACCAATAGATATTGAGACAAATATCAAGAACAGAACAAACCCAAATGCATGTGGCCAGACACTGTAATTATTGGGAGATACATATAACCAGATAACAGTCAGTGCTGGAAGTGTAAAATCTAAACTATCATTACCATTATTTAATATTGCCTTGGAAAATAGTGGCAAAGACATCATGAACAGAATTCCAGCAAGGGGAGACAGAAGGAACTCTCGAACTTTTATTCCAGAGGATAACGAAAGAACCGAAAGGAAAGCAACATAACCAGGCTGGTGCTCTGCAGCTTCTATGTGACCAGTGAAGATAGTTTTCAAGACATCTGCTATTCTAAAGTTTAAAAATGAATCTATAATTCCATACCTTGAGGAGATTAAATAAGGGATCATTGCACCCCATATATAAAACAAAACAATTAGCGTTCTTTTTTTCATGATCCCACCCTAGTAGCTATTTACAGCGAGATTATATCCTTCTAAATAGTTTTTTAATATTTCGCTTACTGAAAACATTTTGGCTCTATTAATGCCCCTTGAGGATAGTTTTTTTGAATATGCTTCCGAGAGTAAAATTCTCACTATTTTATCTGCAACAGTATGTTGATTCGTAGGATCTACTATAACTCCAGCGCGAGATACTATCTCTGGAAGAGAAGTTTTATTTGAGACTACTACTGGCGTCCCACATGCCATGGCCTCAACTACCGGCATGCCAAATCCCTCTGCAAGAGATAATGTAATAAAAACGTTTGAAATGTTGTATAATTTCATCAAATCGCTATCGATAACGTTATTTATCCAAATAATGTTTTTACTTATATTTAGCTCATGTGCATACTTAATGAGATGATCACGTCTTCCCGGTTTACCAACTTTTATTAAATACACATTTTCGAGACTTTCTTTTGATATTGATAATACCTTGAATAACCCTTCTATATTTTTCGAAGGCTTTTCGGTTCCAACATACAACAATAGATAAGAGTCTTTTGGAAGATTATGCTGTCTCAAAAAGTTCTCTCTAAGCGTTGTTTTAAGCTCTGCGGGAAGAGGCTTAAATATTGGGTCGACAGGATTGTATGTAACATGGATTGGAGCATTTATACTAAAGCGCATTTTTAATGTCTCCGCGGTATATTTTGAAGGTACAAAAATTACATCAACGTCTCTAATCTTGTTATATATTGAGTTATCAACGTTCCCAGATCTGTCGAATATATCATGGACAGTAAAAACAATATGTATATCTTTGTTAAGTTTGTTATTTAATATCCTAATCATTTTAATTATTCGATAGTAATAGGAGACTTGGTAGAGGACATGCACAATCAGAGTGTCAGGAAAACTTTCTAATTTCTTAAGATTCTTCAGTAACAGATATTCGAGATAGGAATACCCGAATAAAGGAATTCTATTTGTATATATGTTAAATAAATAGTCATTGTGTTGAAGTAAGTATATTGGATATCCATTATTTTGTAACTCCCGATATACTGAGATAAACCATTTTGCATATCCTGAGTATGCATACCATCTAGGAATACCAAAGTATAGCACCCCAAATTGAGAGATATCATTCATGAGTCTTCACACCTCCCAATCTGGCGTAGACTTTTAATATTTGTTTCGTTATATTCTCCCACGTAAACTGCTCTGCATACTTCCTTATTTTTTCCCGATCCCATTCTTTATCCAATGCAATTAAAATTTTCTCCGCTAGATCTTTGGGATCCGCAGGCTCAACGAGTAAGCCATATTCATTCGAAATTATTACTTCAGGGATACCACCAACTTTAGTCCCAATGAAAGGTACACCAGAGGCTAAAGCCTCAAACATTACTAATGGAACACCTTCTCCAAGGCTAGGCAAAACAAAAATATCAGCAGCACTCATCCATATTGGCAACAAATCATCAGGAACATATCCTATGAGCTTGACATATTTCTCCAAACCTATAGCATTTATCATTTTTTGCAAGTTATTTCTATCAGGCCCGCTACCTCCAATAAAGCAAATAAAATCTCTTCTGTATTTAACTAATTCGTTTAAGGCCTTGATAAGATATCTAAAGCCTTTTCTTTCAATTAAGTTTCCCAAAGAAAATATTATCTTTTTATTAGAGGGTAATTCTAACTTTCTTCTACAATCTTCGTGGTTATGCATCTTAAATTTATCAATGTCCACTCCATTTGGCACAATAACTAATTTATGCTCTGGGATGCCAAGTTCTTTACTAAATAGCTTCTTCCAGTACTTAGAGAGCACAATAACAACGTCACTTTTTTCAAAAATTTTTCTTATTAACTTCTTTTTTACTTGATTAGTACTTGTGAGGTACGCATACCCATATTCTGATGTATGCATGTGTAGCACAACTGGTATTTTAAATGCTTTAAGAATAATAATATAAATAGAATTCTCCCAAAAAGACCAGCCCCCAGCAGTATGAACATGTGCAATAAAGCTCTGCTTAGTAGATGCTAGTTTTATAATGTTACCTATATTGGAAATCAAGACTATCAATTTGATAAAGCTATTTTTAATAAAATCAATACGTAAGATCGCCCGTGCATTCATTTCTGTCGGATAAAAAACATAAGGACTTATCAATATAACCTTAAGGCCTTCTTTTTGTAAGTATTTTTTGAGAGTTTTTACATATGTTGTTACCCCGCCCTCTGGGAATTGAGGTCCGATAATTATAACTCCTTCTAAGGCCATTTCAATCCCCTCACAAACGTTAAAACTTCCCGAAATACAGTTTGAGTATATTTTTCTGGAATTTTGATTTCATAAATTGGTATATCTTTTTTTAATATTGCACCTAACTCTTTTTTCAAGTTATCCCAATATTTACCTACACGACTCTTAGGGAATACATATGAATATGCTTGCATATAGGTATAGTATGGATTTAGGAAGAATCCAGGGATGCTATCTGAGATAGCTTTCATCTCCATCTTGCTACTATTAATTAATTTTGTAATTGCCTCCTGTGTTTCTAACTTGGTGAATTTTACCTCTCGAGTATTTTTCTTGACAACAAAAAATACTGCTCTGAGTTTTGAACTGTCTTCTATAGGGAGAACATTCTTATTAATATAATTAATATATTTGTCATGATTAAATATAAACTTTAATTTATCAAAATAACTTATAAACTCATCATCTCGTTTTTGGTATGTGTATTGAAAACTGTAGAAATGTGCAGGGAAGCTTAAAACTCTATCTTGATATAAGATGACTCTATCATCCCCCAGATATTTAAAATTTGCCCGCTTTATAAAACCCATAGTTAGGGATGTCTTAAAAGCCCCGCCGCGACCGGGAAAGATATACGCTTCTCCCTCTTTACTGACTCCAGCACTGTGAATCATGACATAACCTTTCTCTAGCAATTTATAATACATCAACGGTCTCAATAAGAATGTTTCTACAGAAAGTCTTGAAACAAGAGCCTTAGGTTTTACTATTTTGTAATTAAAATTGACAATTGCAGGTCCTTTTTCAAATCCCCAAATTTCTACTTCCCACTTGATGTTTCCTCCGGAATCTTTACAGTAAAAATAGTTGTCTTTAACGTAATATTTGTGATCTATAACAAAACAATCATTATTAGATGGTGTGAATTTACCTACATTAAGTATTATATCGGGATTACCAATGTCTCTAAAAACTCTAAATGGAGATAGCTCAAGGTCAAATCCCCTCATGAGGTCAAACTTTTTCTCTCTATTTATTTGAATTTTTAAAACATTATGAATATTATAATTTCTAGTTTCTTTCATTCTATCACCCCCAATATCTTTCTAAAAACTTCCTCATTGTATCGCAATGGAACTTCTAGCTTATATATTGAGATTCCATTTTTCAGATTGTGCCGAAGATTTTCTAGGTATTTCTCCCAATGATTTGCTAAGTTACTTTTCGGAAAGGTATATGCATATGCTGTGACGTATTCATCAAAATATGGAAACTCTAGCAGTTGATTATAGAGAATATGTTTAACTAATTCTTCTTTGGATATCTCCTCCATTGCAGGACTTTTTATATTATGATTAGGAATTATCAAAAATATCATATCAACATAAATATCGCTATTTTCTATTTTATTTTTGAATATTTTTAGAGGATTTACTTGTGTGAACATCTTTATGTATCTTCCAGTTGTAAGGTATAATATATGTTTCAATTTTAATTCTATTTTTTGGTAAATATTAAAATGCCTCCACACATCCTCACTTAGATTATAAGTGAATATATTTAATGGTTCAACGAATCCTTTTACTTTGCTATTGGAAAGCAGTATAGTAAAATTATCACTAACAAACCTAAAGCCACTCCTAAGAAGATTCAGCGAGAGAGTTGTCTTTCCCCCACCGCCCCGGGCTATGAACGCAATTCCTCTGTCATCTTTAGCTACACATGAAGCATGTAATAGGTTATATCCTTTTTCAGTTAATACATAATGGATAAATGCATCCACAATAAACCCCTCAAGTAAAGTATAAGACATGTTGAACAATCTAAGAATAGAGGGGGAGATAGTTAGGTTAACTTCTATTGGTTTATCATTCATTTTTTCAAAATTTTTTATTTCAATTGCCCATTTTAGTAGTTTATACTTACTAATAGTGTAAAAATACCCCTCTCTAACATAGTAAACATCATCCAAGATGTAACAATCAGTACATACATTATTTCTGTCAACATTCTTTTTGATGTTAACTATGAAATCTACATCTGCACGCCCATTATGTGTATTCATCTGATAGTTCATATATCTCTTAGAGTTTGCAAATCCTTTTGGGCCTTTTAAAACGAACCGTACAAGATTGTTGATGTTGTAGTATCTTTCATATTTCATTTCTCGAGCCTCCTAAGCGTACTTTTCAAAAATAATATAAGCTTTTTGTTTCTCTGAATTGGTCTATATTTTAACAATAATTTTGCTTTCTTTATTGCATCCTCTAATTTTTCAATATCATAAACTGCTATAGCCTTATTCATATTTTCTAACGCTTCAGCCAATTCTAACTGTTGATCATCGACATGCTCCCCAAACTTTTTCAATCTTGGAACGACGACTATTGGTTTTCCAAAAGACAAAGCTGTTAATAATGTTCCCGCTCCCGCATGAGCTACAATAACATCAGCTTTCTTATATAACTCTAAAATGTCCTCTTCTCTCTCCAAGAACCTGAACCATTTGGCGTTCTTCGGCTCATAGGTGGTGTATCCTATCTGCATTATTACCTCATCATCTATCCTGCCAGCTATCTTATCCATTTTCCTTATCAATCTCTCAAACCCCTGATAGTGAGTACCAACGGTGACAAAGATCATACAACAGCACCCATGTACTTTGCTCTACTACCATAAAGCTTCAGTAACTGGGGCCATTGAACCAAAAATAGGTCTGAGAGGTAGTAAACTATTTTTCCAGTTCCTGACTTTGTCTTTATCCTGCACCAGCTCTCAATAAAGACTGTCTTAATACCCAAAAATTTGGCTATAATAAACGTAGGAATTGCTATTTCAGAGCCAGTACTTATTATGACCTTTGGTTTTTCCTTAGCCAGTATGATCCCAATTTGGAAAAACGCTTTTAACATTTTTATTGGACTTGTTCCAATATTCTCCAGAAGATATTTTTCGTATGATAGCTCCCGGGTTCTAAAGTTATCGTAGGTTATGAAGAAAACATCATGATCCTTAAATGCATCCATCAAGTATAGTATTTCCGTTAGATGCCCTCCATGAGAACAAACTAAAGCTATCTTCATCTCGCAATCACCCTGTAGTTCCACTCATAAATTTTGTTGGCGATTTTTTTGATGCTCCGGTCAAATTGTGTGTACGACAGCTGATCCTCCGGAATTCTGAACTCCAGCTCTTTTAATATTTCCCCGTTAATCCCAACCCCACTGGTCTTGACTTTCAACCCGTCAACAATCCCCCTGAGCTTGAATTTTACGCCCGATGCCCCGTTGAGTACCGCATATCCCCAGGTTAGTATCTCGGTCATGGTCAACGAAGGCATGAGCGCGAGCCTCTGGCGCGCTGTTAAATATTTCCTTAAAATAATGTACCTCCCCTTCTCCAAGTGGTATATCTTCTGCGGGGGTACTTTAAGCTGATAGTCATGGTAGACTATCGATGTGGGCACGTACAGGATTTTGAATCCTCTGGCATGGGCTCTCCAGGAGAACTCTCCATCCTCATTGTATGCAAAGAAGTTCTCGTCGAAGCCGCCCAGCTCTAAGTACTCTCCCTTTCTCATCGCGAAGCATGCCCCGGAGATGCCGCTTAGGTATTCCTGCTTGTCATATCTCTCAGGAGGCTCCAGATAGCCCCGTGTGAATGTGAGTCCGGTAAAATGAACGATATTCCCGATAGTGTTTATAGCCGAGCCATCGTAGAGGAGTATCTTCGGGGTCGTTATTAAGCGCTGACTTTTGGCTAAGGGCTTAACCAACTCCTCAAGCCATCCCTCTTCGACTTTTGTGTCGGGATTGAGGATTACCACGTACTCCCCCCTAGCATGCCTCACACCAAGGTTGTTTCCACCACCGTAACCTAGGTTCCTTGGGCTTCTTATGACCTGAACTTCCGGAAAATTCTCCTCAACAAACTCGGAAGTTCCATCAGTGGAGCCGTTATCAACAACAATGACCTCTAAGGGATCGTTAGCCAGAACGGAATCTAGACAGGCCCCCACGTATTTTCGATGATTGTAAGTGACTATTATAACACTGGCTTTATTCGATAGTACCATGTCTCAATCCCTCACCATCTTTGCCAGCACGTTCAGCGTCAATCCAGCAACGAACAACTGAATCCCAATTATTATGAATATCCCCGCTCCTATCGCCTGGGTTACGTAGACATTCCTCCCGTGATAATACGGCTGAACTGCCCAGTACGCCAGTATTCCAGCTACCAAAAAGGATGCCAAGCTCGAAATTCCAAACATCAGGAGGGGTCTTTTATATCCAATCAATCCTATAATCTTCGCTAGGACGCTGATCCCGTGTGAAAATGGGTTCTTCTTGTGATTGTTTGGGGTGTCATATTTAACGTGTATCGGGACTTCTTTAATCCTCAATCCCTTATCCGCTAGCTGGGTTATCATCTCACTTTCAACGTTGTACCCATCAGAATTCAGCTCCAAACTTTCTAGGGCCCTTCTGTTCAATGCTCTAAACCCACTCTGAGAATCAGTTATCTTAACGTTAGATGCAACGTTTGTCGTCATGGTCAAAACCCACAGTCCAATCCTTCTATAGAGAGGGATAGTCTTGTGAGCCCCGTTCAAATACCTTGAACCGATAACTAAATCAGCCTCTCCTTTAACTATCGGCTTCAATAAGAGGGGAATCTCATCGGGGTTGTGCTGACCGTCGGCATCTATGCAAACAGCAGCATCATAATCATTGGCCAGAGCATAATCAAAGCCCGTCTTTAATGCCTGCCCTTTTCCCCTGTTAACCTCATGCCTTATAACAACCGCCCCGGAACTTTCAGCAATCTCGGAAGTTCTGTCCTCAGAACCGTCATCAACAACGAGAACATCACCGTGCTTTTTGGATAAAGCGACGACTGAGCCGATGGTTAGCTCTTCGTTATACGCGGGGATTATTACAAGGGTTTTCATGCTATTCACCGGCTTTTTCTTTATCTCCTCGAGTTCTTCTCTAATGGGTCAGTTATCCAAACCCACTGAACCTATTTTTACTTGTAGGCTTCCCCCCTGGGTTTGAGTTTTAGGATCTTGATGACTCTTTCATCCCAGTTTACTGAATAAATTACCCTGTAATCACCTAGACGAACACGGTATAGCTCCAGATCTCCGCCTCCCTTCAATTTGATTATGTCAAAGTCCTGTCTTGGGACAGGCTCATACTTCAGAATATCTCTAAACTCCAGGAATCTTTGATAATGAGCCTTGGGCAAACCCAGGAGCGCCTTTTCCACCTGCCGGTGAACCTTGACCCGGTAGATCATTTGAACACCTCACCCCTTGGGCTCGGGAAGTTTCTCTGCATCAATCCACTCATCGGGATTCTCATCCCTGGCCAGCTCAAGTAATTCTTCAAGTTCTTCCTCGGTAATATCCTCATCTCTCAGAACCGGCATGAGCATTGCTTCTAAACGCTGTATCTCGACCTTAAGCCTCTCCAGTTCCTTTAAGACATACTCAACATTTTCTGTTCTTTCCATAATCACACCACCCAACGTTTGATTTCTACTGATATACACTCTATTCTATTTGATATATACTTTCCTTCCGCTGGTGAGCCCTACACAAAGTTTCAACGATTTTCCCTCGTACTCAAGACCCAATGGGGCCTCTCGTTGTACGCCGGAACTACCACGCCAATTTTATTGTCCCGGTACATCGGTTTCACCTTAGCCAGATCATTGCCAACAGCGACCCAATCATCAGCTCTTCAGCATATGCAGGGATTATTACAAGTGTTCTCATGAGTGTTGCCCCACGGACATTGTAAGCGATTATTCCTGCAGTGAGGGTTTAGAGCATAACATCCTTTTAAGTTTTTCTCTGTATTACGGAAACCATTTTACATTGAGATGGCAAGCAGAGTAACATCCCATAACATCACCACAACGAAAAATTTCCTAAGTTGTTATGACCTCGTACACCTTCTTCGCCACAATAAAGGCAAACACGATGAGAAGGAAATACGCCGAATACTTCAGCCCCTCCTTCGTCTCTCCGGAGAGGTAAAACTCCCCGACCTCAAGGACTATCAGGATTCCAATGAGAACCACCGTGAGGAAGACCTCTGTGGAAGATGCCAGGATGGCGGACAGAACAACCCAGACGGCGAGAAAAATGATTAGATAATCACTCACAGCCATTTTTCAACACCACCGGCCTTTCTGAGGACGAGCTTCAGATAGCCCTTAACTGTCCCGGTATCCTCCACAACGAGCACCTCACCGGCTCCCGCCGCGAGGGCAACGAGGAGAGCAGAAACAACCGGGTCGGCGTAGGGAAAGTCCGGGCACTCAGTCTCAACGTAGGCCTCAATATTCTCGCCATCTTCGAAAACCTTCACTTCAGGGAGGCCGAGCCTGCCGAGGACTCCGGAAAAAGCGGAGGCGGCGTAGCCAATCCCGGCACCGGAAACATCCTCCATCTCATCCAGAATACCCTGACCGGGAACCGGTGAGAGGAGAAGTCCAGGTTCAGGCTCAGAAAAGACCACCCTGCCCTCGAAGAGCCTGCCCAGGTTCGGCCTCCCGTTCTTTGAGACCGGAATAAAGATACCTCCCCGGGGAAGGTTCTCGTAGGGGGGAATCGCGAATGCCTTTCCAGAAAGCTCCAGGTCCTCCGCGAGGTTTTTAAAAAGGCCGCAGGTTCCGGAGGTTAGTACATTCCCTGCTTCGGCGGGCATGCACCTCCATCCCGGCAGGGAGAAGGCCACTATGCCGAGGATTATAGCCCCTATCCCGAGGTTTACCATAGTCTGGCTCCCTGAGGAGCCGCCGTAGTACCAGAGGGCTATTCCAAGTGCTGTGAGGATTCCACCTGATAACCTTCCCATTTCAACCGGACTCTAAAGGCGGGGAAAACTTAAAAGGGTTTTCATGGCTCATAATGTGGAGTTAACATGAAGTCAGGAAAATCAATGAAACTTCTAACGGTTGTCATCATGCTGCTCCTTCTTCTCCCCCCTGCGGGAGCACGGGGAGTCGAGAAGCCGGTTCCCCACGACACGTTCCTTTACACATACTTCTCCCACACCCTCGAAAAGTTCGCCTACTCCCTCAAATACGCCTACGAGGGGAACGACTACAGCCTAACCCTGGCAAACAGCACTAGGAACGAGCTCCTCCAAATTCTCAGGGATTCTAAACCCTACCAGGAGAGGGGGATACATGTCAAAGTCCTTGAGGTTCTCCCGCCCTTCTACAACTTCTCCGTTGACTTGGTAACCCTCGACGAGCTCGTTCTGCAGTACTACTCCACGAACGAGAGCCCTGCCATAGCGGTCGGCATCGTCGGAACGGCGGGGAGGATGGGAAAATATCTCGATGAAATAGACTCAATCAAGCTCTACAACGACACGAAGATCCTGAAGTTCGATACGAGCGATGTGGAAGAGTATTTGAACAAAATCTACGATATGGCCCAGGCAAAGCTTAATCAGACTATATGGAAGCCCCAAACCAACACCAACCAGACTAAAAACGTAACCCGCGAAATTCCCCTAACCCTCTACGTCACGAACCCCTCCCCCATCATCAACCAGACGGTAACTTTCTTCGGCACGGCGCCCGAGAACGGAAGCATCACGATACTGATAAACGGAACCAACTGGAGCACAGAAGTGAACGTATCCGTCTCGTCCCACTTCTTCACGCTCCCCTACCGGTTCGAGAAACCAGGAAAATACTTTGCGAAGGCTATACAGGGAAACCTGAGCACGAAGGCCATTGAGATCAACGTCAGAAAGATACCGACATCTTTCGTCGTTGTCTCCGAAACCTCCGCGGTTGTAAACACCACCCTGACCTTCAAGGCAGTCCTCATCGACTACTACTCCCGTCCACTGCCTGGCAGGAACATCACTGTCAACGGCTCACCATTTGTAACTGGCCCCGACGGAAGCGTCTCTTTAAACCTCACAAGCCCTAAAGAGACGAGCTTCCCCCTGACACTCTACTTCAAGGGGGATGAGTTCCACACAGGGGCCTCCCTGGCAGTCACGATACGATTCACCAGAATACCAACGAGCCTGAGCATAACCGCCCCCGGAACCGTCCTGATAAACGAGCCCCTGAGGATAGAGGGCTCGATAACTCCACCGATAAACGGGACAATCCAGATCTACGTGGACAACAACCTCACATCGGTGGTCAACGCCGTAAACGGAACCTTCAACCTGACGCTAACACCTGAAAAAGCCGGTACTCTCCAGGTCTACGCCCTCTTCAACGGTACCGGCCTCTACCTTCCCTCCCGCTCGAACATGGTCTTCGTCTCGGTCATGCCAAAGGAAAGCAACACGTGGAGGTACCTGACGGTCGTCCTCATACTCCTCGGGCTGGCCCTCTACACCCAGAGGGACAGGATTAAGATAGGAAGGGGATGGAGAGGAAAAGAGCGGGGAGTCTTGGGGGAGCCCATCCAGCCTTCCTCAGAAACGGCCCGCCCCGGAGAGCCTCCGGAGGTTGATGTGCCGGAAGACGTTGGTGAGGCCTACGGTATGGTAAGGAAGGTATTATCCGAAAGGATGGGGATTCCCAACCACCTCACGCCAAGGGAAGCCCTGGAGAGGCTTAAGGACTGGGAGGGCTACGAAAACCTGAAAACTGCAACCCTAATCCACGAGAAGGCCGTCTATGGGAAGATAGAGCCCACAGGGGAGGAGCTGAGGGAATTTAGGGAAGCGATAAGGAACATAATAATCATAGCCGGTGGGGAAGAATGAGAAGAACGGTCAAGTACGCACTCCTCGTAACAGGAATCTTCATCCTCTTCACGATGCCGCTCACGGTGCCACACTTCGAGAGCTCAGCTCCATACAGTATGTTCAACGACAGCTGGGACGGTCTCTCAAGGTTCACCAAACTCCTCTACGATGAAGGAAAAACGCCCGTTCCACTCCTGGGCCCGATAGACAGCTACGACCTCTCCGGTGGAACGCTCCTCATAGTCGGCCCCAACGTCGATTACTCCCCCGATGAAATAAAGGCAATAAAGGAGTTCGTGAGGAGGGGAAACACACTGGTTATCGCGGACGACTTCGGTACTGGAAACGAGATTCTCAGGGGGCTCGGCCTCCCGATGAGACTCTCCAACTACCCTCTCCGGGACTTCTTCTACAGGATAGACGACCGCTTTGTGATAGCCATCAAGATAACCGACCCAGTCCTCGGGAGGAACGTCACCGAGGTGGTCACGAGCGACCCATCGGCCATAATCGTGACGAGGAAGGGCGAAGTCTACACGAGCGGTACCGCCATGATAAACTTCCACAGGAGGGCGTACCCACTACTGGCCATCACGAAATATGGAGATGGAAGGGTCATTGTCCTGGCCGACCCGGACATACTGAGGAACAACCTCTTCAAGCAGAACTACAACTTTTTGAGGAACCTGGCTGAGTACATCCCAGGCCCGGTCTACGTGGACGAGGCCCACCACAGGAACTTCAACCTCTACAGCCAGGGGACGATAACGATAAGAAGGGTCCTCCCAAGGGAGAGGGCCGAAGAGATACTGCTGATAACCGGAATCATTGCCGTTCTATACGAGTTCGGCCTCTTCGGCTACATGCTCCGGCCTTTCAGATGGACACTAATGAGGCTCTTCGGGGGAGAAAAGTCCCTGGAAGACCTCGCAGTTGAACTGGCGAGGGAGAGGGGATGGGATGAGAGGGAAGTACTCGAAATGCTGAAGGGTATGGGTGATGGAGAATGATAATCGAGGAAATAAGGGAAGAGGTTGGAAAGGCAATCGTTGGGATGGACGACGTAGTTGAGCTCATGACGGTAGCAGTACTCTCCAATGGGCACGTACTGCTGGAAGGCGTTCCAGGGTTAGCTAAGACGACCCTGAGCAAGAACTTCGCGAGGAGTCTTGGATTAAGGTTTATGAGGATCCAGATGACTCCCGACCTTCTACCAGCAGATATAATCGGCCACAGCTTCTACGACATGAGAACAGGGGAGTTCAGGATAAGGAAGGGACCCATATTCACGAACGTCCTCCTCGTGGACGAGATAAACAGGGCATCGCCCAAGACCCAGTCGGCCCTCCTCGAGGCCATGGAGGAGAGGCAGGTCACGATAGAGGGCCAGACCTTCAAACTGCCGGAGCCTTTCCTCGTGATAGCGACGAGAAACCCGGTTGAGGTAGAGGGCGTTTACGAGCTCCCAACTGCCCAGGCGGACAGGTTCATGATGGAGGTAAGGGTCAGCTACCTGGAGGAGAAGCACGAGAAGGAGATGCTCATGAGGAAGAACCTCGGCCTCTTCGATGAGGCCGAACCCACCCTGAGCCAGGGGGACGTGGAGGCCGCCATGAGGGAAGTCAGAAAAGTGCGCGTAAGCGAGGCTGTAATAGACTACATCTACTCCATCCTGAAGGAGACGAGGAGTGACGAGAGAGTCCTACTCGGTGCGTCGCCCAGGGCGGGGGAACACCTCCTCATTGCCTCGAAGGCAAGAGCGTACCTTGAGAACAGAGAGTACGTCATACCCGACGACGTTAAAGCCCTGGCAATTCCGGTGCTCTCCCACAGGATACTCATCAAGCCCGAGTACGAGATGGAAGGAATATCCGGGGAGGAGGTAGTTAGGGAAGTCCTCGAAAGGGTAGAGGTGCCAACGGAATGAGAACAGCTGACGTCCTGCTCGGTCTCTCGGGAATCCTGATAGCGGGGGGGATTTTCCTTGGAAGCCCCGCCATAACAGGGGTAGGGGCTGTTATCTCCGTATATTACGGCTCGGTAAGGCTCTCCTTCGGTGGGGATGGAAACGTATCTCTAAGCCTCCCGGAGAGGATCACCGAGCTCGAATGGGTCGAGATTCCCTTGAAGGTTGAGGGCCTGTTCAAAGTACCTGGAAAGGTAACTCTCAGAGTAGAAAGTCCGGAAGTGGAATCAGAGACCCCCCTACTCACAATCCTTCCCGGCGAGGAAAAGGCTTCATTCTTGAGGATAAAGCCCCTGAAGAAGGGAACGCTCGAACTCAGGGTCAAAGCTATCTTCACCGACATGGCCGGCCTCTTCGCGAAGGAGCTCGAAGTTTCCGGGTTAATGCCAGTGGCAGTGCTCCCCTCCCCCAGGAAAGTTGCGGAGGCGAGGAGGATAAGAAAGGAACCCAATGCCTTCGCCGAACTCCTCCACGCCCTCGGAATCGGGAGCGAGAGCCTTGAGTTCGAGGAGCTCAGGGAGTTCCTTCCGGGAGACGACGTCAAGAGGATCGACTGGAAGGCCACTTCCAGGGTTCTGAAGCCGATAGTCAGGGTCTTTAAGAGGGAGACCCTTGCCGATATCTACGTCCTCGTCAACGTGGACGAGTCCTTCAGGAGGGAGTTCAGGAACAGGAAGACCGACTACCTCACCCTGATCCTCGCCCAGCTCATAGCCTACTTCGCGCGCCACGGCCACAGGGTTGGCATTGTAGCCTACAACGACCACAGGGTAGTAAAGACCCTGAGAAGAGTCAACGAGCCGAGGAGTGCCCTATCGGAGCTCGACCTGAGGCCACGCCCGGGAAAACCCCAGCTCAGGCCCTCCTCCCTCAGGATAGGAAAAACCGTGAGGAGAATCCTCCGCCTCAAGAGGAGAACACCGCTATCGGGACTTGAGAATGCTGCTGGATCACTACCGGAGGGTTCGTACGTTGTCATCATCGACGACATAGGCCTCCACCCATGGGCAGTCCTCAGCTCGCTGTCTGCCCTTGAACGGAAGGGCTCAAAGGCAGTTATTCTCTACCCAAACCCGATAAGGTTCATGTCAAAAAGGGAGCTCAGACCGGAGGAGATTGAAACGGTTTACACCGCTTACAGGGAGAGGAAAGACCTCCTGAGGAAGATTAGGAGCAGGACGAACGTTGTTGAGCTCTCGCCGAAGGATCTCCTTCCAGTGGTGGTGAGGAAGCTATGATAGGGCTCGTTGGGGCAATAGTAGCATCGGTTATCCTCGGCTCATGGATTCCCCTCCTGGCGGTGATCCCTTACGTATCAGCTTTAAAAGGGAGGAAGGCGGCCCTTTTCGGCTTCTCGCTTTACATCCTAGCCCTCCTCACCTCACCCGGCTTCGACTCGGTGTACACACTGGAAGGGCAGAGGGAGCTCTTTCTCCTCGGAATGCCGGCGCTCCTTGTCCTCGACGACGTTCTGAGGGGCTCACTGGTGCCAAAAGGAAAGACGGACGCGGCATTGATTGGCCTGCTCGCTCTCTCGGCCCTTAACGACTACTCCTTCTTCGCGGCACTGCTAATGATAGCGGCCTACAGGCTGTACCAGGGATTCGGAAAGGCGGGCGCTTACTTCCTTCTTTGGGCAGGGAGCACATGGGTGATACTAATCCTACTTAGAGGAAAGCTACCAGGAGTTGCGGGTGAGGCCTTTGTCATAGGTGCCCTAGGTCTTACAGCGATAGCATTGGGAGGATTGAAGGACGCCGAGCATGCGGGGGTGGAAATGTGAGCTCAATGGAGTGGAAGAAGTACTGGGATTTAATCATTCTCATTTTCCTCTCACTCCTCCTCGACCTTCTCATATTCTACTTCCCAGATACCCTAATGCGGAAAGCGCTCGGCTTGGCATTCGTCCTCTTCTTCCCGGGGTACACCTTCATCACGGCCCTCTTTCCTGAGAAGAAAGAGCTGGACAACTTGGAGAGGTTAGCGCTCAGCTTCGGTCTGAGCATAGCCATCGTCCCCCTCATTGGACTCGGCCTTAACTACACGCCCTGGGGGATAAGGCTAAACCCCATCCTGGCAAGCTTAACGGTATTCAACGTCGCCTTCGCCCTCATAGCAATCTACCGGAGGGATAGGGCGGTAGAGCCCTGGATACCTTGGATAACGATGGATAGGCTCAAGGAGGAGCTTGAGTGGGAAGGTTCAAGCAAACTCGACAAGGCCCTAACGGTTATCCTGATAATAGCGATAATCACCTCGATCGGCGTTCTGACCTACGTCATAAGCCATCCAAAGCCGGGAGAAGCATTCACGGAGTTCTACATCCTTGGGCCAGGAGGCAAAGCGGCCAATTATCCGACCCAGCTTCGCGTCGGCCAGAACGGGACGGTAATAATCGGGATAGCCAACCACGAGCACAGGAACGTGACTTACTACGTCCAGGTCTGGCTGGTGAACCTAACCTGGGACAGCAGTACCAACACGACGGTAATCCACGGGATGTACCCGATGCCGGGCTGGTTCAACGTTACCCTGCCTCCTGTTCCGGTCAACATCGAGGGCAACTGGACGCCCCAGTTCCAGACCAACTACACCTTCAGCATAAACAAACCCGGAAAATGGCAGGTCTGGTTCCTTCTCTTCAAGGATAGCGAGCCAAAACTCCCACCGGCACCCCCAGACGGGAACTACGCGGAAACAGACGCGAAGAACCTCATCCTCCAGGCAGTAAACGGGACGATACAGAGCCTCAAACTCAACGTGGAAGTGAGGAAGTGAACTCCAAGTAAATCCCAGCTAACGTCCCCACTATCTTCCCCCAATCAAACATTTCAGCTTTCTTTCTCGCGTTCCTCCCCAGCTTTTTCCCCAGGTTATTCTCAGAGAGAAGGAGCCTCAACCCATCGGCAAATCTATCCCCACTTAAAACCAAGCCACTCTTCTCATTAACCAAAAACCTCGCGGCATTCATCGGCGAATCCAGAACAACCGGAGGAACTCCCGCCGCCATTGCCTCGAGAACGGCCATCCCAAAGCCCTCCCTACGGGAGGGGAAGGCGAAGACCTTCGAGGCCTTCAGGAGGGAAATTACATCCTCCCAGCTCTCCAGCCTCCCAAGGAAATCTACGTTTTTCCGAATGCCCAACTTCATGGCAAGGTTCTCAAGATTCTTCCTCTCAGGCCCATCACCGATTATGGAGAACCTCACATGGGGAAAGTCATCCACAAGCCCGGCAACGGCTCTGATGGCCAGCTCAAGGTTCTTGTCCTTCACCAGTCTGCCAACGAAGACAAGGTCGCTCTCGCACTCGGAGGGTTTTACCCGGTCGGTTCTTTCCAAGTCAACCCCATTCGGAACTACCCGCGAAGGAACGCCAACCTGGAGGAGGTCGAGCTGGGTCTTGCGAGAAACGGCCAAGTGGAGTCTGTAATCAGATAGGAGCCTCTCAACAGCCCATCCCGGGATTCCTGCCGGGCCGAAGTAACTGAACCAGTAGTTACCCCAGGACTCGTGCCACGTTAAGAGGGCGTTTGGCAGCGCTCTTAAGACGAAGGCGCCCGGATAGAAGAGGTTCTGGACGTCAACAACATCGTATTTTCTCAGTTCTGGAAGGCGCTTTCTCAGGTTAGAGGCCAAGCGAAGCATCGGTAGAGGGTTTCTCTTTCCGGCGAGATATATGCTTCCCGGAGAGACTATACCATGGTAGATGACGCCGTTTCTCTCGATTTCAGGAGCTCCATCCCAGTGTTTATAACCGTAAACGTGAACCTCGTGTTTCCTCGCAAGCCTAACCGCGAGCTCATGAATCCTTCTCTCAACGCCCCCCTTGACCCATGGGTATATGACATCGTAAACGAAGGCTATTCTAAGCGTCTCCCCCATACCACCACCGGACGGGAAAAGTTGTCGCCCAACCTTAAAAGCCTCCCGTAGGAGAAAGGTTCAAAAGACGCTAGAATAAAAGATTATCGGAAGAAGTGATACTGACGGCAGGTTTATAAATTACCTCCCTTAAGCAAAGAGAGGAAAAAGAGAGAAGAGGAGATGTGTATGGTGTCGATGCTCATAACGGCCCTGGTAGTCATAACGGTTCTCTGGCTCGTTGTATCCGCGGTATTCAGGAGGGAGGGGGAACCAATAGACGAAGCGAGCGAGGAAACTGCAGAGAAGGAAGAGGGACTCTCAGTCGACCTGTTCGTGGCGATGTGGAGGACCAAACACCTGCTGGGCTTCATCGACAGGACTGCATCCCGGGCCAAGAGGTTCTGGAGGGCCTACGGCGACGCTGGTATAGTAATCGGCTTTGCGGGCATGGCCTACGTGTTCTATGTGCTCTTTAAAATGGCGATAAAGGCTGTTGAAGCCGGCGGAAAACAGGCCGGGGTTCAGCTCGTGATTCCAGGCATCACTATACCCCTATGGTACGGAATAATCGGGCTTATAGTGGTTATGGTCGTCCACGAGCTCAGCCACGGCGTCGTTGCTAGGGCCGACAACCTTCCCCTCAAGTCGGTCGGTCTTGTCCTCTTCTACATCATCCCAGGAGCTTTCGTGGAGCCAGATGAGGAGGCCCTGAAGAAGGCCCCGCTACGCTCAAGGCTCAGGGTCTACGGGGCCGGCTCCCTAGCGAACATAGTAACCGCTCTGATAGCGGTGCTTCTCATAAACTTCGCGGTAACGCCCCTACTCCAGCCTGCGGGAATTGAAGTCGGGGGAGTCGTCGACAATGGGCCGGCCCATGGACTGCTGATGAAGGGGGATATAATAACCGCGATAAACGGGCATAGCGTAACCACGATGAACGAGTTCATCAAGATAATGAACGCAACACATCCCGGCGAAGTAATAACCCTAACAGTTCTGAGAAACGGTGAGGAGAAAACCGTTAAAGTAACTTTAGGAAAGTATCCCAACGATCCGAAAAAAGGCTTCATAGGCATCTACCCCATACCCCACTATGTCTCCAAGGTCGGATACGATAGCGTACTCTTTCCGACGTTCTTCAGCCTTTACTGGATATACGTCCTCAACCTCGGAATAGGGCTCATGAACCTCTTCCCGCTCATCCCCCTCGACGGCGGGAGGATGCTGGACGACGTCCTCAAGGAGTACCTCCCCAAGGGTATTGTGAACCCCGTAAGGTACACAGCAATAGGCGTTGGATTAACCCTCCTGGCACTCAACCTCTGGCCGGCGATAATGAACCTCGCAGGGTAGTCATCCCGGGAAGATCCCTATCCTCCCTTTTTTAAACCTGAACTCTGCCGTTCTAGGGACGAAATCTGGGAGCAGGGACTTTCTAACAGCCATTCTCTCAACACCGGGGCTCGATGACGCCGTGAATTCAACTATATGTTCCGAATACTCGCCCACCCATGAGATGAATCTCTCGGAGACCCTGTCCTTGTTGAGTAAGAAAATGTTTATAGGGCGCTTTCTGTCCTCCGACATCCTGGCGGCCTCTTTCATTGCCAGATTCCGTTTCAAGACCCGTATCGTGCTTTCCTCCCCAAAGAGGCCCGCCAGGCCGTCCAGGGTAACGCTTATCCCTATGGGTTTTCTACCCCCAAGGTGGTCTTCTATGGCCCCTCTGTAAGCCCCCACCATCTCGGCCAAGTAGTTTTCAGGACCCAGTTTGCCAGTGTAGTAAACAAAGGGAAGATCCGAACGGATATCGTAGGTGGACCCAAAAACGTCTATTATCACCAGATCCCCCTTCTCACCGCTCTCTATGAAGTCGTAACCCATAGCCCCCGCGTACTTCACAAGGAGGCTTATAGGGAAAGAGTAGTTGCTCACAACCCCAAATCCACCAGAATCAACGAGCTTTCTGAAGATCTGAACCCCCAGGGCCCAGCCGAATGAGTACGTATTGTAGACTATCAGAAGGGTGCTGTCGTCGAGGAGACCCCCACCCAACATCTCATCGAGTACTTTGATGCCGGTTCTCACAGTCTTGATTTCCCCCATGCACTCACCGATCCTAAGTCTCGGCCAATCACTTTTTAAATGCATCCACGATTCTGGGTTCATGATGAAGTGTTCGAAGTGCGGAAGGCCGGCAGTCTATCACGCAAGGTACAGCGGACTCTACTACTGCCACAAACACTTCAACGAGATGGTGGAAAAGAAGTTCAAGGAGACAGTGAAGAAGTACCGCCTCATAGAGAGGGGGGAGAGGGTAGCCGTCGGTGTCTCGGGAGGAAAGGACAGCGTCGTCCTCATGCACCTTTTGGCCAAGCTCCGCGAGAAGTTCCCCTTCGAGCTGGTGGCCATTACGATAGACGAGGGGATTTCCGGCTACAGGCCGAAGAGCATTGAGGTTGCCAAAAGAAACGCGGAGAAGCTCGGGATAGAGCACCGCATCTATTCGTTCAAAGAATACATCGGCTTCACGCTGGATGAAACCGTCGAGATAATGGGGAGCTTTGAGAAAGGCGAGCGCGTTGGGGCCTGCTCCTACTGCGGCGTGTGGAGGCGCTGGCTCCTCAACTACGCGGCAAAGGACGTTGGAGCTGACAAATTAGCGGTCGGCCACAACCTTGACGATGAGGTTCAGATGTTCGTGATGAACATCCTGAGGGGAGACATAGCGCGCCTCGGAAGGACGGGACCGTACTATGAAGAGATACACCCTGAGCTCGTCCCTAGGATAAAGCCCCTCCGCGAGATTCCGGAGAAGGAGATAGTCCTCTACGCAGTTCTGAACAACATAGAGGTCGATTTAAGCGAGTGTCCTTATGCTGTCGAGGCCTTTAGGGCAGAGATAAGGGACTGGCTCAACGAGATGGAGGAGAGGCACCCCGGAACGAAGTACCAGATACTGAGGAGTTACGACAAGCTCTTCCCGCTGATAGCGAAGACCTACACTAAAAAGACCAGCGAGCTGAACCGCTGTAAAATATGTGGGCAACCCACCACCGGCGAGATATGTAAGGCCTGCCAGTTCAGGCTCCAGGTTGAGAAGAAGGCCAGAGAAAAGGGTCTAACTTTTAGGGTCGAATGAGTTTGATAAACAGGACTTTATAAATAAATGTAAAGTATACTTAGCAGGATTTATAAACAAAACTACAAAAATAAGACCATGAACGAGAGCCTCGCGAGAGTCATAACAGAATGGCAGGAGACCTGGACACCGAAACTCATTGAAAGAGATTCCGACTTCTCGTTAATCTCTGAGAAGCCAAGAAAAGTTGTCACCTTCGCCGGCTGTCGAAGGACTGGGAAGACGTACCTAATGTTCCAGTTGATCAACGAGCTGTCCATGAAAATCCCCAGGGACAGAATCTTCTATATCAATTTCGAGGACGAGAGGCTCGAAAAGAAGGTCTCGACGCTTACTGATCTAATACCAACCATCGAAGAGCTCTTTGGGTCCTCTGGAGAGCTTTACCTGAAGAGGAGACACTCATTCAGGTGAGCTACGACTTGAGCGACCCGGAAACCCTTAGGAGAGAACTGCGGGCAATAAAGAGCTCAATACAGACGACAGGATGGAAGAAAGCCTACGTTATAAACTGGGACATTGAGAAAGAGGTAGATGGAATAAAGCTGATTCCCCTGTGGAGGTTTCTGCTTGAAGAGGATCATTGAAACCCCTGTTTCACTCGAAGAGCTCGAAGAAATCCGCCGGCAGAGCAGGGCAGAAGTGAGCCTAGAGCTTCTTGAAGTTGTTATGCAGAACAAGATTCCACTCAATAGGATAGTCATGGAAGGCGAAGGAGGGGAGATAAAGAAGTTCATGGAGTTTCTAATGAGGACGAGGGCAGGGGGCTAATTCTGAAATCCAGAGAAACTCCACGCTATAAATAGGGCGAGCATCTACTCTAAACTGGTGATGGGAATGGAAGAAGTTAAGGAACTCAAGAGTGTGCTTGAGAAAGTCGAGGGGAAGCTGATAGCCGCTGGGAAGATGTATGCCGCCATGAACTTCGCGGGTTTTCTGGCAGTGATGACCCTGTTCTACGTTATACTCCGGTTCTTCAATGGCGGATCTGCTTTCAGCATCGCATACTGGACGACTGCAACGGTTATTGTAATTGCCCTCACCTCAAAGGTTTGGAGGAGAATAGCGGCCATCTCTGGAATCAGAAGGGACTCCGGAAAAAAGATTGGCTGGGAGATAGCGGGGGCGTGGATAACCGGTGCGATTCTGGGATGGATTCTACTCCCCTCACTGAACCCAGGGATAAACGAGGAGGCGAGCCTGGCCGTGGGCTTCCTGAGCTTTATCAGCGCCTCGCTCCTCGGCCAGTGGATAATTTTAAAAAGCTGCTGTGGGGCCGAGAACGAGATGGTTCCGGCATTCCTGATTCCAGCGCTGGCCATACCGCTGGCGTGGAGGATGGAGAGTGGAGCGATGGTATGGGCCGGCTTCGTGGTCTCACTCGGCTTTGCTACAACGATACTACTCTACCTCCACTCCGCCTTCAGAGCCATTGAACGGTGATAGGATGAAAGCACTAAAGGAGCTGAGCGGCAACCACATACTCGGAAACCCACTCCGGCTCGGCATCATGCTCTACCTCCTGCCAAGGGAGAGGGCCCTATTCAGAGACCTCCAGAAGGTTCTCGATGTGACGCCGGGAAACCTCGACTCCCATCTCAAGGTCCTTGAAAGAGAAGGCTACGTGAAGGTTTACAAGGTCATAGCGGACAGGCCAAGGACGGCCGTGAAGATAACGGAGAAAGGGGCAAGGGAGACGGGGGACCACCTTCAAAAACTAAGGAGCCTTCTCGCGGATGCCGTTGGAGAGCAGCGAGGCTAAAGGTCCGACCCCTTTCTTCGCTTCTCTTCCTCAATCTCTTCCCTGGCCTTTCTCTCCAGCTCCTTAACCCTCTCAATCCTGTACTCCTCGAGAAGCCTGACGAACTTCTCGGCCTCCCTCTCGCGGTCTTCCTTCTCCCACTTATCCAGCAGTTCCTCAATGGCCCTCTCCAGGGTTTCCCTCTCCACAACCGCGAACTCGTCTACCCTCTTGACATCGAGCTTCTCACTCGTGAAGAAGGGAACGTGAGCCTCGCGGAAGACTCTGGCGACCGCCTCAGGCAGCGGCTTCTCCGTTATTATCGCCCTTACCCCCTTCTCAACGAGCTCTTCCGCTATCGCCTTTCCCGCACCGGCGGGGTTGGCCACGAAGAGTACATCGCCCCGTCTCAGGCCAACTTCGCGCTCTATCCTCTCCAGCTCGCGCCAGCTGAGAACCCTGAGGACTTTGAGGGGAACGGCAGAGCCGCGTATCTCGACCACGTTCATGCGCTTGACCTGAACCAAGTCCCTGCCCAGCCGTTCAATAACCGCTTTGGCCTCCCTCAGCTGTTTCTCAAGGACTTCTATCCTCCTCACCTTGGCCTCCAGCTCGCGCTCGCGGAGAACCTTCCTTCTGACCTCGTCATCGTAGTCCGCTATCTTCCGCTCAAGCTTTCCTATGGTCTTCCGCTGCTCCTTTATGATCCCCCTGAGCTCCTCGTTCTCCCTCTCAAGGAACTCTATCCTCCTCTCAAGCTCGCGTATCCTCTTGAGGTACGGGCCAGCGTCGAAGCTCCTCTCCATTTCTTGCTCCTCTTCTTCCTCCGTTCTCCTCTCACGCAGGGTGACCCTCTGCATGGCCTCCCCGAGGTTGTATCCTTGGATGACGAGGGCCTTTACCTCCTCGGACTTTCTGCTTAAACCCGCCTCCCGCAGACGGGAGTCTATGTGCTCGAGCTTCGGTTTCAGCCGGAGGTAGGCCTTGTACGCGGCGGCCAGAGCGTCCCTCTGGTGGTCGTCGTCAACGGTTATCCCCAGGTCGCGGAGGAACTCGTTCTTTTCATCTATCCGGAGGCTCTCCCGGGGAACGAAGAGGGAAGCTTTAAAGGAGCGGGCTATCTTCTCCACGAAGCCAGGGGCTGGAGAGACATCTGTTGCAACTACAACCGGATGTCCAATATCGCTGATGAAGCGGAACACCTCTCCGACGGGCATGTTCCTCTCGCTGTGAAGAGCTATGATCCTGCCGTCGAGGTCGATCACCGCTATTCCGACGGTTATTCCAGGGTCTATGCCCACGATGAGGCTCTTCCTTTCCTTTATTGCCTCCTCCTTCTTCAGCGGGGCGAAACCGAGTTCAGACCTTTCAACCGGCTGAATCCTAACCTCGACGTCTCCTCCCCTCATCGACCGTATTAAGCCGGCGAGCTCCTCCCTACTGGCGTAGACCCTAAACTCTCCCCTAGCCAGCCCGTAGTCCTTCTCCTCAGTCTCAAGGTCAAAGGGAAGGTCAGCCCTCCTAAGCCTCTCCTCTATCTCCCTCACCTTGTCGCGGACAAGGTTGTGAACCCTCTTTCTGTATCTGTCCTGGCTCCAGCCACCCTTTCCGTGGCTCCTGCCACGGGTTACCTTGACTATCACTTCATCCTCGAAGGCAAGAACCTCGTAGCCGACCCCCTTACTTGCCAAAAGGGCTGCCAGCTTGGCCTCCTCGTAGGGGTCAAAGCGGTCGCCCGTCCTTATGTCGTGCTCTTTGGCAAGGCTCTGCAGGGTCCTCTGCTCTCCGGGCTTTCCGGTGACCTGAACAAGCTTTGTTCCCGGCGGAAGGGAGCGCAAGAACTTCCTAAGGTCATCGCCGAGCTCTGTAACGCTGTCGATGGCCACTATATCCGGCCTCTTCGCCTGGATGAAGCGTATTAGACGGTATAGCGTGAACTCACCCTTCCTCTCCAGTCTCCCGTTGAACCAGCCCACCACCGCGAACCTCTTAGGGTTCTCGCCAACGACGTCAAGACCCAGTACGAGAATAATCCCTCACCCTCAAATGGAGGATTCTACGGGTGCTTTAAAAGATTAGAGGGTTCGAAGTCTGAACCGGTAGGGTATTTAAGGGGAAGACTCCAAGAACGTAAGGGTGATTCCGTGAAGATGAGAATAGTCTTCGACAAGGAGTATGACATCCCAAATGGCCTCTACCAGGTCAAGGTCAGGGAGCTGGAGTTCGACGAGGAGCTCCAGAACGTCCTGAACGGCATAGACCCCGCCGTTAAGATAGAAGAAAATGACGTCCCCCTATCGGAGCTGAAGGAGAGGGTCTTCGAACTCCAGAGCAGGGACGAGGCTGAAAAGTTGATGGGAGAAATAAGAGGGGCCCTCGTCGAGGCCCTGAGCGGAATAATAGCGAGGTTCAAGGAAGCCCAGAGCTTCAACGGTTCGGTTTCATATGAGATAGACTTCAACGAGCTTTAGATGCGCTCCCTGTTCAAATCATCAATAAGGGTTCTAATCGAGATTTCTAAAGCCTTCTCGATGGTTTCAAGCGCCATCGAAGGCCTCGGCTTGTCAAGGGCTTGCTCGTGGCTGAAGGGGACGTGTATGAAGCCCGCTTTTGCATCCATCCCAGAAACGGCTATCGTGTGAAGGGCCGTGAACATAGCCGCGTTGCACACGTAGGTTCCTGCAGTGTTCGAGATCGAGGCGGGTATCTTCGCCTTCCTCAGGGCCCTCACGATGACCTTTATCGGAAGCGTGGCGAAGTAGGCAGTGAGAGCCCCCTCAAAGACAGGCTCATCTTCCGGCTTGTATCCCTCGTTGTCGGGCATCGTTGAGTCCATGACGTTTATCGCGACCCTTTCGACGGTTATGTTCGGCCTACCACCCGCCTGTCCTGTCAGGACAACGGCATCTGGATGCTCTTTGACTATCATCCTAGGGAGTGTCTCCCTGACTCCGTTGAAAGTGACTGGGAGCTGGAATTTAATTACTTCAACACCCTCAACTTCATCCGGAAGCCTTCTAACGGCCGCCCATGAGGGGTTGATCTTCTCGCCGCCAAACGGCTCAAAGCCCGTAACGAGAACCTTCATCCGAATCACCAAAAAGGTTAGGTTTTTAGGCTTTAAAAACCACTTCATCCGAGGGGTGAGGATGAGGTACGATGTTTTGATAATCGGCGGCGGTCCGGTCGGCAACTACCTGGCGTCTCTTCTCGCGGGAAAGCTTGATATAGCCCTAGTTGAGAGAAAGCAATCCTTCGGGGGAAAGGCCTGCACCGGGATAATCGGGGCTGAGAGCTACGAGAGGCTCGACTTCCCGAAGAAGGCGGTGGTGAACTCCCTTAGAGGAGCCGTCTTCCACTCGAGCATCCAGAGCTTTGAGATAGGGAGAAAGAGTCCCCAGGCCTATGTTGTGGACAGAAAAGTTCTCGAGCGGGAGCTCGCCAAGAGGGCGATAAAGAGGGGAGCACACTATTTTGTAGGAACAAGCTTCATGGGATTCAAAAACGGAAAAGCAAGGCTCCAGCATCTGAAGGAGACTTTCGAGGTGGAGGCGAGGTACTACGTGGGAGCGGACGGAATCCCCAGTGCCGTCGCGAGGGAGATAGGGGCCAAGAGCAACGCCGAGTTCCTGAAGGGATACGAGCTCGAAGTTATTGGGGAGTTCAGAAAGGACTTCACGGAGGTCTGGGTGAACAAGGAAGTAAATCCAGACTTCTTCTTCTGGGTGACGCCGGTGGAGGAAGACCTCGCAAGGGTTGGAACCTTCGGGGAGCTCTCAAGCCTGGAGCGCTTCCTCAGGATAAGGAACCTCAAGCCAACATCGATGGTGGAGTTCAAGGCCGGTTCGGTAGGCTTTGGCTGGAGGATGCCTTGGGTGAGGAACAACGTTGCCCTCGTTGGAGATGCGGCCCTTCAGATAAAGCCCACGACTGCCGGAGGGATAGTTTTCGGCTCAATATGTGCACATAACCTCGCGAGAGCAATTCTCAACTACAACCTTGAACTCTACCCCAAATCCTGCGCAGAGGTCATGAAGCAGGTATCCTTCGGGCTGAAAGTCAGGAAAATCTTCAAAGGACTCAATCAGGACGGGATAGAGAAAATCTTCCAGATACTTGGGAGCGATGATGCAATTGAGGTCATCGAGGAGTACGCGGACTTTGACAACCACCTGAGGACGTTTAAGGCCCTCGCAAAGAAGCCGAGGCTCCTGACGAGGCTCCTCATGATAAGTCCCAGCCTGATAAGAGCACTAATTTGAGGTGATCCGCCGTGGCAACGTGGAAGATGGGGCTCCAAGAGGAATACCTCAAGGCAATAACCGAGGGGAGGAAGAGAATCGAGGGGAGGCTTTACGACGAGAAAAGGCAAAAGATAAAGCCCGGGGACACGATAATCTTCGAGAACAGGCTCATGTGCGTCGTGAAGGACATCAGAGTCTACTCCTCCTTCAGGGAGATGCTCGAATCGGAGGGCATCGAGAACGTCCTCCCCGGGGTTGGGGATATTGAGGAAGGGATAAGGGTGTACCGGAAGTTTTATTCGGAGGAGAAGGAGAAGAAATACGGGGTAGCTGCAATTGAAGTAGAACCCGTTGGTCGGATAGGAGAGGAGGAGTGAGTTATGATGGACGTTGATGAGGTCATTGGGATGCTCTCGAAGCTGAGCTATGAGGAGACCTTAGCCTACTGGATAAGCGGAGAGAAGGAGGAAGCAGAGCTCTACAAAGAGCTCGCGGAGAGGACAAAGGCGCTCGGCCTTGAGGAGAGCATCGTTAAAGTTTTTGAGAAGCTTTCAAAAGACTCCCAGAGACACGCCGATGAGCTGGGGAGGGTTTTCAGGGAGAGCTTTTTGATAGAGCCGAAAACAAATATTCCGCCTGTGGAAGTTCTATCTGTTCTGAACAAGTTCGAGAGGGCTGACCAGATAAAGGAAGTCCTCGAGGCGGCGATGGAGAGCGAGCTGACCGCCCACAAGGTCTACAAGCTCCTGACGGAGAAAGCGGAAGACGAGAGGCTGAAGGAGCTCTACCTGAAGCTTGCAGAGGTTGAGAAAACTCATTACGAGGCCCTAAAGACTGAATATGAAAAGCTGGGTGGTTGAAATGGTCGTGGAAATCCTGAACGAGATAAGGAAGCTGAACGAGAGGGAGCTCCTCTCCTACTGGGTAAAGGGGGAATACGAGGAAGCCGAAACCTACTGGAAACTAGCTGAGAGAGCCAGGGAGATTGGTCTCCCAGAGGAAGTTGTGAACACCTTCAAGCGACTTGGGGACGAGTCAAAGGGGCACGGCGACGAGCTCTACAAGATCTACCGTGAGAACTACGGGGAAGAGTTGGTGGAGGTGGATATCCCGAACGTAGAATCGCTAAACGTCCTTGGCAAGTTCTGGAAGGTTGAGGATTTGGAAGACGTCCTCCAGGTAGCGATGGAGAGCGAGAAGCTGGCAGAGACCATCTACTGCAAGCTCGCGGAGGAAACCAAGAACCAGCGACTCAGGGAAGTCTACCTCACACTGGCGGACGTTGAAAGGGGTCACTATGAATCCCTGAAAAAGCTGGCAATTAAGATGGGGGTCAATGAAGGATAAAGAAAAATCAGACATTTTTCCCTTCCTTCTCCTTCTTCGCGGCCTCTTTGACCTTCTTCTGCTCTTCCAGCTTTCTCTTTATTTCCTCGACCTTCTCTGGCTCCAGCGGGATGAAACGGTCGCTTTTGTTGTCGTAGCTGGCCAGGAGGAAGTCCCTGCTGAGCTGAAGCGCTCCGGTCGGGCATACGTCGACACACTGGCCGCAGTAGATACATCTTGCCGTCCAGAGGGCCACCTTCCGTATCTCAGGGAGGTAAACAAAAACCCCTGCCGGGCAGACGTTGACGCACATCCTGCACCCGACGCATTTGTCCACGTTGTAACTTATCATACCCCTGAAGTCCTCAGGAATCGGCACCGGCTCCATCTGAGGGAAGCGGTTAGTTGCTGGTCTCTTGAACAGGTTCCTGAGCACCACTGGGACGAGGATTGGAGCCTTCACATTATCACCTCCATTGCAATAAGGAGCGAACCGACCAGTGAGGCCAGGAAGACGTTCTTCCATAGAAAGTCAACGGCCTGCGTTATCTTCAGTCTTCCCGTTACTGCTCTAAAGACACTCTGGACGACGAAGAGGAGTATGAACACCTTCAAAGTGTGGAAGAGCAGATCCCCTACGTTTGCTGAAATGCCCGTCAGCCCGAAGTAGCCGGAAATTCCCCATGGGAAGAATATTGCAACCACAAGAGAGGCTGAGATGAAAGCTTTCATTGAGTGAGTCAGCTTGAGCAAAGCCAGGTACCTCCCGCTGTACTCGACGAGGAGTCCCTCCGCTATCTCCTCTTCCGCATCCGGAATGTTGAAGAACCCGACCTCTATCTCGCTTGCCAGCCAGACCGCGAAGACGTAGAGGAGTATAACCGCCCCAACAAAGCTCATTGGGGTCCCTATCTCCCAGATGTTGTGCTGATAAAAGGTCCCCATGCTGAAGGGCTTGTCTACGCCAAGTTTTCCAATGCGCCACATTATTGTGAATATCGCCAGCATCATCGCAGGTTCCCTTGAGACCATTATCGTGGCCTCCCTGGCAGCCCCTATCTTGGCGTAGGGATTCCCTGAGCTTATGGCACCGAGAATTTTGAAGAAGCTGATGAGGGTCAGGAGGTAAATGAAGACGATGACGTCCCCCTTGCTCGCCAAAATCGGCGTGAAGCCCATTGGTGTGTAGACTAAAAGAGCTATAACCGTCGCCAAGGCAAGAACCGGCGCTGCTTTAAACATGTAGCTGGCGGTGTTAGGTATGATCGTCTCCTTGCTCGCTAGTTTGAGGAAGTCGTAAACAGGCTGAAGTATCGGCGGACCAATCCTCCTCTGCATTCTGGCCACTAACTTCCTGTCTATTCCCTCCCAGACGAGCGAGGCAAGTGAGACGAAAGCGTAGAGGCCGAGCAGGCCCGCGACCGGGTAAACTACGTTGCTCACCACGTCCATGCTATCACCTCACACAGCCCACACCAAGCGGGCTCGGGTCTCCCTTGATCTCCGGGTTGATCTCGCGCGTCTTCTTTATCGACTCCCTCAGGAGATCCTTCTCAGTCAGGATTTTCTTCTTGCCGTCCTGTATCACGGCGACCCTGTCGGTACAGCTCAGGCACGGGTCTATTGAGGCAACGGCTACTACGAAGTCTGCCACCTGGTCGCCGATGACTCCCCTGGCAACCGCGAAGAGGTTCGGGAACGTCGGCTCCCTCGCCTTCCAGCGGAGCGGCTTATCGGAGCCCTTCTTTCCGCGGACGTAGTGTACTAATTCTCCCCTTGGAGCTTCATATCTGCCTATCCCCTCTCCGTCAACCATCAGTCTAAGCTTGGCATAGAGGACGTTGTCCTTAGGGAAAGCCTTTACCGGCCCGTCGGGCATGGCATCGAGGGCGCCCTCTATGAGTTCAAGGCTCTGGTAAAGCTCGCCTATTCTCACGGCCATTCTGTCGAAGACGTCCCCTCTCGGCCTCTCCCCTGTCACGTCCTGGGGCATTACGGGCTTTATTCCGAGGTCGGGGTAGACTCCAAGTCCTTCGCTCCAGCGAGCGTCGTCCCTGATTCCACTTCCCCTTCCAGTTGGCCCTACTGCACCCTGCTCCAGGGCAATGCGCTTACTTATCACCGCCGCATCCCTGAAACGGGCCTCTATCGTCGGGTCGTGGAGGAAGGCCTCCTCTATCTGCGGAAAGACCTCCCTGTAGTACTTTATCATCTCCTCGATGACCCTTCTCTTCTTCTCGTCGATGTCCCTTCTCACTCCCCCAATGGTGGTCATTGAGTAGTTCACACGGTTTCCAGAGACAGCCTCAAGGGTATCCATGACTTTCTCACGGGCTAGCCATGTGAGATGGAACAGTGTGTCGTAGCCTATGTCGTGGAACAGAACGCCGATGTTCAACAGGTGGGAGTGGATTCTCTCAAGCTCGCCGATGATGACGCGAATGTATTCGGCCCTCTCCGGCACCTCTATGCCCGCCGCTTCCTCAACGGCCCTCGTGTAGGTGTGGTTGTGGGAGAAAGAGCAGATTCCGCATATCCTCTCTACAAGGTACATCATCTGGATGTAGTTCCTCCTAAGGGCTATCCACTGGATTCCGCGCAGGTTGTAGCCGAGTTTTACATCCACATCCACTATCCTCTCGCCGTCGAGTGTGAGTATGAACTTCTCAGGCTCCTCCAAACCTGGGTGAATGGGTCCAAAGGGTATCTTAACCCAGTATTCGACCTTTTCGGTCATTTCTTCCCACCTCCCACAGCCCTTTGCTCCGCAAAGCGCTGGCGGAATTTCTTCACTGCTTTACTTCCTCCTCCCATAGTGGGTGCCTTATTACTGCCTTCTTTGGGTTTGTTCGCTCTATTAATGCGTCCTTCGGGCGCGGAATGATCGTGAACCTCATTAGTTGGCATCATTTCTTCCCACCCCCCAACAGGTACGGGTGACCTGCGTTGTGCGCCATCTCATCAGAAATCCCCTTATCATCGAGGCGGAGTGGGTAAATACCCTCCGGGAAGTCGTCCGGGAGAAAGAGCCGCCTCTTGTCAGGGGCACCCTCGAAGTCCAGCCCAACCATCTCCGCACATTCCCTCTCAAACTGGAGTGCTATTGGAAAGACATCGCTGATATCCGGAAGAACCGGGTTGTCTTTGGGAGCGTGGACGTCCACGATGAGAGAAACCGCCGGAGCGTCCCTATAGTGAACCACAAGGTGACTCACGAAGCCGAGCTCATCGCTCAAATCCTGCTCTACTCCTATCGAGTAGTGGGCCTCCGGATCAAGCTCCTCGATGAACCTCATCAGGGCCTTGTAATCCTCCCTTGGAACCCTAACCCAGACCCTCCTCCTTCCCCACTTGTTGATTTTCACCTCAACGTTCACGTTCGGGAAGCGCTCGGCTATTCTCTTTGCTACGTTCTCATCTTTTGTAGGTTCATTAACTTCGGTGATAACAGGATTAGCTTCACTCATTCTTTCACCTCCTCCTGAGAGTCCTTTGCTCCACAAAGCACTCGCGGAATTGATAGTCTTTCAAAATGGGCTTTCCTTTAGGTGGGGACTCCTTAACAGGTAGTTTTCCACTGTTTACACCTTTTTGGCGCCCTCCGGGCGCGGAATGATCGTGAACCTCATTAACTGGCATCATTCTTCCACCTCCTCAGAGATCTCACCCTTAATCATCTTGGCAAGTTTCTCCAGGGCCAAAACGACTCCCTGGAGTATAGCCTCCGGCCTCGGCGGGCAACCTGGAACGTAGACATCAACTGGAATGACGTTGCTCAGCGGTGCGTTTGTGAAGGGGCTCTCGTAGAAGACGCCTCCTCCCGTCGGACACGCTCCAACGGCCATGACTATCTTTGGGTCTGGGGTCTGTTCGTAGACGAGCTTTACCCTCTCAAGGCTCTGGTTGGTAATCGAACCTGTGACCACCAATATGTCGGCATGCCTGGGACTGCCGACGAGCTTGACTCCAAAGCGCTCCGCGTCGTAGCGCGGCGTTAGGGCCGCTATGATTTCAATATCACAGCCGTTGCACGAGCCACCGTTAACGTGAAAGACCCAGGGTGACCTCCCGATAAACCTGCAGAGATGGGCTACCCTCCTCTCAAGCCTTTTGCGCTCCGAGGGGTCTGATTTTTGGTCATTTTGGTTAGCGGGAACGGTTATCGCCATCTTCTCTCACCCCATAAGAGCCCTTTGCTTCGCATGTTGGGGCAAAGTCCCAACACCCCCAGAAGCTTCGCTTCCGATGTAAGCGCTGGCGGAAAATCTTTCACTCTCAAAACCACATTCTTTCCAGCGGGGGGTATCATGCTGGCATTATTTTCACTGTTCGCACGTTTGGTCCGTCCTTCGGACGGGAAGTGAATGCGAACATCATCAAGTTGCCTCATCTCCATTCACCCCCAGATTAACAAAACACCGAGCACGAAGGCCGCCGTTATCACGAGGTAGCTCACGTAGTCGGTTAGCAGTCCGGTGTGCTCTCTTCTGAGCACGGTGAAGAAGTTCTTGAGGGCGTAGGTCAGGCCCCACATGACGTTCCTTCCGGTGTAGTTGCCCTCTAAGTGTTCGAAGCCGGGAATTGTCCTGTCCGGGTCTTCGCCGCTGATGAATATCTTCGTCCCGTTCCCGACTTCCCTAGTCCCCATTCCGCTCTTCTTGGCCCACTGGTCAAGTAGGTAAGCCAGGATGAGGCCGATGATGAAAACGAAGACGAAGTATAACGCGTCCCAGTAGCCGAACATTTCAGGCACCCCCCATGAGGGTTGCTATGTATCCAAGCTGGTTTTCGAGTGCCTTCGCCGCTGGGATCATGACTTTGTCGCTTATCTGCCACGGGAAGAGTCCCATGACGATTATAGCTAAAACGAGGATTGTCATGGGCCAGAGCATACTCGCCTCTGGGTCTTTTGCCGTCATTACCCTTTCACTCGGCCTTCCGAAGAAGGTGTAGATGACCCTCACGTAGGCCGCTGTACAGAAGGCAGTCCCGATTATCGCTATCGCGCCCAAAACCGGGTTAAAGATAGCCGAGCTCTCGTAGATGAGCCACTTACTCGCGAAGCCGTTAAGCGGGGGCATTCCTATTATTGCCGCCGCGCCGATGAGAAAGGCGAAGGTCGTCTTCGGCATGGTCTTGGCAAGGCCGCTCAGCTCGTTGAGGTTCCTCGTCCCGAGTTCGTGAATGACAGCTCCAGCTATGAGGAAGAGGAGCGCCTTCATGAGGGCATGGTTGAAGGTGTGGTATACCGCTCCAGCGAGGGCAATATCCCCAGTTCTGCTTCCATAGGCAGCTAAACCTATTCCGAGGCCGAGGAGGATGTATCCGATCTGTCCGACGGAGGAGTAAGCTAAAAGTCTCTTCATGTCCGTCTGTATCACCGCCATCGCGTTGCCGACGATGAGGGTTATGCAGGCAAAGAGGATAATTATCCAGCCGACGGTCTTCATGCCCACGCTTGCCCCGTAGATGCTGAAGAGAATCCTGGCGAGGGCGTAGACACCGCCTATCTTGATGACCAGGCCGGAAAGCATGGCTGAAATCGAGCTTGGTGCCGCAGGGTGGGCATCGGCGAGCCACATGTGTACCGGCGATGCACCGCTCTTGAAGAGCAGTCCTGCGATGAAGAACGCAAGGGCGACCTTAGCGACAACCGTCGGATTCTGGGCGAGTTTAACCGCGAGGTAGCCCATCGTGAGGGTTCCGTATTCGCCGTAGAGGAGGGCTATTCCGAGGAGGACGAGCGAGCTCGCTATCGAGCCGGTGAACATGTACTTTATGCCCGCCTCGATGCCCTCCCATGTGTCGTTTCTGAAGGCGACGAGGGCGTAGCTCGCTATACTCATTATCTCGAGGAATACGTAGAAGTTGAAGAGGTCGCCGGTTATCGCTATGCCGAGCATTCCAAGTTCGAGAACCAGGATGAGGGTGTAGTACTTGTCAAGGCCGGTATCGTGCTTCATGTAGCCGAGCGAATAGACCACCGCCAGGAAGGCCACGAGGGTCACCATGAGCACCATTAAGGCCGAGAGCAGGTCAACCTCCCAGACGATTCTTACGGGAAAGCTCACCCCCTGTCCGAGTGGGCTCTTTGCACCGAGGGTGTAAAGTATCGGGCCGTTTTCGTAGACTGCATAGAAGACCGCGGAGCCTATCAGGAGAGTTATTCCGGAGATAATGACTGCCCAGGCCTCCCTGGCTTTCCTTCCGGCCAGGTTGATTATCGGCATTGAGAACGCCCCGAAGAGCGGGACAATGATTAGGTAAGGTAAGATAGCCTCGCAGTTCATCCCCTCAACCTCCTCAGGGCTCTCACATCCAGGGTTCCGTAGTGGCGGTAGGCGTTTATCGTCAGGGCAACCGCCAGCGAGAGGACACAGACGCCGATGACTATGCTCGTGAGGACGAGCGCCTGCGGCAGCGGGCCGACCATCGGGCTTTTGAGGGTCTCGTAGCCGGTGTAGATTGGTGCCGTTGGGAGTTCGTTGAGCTCCATCCTGTAACCCAGGCTGATGAGGAGCAGGTGAATCCCCGAGTCTATGATGTCCAACGCCAGGATCAGCTTGAGCAGGTTTCTCTTTGCCAGAAAGGCATAAATTCCAAGGGCTATGAGCAGGAAGGCCGTGATGAACTGAAACTGGATCACCCCTTCCACCTCCTCCAAAGGGCTATTGCTGTTAAAGCACTCACCAGGCCAGTGAAGACCTTCAGTCCAACTGCGAGGTTCATTATCGGCAGAAATCCGGCGGAGAGCAGTGTCCCAGGTTTGCCGTTGAGAACTGGCCCGTTGTGCCAGAGCGTGTTGTAGAAGAAGGCAACACTCATCCCCAGCATAGCCACACCGAGGAAGGCAAGCCCGCCGAGGCCTTCAAGGGCCGAATAAAGGTTCTTGTTATAGCGCTTTTTCATCTCGCCGAGTCCGAATGCGATGAGGAAGAGTATGCCCGCTCCGGCTATCGTTGCTCCTCCCTGGAAGCCACCACCGGGCGTTAGGTGCCCGTGCATGACGATATAGGAGCCGAATATACCGATGAGAGGTATTGTCACCCTCGCGGTTGTCTTAACGATGAGTCCCATATCCCCATCTTCACCTGGCCTGCAGCTCATTCCCCATCCCCCCTCCAGGGTCTGAGAAGGGCGACTGCACCTGCTATTGCAGTGAAGAGGACGGTGGCCTCTCCGATGGTATCGTAGCCACGGTAGTCGAACACGATGTCGGTGACGATGTTCATTCCACCGACTTCCTCAACGCCGTGCTCGATGTAGTAGTTGTCAGTGTAACGATACTTCAGCCAGTTATTTCCACCCAGTCCGAACTTCAGACCGTAGTTCGGGTTTGCTATGTAGAGGAGCGCGCCGAGTATGAACAGTAGCGACAGATAGGCAATGGTTCTCTTCATGCTCTTCCCTCCCATCTCTCTGTCTTCGCGATGCCGTAAACAACCACGGCAGTAACAATTCCAGCACCAACGGCAGCCTCAGCTATGGCAACGTCCGGCGCGTGGAGGGTGTAGAACTCCAGGCTGAGAAGTAGGCTCATGGCAGCTGAAGCCAAGGCCGCCGATAGAAGGTCGCGGTAGCGTATTGTGAGGTAGGCAGTGATGAGCACTCCGGTGAGGATTATCGCCTGGATCATCATGTCTAAGCTCACGGCGTTCATTCACTATCACCCCTAAGCTTCTCTTCATAGGCATCTACGACGGCCCTAACAGGCTTCACGCCACTGAGGTGTGCCGCTTTGGCTATCGCATGCGCTCCGGTTGGGTTCGTTAGGAGAAGAGCTATGAGAGCGATAAAACTGTGAAGAGCCATTTGGAGGTACTTGGAGTCCCCTGTCTTGTGGAGCTGGTAGAGGGCGTGGGTAACGACGGCGAAGACCGCGAAAATTGTCCCGAAGGTGGTGCACTTAGTGGCACCGTGAAGCCTCGTGTAGACATCTGGGAAACGCATGAGCGCGAAGCTTCCGAGGAGGTTGAAGGTAACGCTTATCCCGAGAAAGACGTAGACTAGTGCCGCAACGTAGTTCATGCCAGTCCCCCCTGGAGGTACTTCGCTATTACAAGCGTGCCTATGTAGCTCAGAAGGGCGTAGACTATCGCGATGTCGATGTATATCGCCCTGTCGTAGGCCGCTCCGAGGAGTATCATGCCCGCGACAACGAGGGTGTTGAGAGTATCAACGCCGACGACCCTGTCCGGAACCGTTGGCCCGAGTATGAGCCTCAGCACTGAGATGAGACCCGCTATTCCAACCAGGACCACGGCATAGAAGAAGGCAATCATCTTCCCAGCCTCCTCGCCCACTTTTCAAAGGGACCCGCAAGGGGCTCGGAGCTTTCCGGCCTCTCAAGGCCCTTTGGCACATTGATCCAGTGGACATAGAGAGCTTTTTCATCGGGACAGGCATCTATCGTGAGGGTTCCGGGGGTAAGGGTTATTGAGTTGCTCATTACGGTGTACTGGGCGTCGTTTTCGAGGTCAACCGGGACGCGGACTATTCCAGGCCGTATCTTGCCAGTTATGACACGGTAAGCGACATCGAAGTTCGCCTTCACCATGCCCCAGAAGAGAACCGGGGCATAGGCTATGAAGCCAAACCACTTCACCGGGTTCAGGAAGCGCGTTGAGTTTTCCCTTATCACATCCTTTGTGGCATAGCCGACTATCGCCGCGAATACAAGCCCTACTATGAGCTCCTCAGTGCTCCACAGGAGGCCCTTGCTCCCCGCCGTTAGGAGGAGCCACACGATGTACGCAAAGAGGAACGCCACTATGAATGGCAAACTATCACCTCCAAACGGAACGTTTTCAGCACCTCTCACTTCTGATTTCTCATCATGCTTAAAACGCTTTTCCTAAGCTTTTGTTTGGCAAGAGAAGGTATTAAACGGCTCGTTTTAAACCAAAGGTTTGCAACCTATTGGGTATAGCAAAAAAGGCAATAAAAGTTTGGTCGGCCTAAAAAGGACTATTACACCTTTGGTTCAGAATTTTCGGGTTAGAAAACGCTTTTTTAGTCCTTAAGCTTAGCTACCCTTGAGAGAACGAAAATGGACACGCGTATGTTCATGTTCATTGGAGGTGGTGATGTTGAGATACGTTAAGCTCCCGAAGGAGAACACGTACACATTCCTTGAGCGCCTGAAGGATTGGGGCAAGCTCTACGCCCCCGTCAAGATTTCGGAGAAGTTCTACGACTTCAGAGAGATAGGTGACGTTAGAAATGTCGAGTTCAACTACAACAGGACGATAATGCCGCCGAAAAAGTTCTTCTTTCTTCCAAGGGAGAAGCTCTTCGAGTTCAACATCAAGAACGCGGAGTACAAGGAGGTCATCGAAGACGTCGAGCCCTTCGTTATCTTTGGCGTCCACTCTTGCGACATCTTCGGCCTTAAAATCCTTGACACGGTATACCTCGACGAGTTTCCGGACAAGTACTACAAGGCGAGAAGGGAGAAGGGAATAATCATCGGAATAAGCTGCATGCCGGATGAATACTGCTTCTGCAACCTGAGGGATACGGACTTCGCAGATGATGGCTTCGATCTCTTCCTCCACGAGCTTCCAGACGGCTGGCTCGTGAGGGTCGGTTCACCAACCGGCCACAGGATAGTGGACAAGAACATCAAACTCTTCAAGGAGGTAACAACCGAGGACATATGCAACTTCAGGGAATTTGAAAACAGGCGCGCCCAGGCCTTCAAGTACCACGAGGACTGGGGCGACCTGCGCTACCTCCTCGAGCTGGAGATGGAGCACCCGATGTGGGAAAAGGAGAGCGAGAAGTGCCTCGCCTGCGGAATCTGCAACACAGTCTGTCCGACGTGCCGTTGCTACGAGGTTCAGGATGTTGTCAACCTCGACGGAGAGAGAGGCTACCGCGAGAGGCGCTGGGACTCATGCCAGTTCAGGAGCCACGGACTGGTGGCTGGCGGCCACAACTTCAGAGCAACGAAGAAGGACCGGTTCAGAAACCGCTACCTCTGTAAGAACTCCTACAACGAGAAGCTTGGCCTGAGCTACTGCGTAGGCTGCGGAAGGTGCACGTATTTCTGTCCGGCGGGAATAAGCTTCATCAGGAACCTGAGAACCATCATGGGTCTTGAGGAGAAGACCTGTCCGCCCGAGATAACCGAGGAGATACCGAAGAGGGGATTTGCGTACGCATCTTCTATAAGGGGTGATGAGCTGTGAGTGAGCTGGTTCTTCCCAAGGAGATAACCATGCCCGATGACAACCCCTACGCCCTTCATAGGGTGAAGGTGCTCAAGGTCTACCCGCTCACGGAGAAGGAGAAGCTGTTCCTGTTCCGCTTTGAGGATGCAGAACTCGCAGAAAAGTGGACGTTCAGGCCGGGGCAGTTCGTTCAGCTTACCATCCCCGGAGTCGGTGAGGTTCCGATAAGCATCTGCTCTTCGGCCATGAGAAAGGGCTTCTTCGAGCTCTGCATCAGGAAGGCGGGAAGGGTTACAACCGTAATTCACCGCCTCAAGCCCGGAGATACAGTCCTCGTTCGCGGCCCCTACGGAAACGGCTTCCCCGTTGACGAGTGGAAAGGAATGGACCTCCTCCTGATTGCGGCGGGACTTGGAACGGCCCCGCTCAGGAGCGTCTTCCTCTACGCCATGGACAACCGCTGGAAGTACGGCAAGGTAACCTTCATCAACACGGCCAGGTATGGAAAGGACCTGCTCTTCTACAGGGAGCTCGAGGCCATGAAAGACCTCGCCGAGGCGGAGAACGTCAAGATAATCCAGAGCGTGACGAGAGACCCGGACTGGCCAGGCCTCCACGGAAGGCCCCAGAATTTCATCCCGGAGGCCAATACGAATCCGAAGAAGGCCGCCGTGGCGGTCTGCGGCCCGCCCAGGATGTACAAGGCAGTCTTCGAGGCCCTCATCAACTACGGTTACAGGCCGGAGAACATCTACGTGACCCTTGAGCGGAAGATGAAGTGCGGAATCGGCAAGTGCGGTCACTGTGTGGTTGGGACGAGCACGAGCCTCAAATACGTCTGCAAAGACGGGCCCGTCTTCGGCTACTTCGACATAGTATCAACGCCGGGACTCTTGGACTGAGGTGGTGGCGATGGGTCAGAACAAAAGGATCAAAGTTGGGTTTTACGCCCTCACCTCGTGCTACGGCTGTCAGCTCCAGTTCGCGATGATGGACGAGCTTTTGAACGCCCTGGGACGCCTCGAGGTGAAGTGCTGGTACATGCTCGATAGGAATAGCGTCGAGGACGAGCCCGTTGATATAGCCCTCATCGAAGGGAGCGTCTCGACCGAGGAAGAGGTCGAGCTCGTTAAGAAAATCCGCGAGAACGCGAAGATAGTGGTTGCCGTCGGTGCCTGTGCCGTCCAGGGCGGTGTTCAGAGCTGGGAGAAGGACAAGTCGTTAGAGGAGCTCTGGAAGAAGGTTTACGGAGACACCAAGGTCAAGTTCCAGCCTAAGATGGCGGAACCGGTCTCCAAATACATCAAGGTTGACTACAATATCTATGGCTGCCCCCCGGAGAAGAAGGACTTCATCTACACCCTCGGGACGCTCCTCATATGTTCGTGGCCCGAGGACATAGACTACCCGGTCTGCCTCGAGTGCAGGCTTAGAGGGAACACCTGCGTTCTCCTTGAGAAAGGTGAGCCATGTCTCGGCCCGCTCACGAGGGCAGGTTGCGACGCCCGCTGCCCCACCCATGGGATACCGTGTATCGGCTGCCGCGGCGCGATAGGCTATGATGTGGCGTGGTTCGACTCATTGGCAAGAGTTTTCAAGGAGAAGGGGCTCACCAGGGAGGAGATCATCGAGCGCATGAAGATCTTCAACGCCCACAACCCGAAGCTCGAAGAAATGGTTGAGAAGGTCTTTCAGGAGGTGAAAGAATGAGCATGAAGAACCTTTACCTCCCAATCACCGTTGACCACATAGCCCGCGTTGAGGGCAAGGGCGGCGTGGAGATCGCGGTCGATGATGGGGGTGTCAAGGAGGTCAGGCTCAACATCATAGAGGGGCCGAGGTTTTTCGAGGCCATAACCCTCGGCAAGAAGCTCGAAGAGGCCCTATCGGTCTATCCAAGGATATGCTCCTTCTGTTCCGCTGCCCACAAGCTGACGGCGGTTGAAGCGGCAGAGAAGGCGGCAGGATTCACTCCGCGCGAGGAAATCCAGGCCCTCAGGGAAGTCCTCTATATCGGCGACATGATAGAGAGCCACGCCCTACACCTCTACCTCCTCGTCCTTCCGGATTACATGGGCTACTCCGGGCCGCTCCACATGGTAGATGAGTACAAAAAGGAGATAGGCATAGCCCTCGACCTAAAGAACCTCGGGAGCTGGATTATGGACGAGCTTGGTTCAAGGGCGATCCACCAGGAGAACGCCGTTCTTGGCGGCTTTGGGAAGCTCCCGGACAAGAGCGTGCTTGAGAAGATGAAGGCGAGGCTCAAAGAGGCTCTACCAAAGGCGGAGTACACCTTCGAGCTCTTCACGAAGCTTGAGCAGTACGAAGAAGTCGAAGGCCCAGTAACCCACGTCGCGGTTAAGCCAATGGGGGATGTCTATGGAATCTACGGCGACTACCTTAAGGCCTCCGATGGTGTAGAGTTCCCGAGTGAAGAGTACAAAGAGCACATAAAGGAGTTCGTCGTCGAGCACAGCTTCGCCAAGCACAGCCACTACCACGGGAAGCCCTTTATGGTCGGGGCGATATCGCGCGTCGTCAACAACGCTGAAACGCTTTATGGAAGGGCAAAGGAGCTCTATGAGGGCCACAAGGACCTCCTGAGAGAGACCAACCCCTTTGCCAACAACCTAGCCCAGGCCCTTGAGCTCGTTTACTTCACCGAGAGGGCTATCGATCTCATAGACGAGACCCTGGCGAAGTGGCCGGTGAAGCCGAGGGACAAGGTGGAGATAAGGGACGGATTCGGAGTCAGCACGACCGAGGCACCTCGTGGAGTGCTCGTTTACGCTCTCAATGTCGAGAACGGAAGGGTCAGCTATGCCAACATAATCACGCCGACGGCCTTCAACCTCGCCATGATGGAGGAGCACGTCAGGATGATGGCGGAGAAACACTACAGCGACGACCCCGAGAGGCTCAAACTCCTCACCGAGATGGTCGTGAGGGCCTACGACCCGTGCATCTCCTGTTCAGTGCACGTGGTGAGGCTTTAGCCTCTCAACTTTTTTAAGGTTTTAGGCTTACTTTCCAGTGGTGGGGGCATGGAGAGAGTTGTGATTGAGGTTGAGGTTCCAGAGGAATACGCGGAGGAGTTCAGCCGGATGAGAAGGAAAAGATTGAAATCATAGGTGTCTAACCATGAGAACCCTCATCCTAGCCCTCGGCAACGAACTGATGAAGGATGACGGAGCCGGGCTGAAAGCGGGAAGAATTCTTGCGGAGAGAGGGTACAACGTCATTGAAGTTGGGACGGACATTTTCCAGCTGGCCAACCATTACGGCGGCGAGGATAGGATAATAATCATTGACGCCATACTGAGCGATAAGCTGAAGCCAGGCGAGGTGGTTCACTTCAAAGGGGAAGAAGTCTTTGAGAAGCTGAAGGCTGAAATCAGAAGCGCCCACTTCATGGGTGCTATTGACGGATTAAAACTCCTCATGAAGCTCGACGAGAGACTGAAAAAGGCAGAGATCCACTTTATTGGGATAGTCGCGAAGGAGATAGACCTGGGCATGGAGATGAGCGAGGAGGTAAAAGCTGGAGTTCAAAAGGCGATTGAGCTGGCCGAAAAACTGGCGAAGTGACCCAAAGCTTTATATACTCTCCCGCCAACTTCCGTTGGGACTCTTCTGGAGTCTTTCCTGGAGAGCCCTGAAAGTTGAAAGAGTTGGTGTTGGATATGTATGGAGACAGATTTGGTGGATATGGACAGGAAGCCCCAGTTAAAGTTGGGGAGAGATACAGGGTTAAGATCGAGAGCCTCGGAAAGGGCGGTGACGGCATCGCCAAGGTAAAGGGGTTCGTTATCTTCGTCCCGAACACCCAGGTTGGAGACGAGGTTGAGATCGTTATCAACTCCGTCAAGAGGAAGTTCGCCTTCGGCGAAGTCATCTGAACGGGTTAGATTTCAACTCACGAATTCACGGCTTTACGCCCTTTTTCTTCTTATCAGAACTTTTTTTAAAGAACTTACAAAATCATGACGGTGGTTTTCATGAGGGTCACGGTAAGGTATTTTGCGCGCTACCGCTCCCTTGTTGGGAAGGGCGAGGAAGAGCTTGAAATTCCCGATGGGGCAACTGTTATAGATCTGATAGAAAAGCTGAAGGAGATACATCCCGTTCTTCAGAAGGAAGTGTTCGCCGAGGACGATGACTTAGCGGACGTCAACGTGTCGAGAAACGGCAGGTACGTGCGCTTCGACGAAATACTAAAAGATGGCGACATCGTTGCCCTCTTTCCCCCCGTCAGTGGGGGATAAAAAGAAAAAGGTCATTTTTTCTTCTTTCTTGCAAGGAGGGGCAGGGCAGTTAGGACGAGCAGCGATGCAGGCCCACATACCGCAGAGCCCTCTTCATTCTTAGTAGTTGAGGCCATCTCGTTCTGAGGAGGATTGACGGCGGGGTTTGGTGTGGTATGGTTTCCGAAACCTCCCGTAACGTTCGGACCGCTTCCGGGGTCGAGGTGGCCCGTTCCTACGGTGCCGTTGCCTTCACTTGACGAGGCATTTCCATAAGTGGGTGGACCCGCCCAGCCGCACCTCACGAGGGTTGCGTTGGGGCTCTCGTCGTAGGGAATCCATGCATAGCTGCCGTTCTCGGTCTCGTACCATCCTATCTTTCCGTTGTAGCCTGCCCCTCCCCACTTCGCAACTTCAACTATCTGCCCAACGTCCTCTTTGGTTAGACCAGTAACGGCCCCGGTTTCCATTAGGTACTCAAGAGCCCTGCTCAGGACTTTTCCAGCGTCGACTTCACCTGGGTTATAGGCGGGCTTCTCCTCAGAGCCCGAGATTAAGTTGAACTTCGTGCAGTTTGCTCCGGTAGCATTGAAGAACTCCTTCAGGGCATCGGTGAGCTCCTCAGGATTCGGTCCCGTTGCTGTAACTTCGGAAACACCGGCCCTTATCACCCTAGACGGGTCAACGCCGTGCTCCCTCAGGCACTTTTTAAAGGCCTCGTTCGGCTTCCAGGAGCAGGTGCCGTTCACGCAGCCGCAGCTCGTGAGCTTGAAACACTCGTACCAAGGGGCATAGATGCAGACGCTGGCAACATGTGATACTATATAATTTGGAAGGCAGAGCTCCCCGGAACAGCCGCCGGTGGCACAGTCAGAGTCGGAGGTGCATTCACCCTGGGGCTTCGTTATCTTTATCGTGACGTTCCCCTTTTGAAGGACGTCGATGCTCGACCCGTTCCGGGTTATGGAGGTGGCGATCCAGCCGCGGCCGAGGAGCTTCTGAATGGTTCCGTTTGTTATCACGACCGGGCCTGTGTAGCCCCAGTAGGCCCCCCTCTGCCTGGTTAGGGGTATCTCGACCCTCACGTGGGGCCCGTCCTTGGCCTCCCAGACTCTGAGGATAAAACTCATGTTATCGACTTTGAGGATGGATGGAACACTAATCGAAGAGTTGTAGCCGACTCCAGGTTTGTTAAGCAGGACTTCAACGGAATACTGATCGTACGGGCTCATGCAGGCCTGGACTAAAGGTACGGCGAGCATGATTATCACGATGGGAATGGCCAGGTAAGCCTTCATTCTCCTCACCATCCAAAAGTACACACTCGAAGTATATAACCCGTTCCAAGGCTTCAAATGGGATTGAAGCTAGACCATCAGGATTATAAGAGGAGATGAAAAATATCACCCGAGGTGATTAGCATGGAGAACCCGTTTGAGATAACAGGGGTTTACGCAAGGGAAATCCTGGACAGCAGGGGGAACCCGACAGTTGAGGTCGAGGTTTACACGCCGGTGAGCATGGGGCGCGCAAAGGTTCCGAGCGGAGCAAGCACCGGAACCCACGAGGCCCTTGAGCTCAGGGACGGGGGCAGCAGGTTCCACGGTAAGGGCGTCAGAAGGGCCGTCGAGAACGTGAACAAGATTATAGCTCCGGAAATCGTTGGGATGGATGTCACCTGGCAGAGGGACATCGACACCATCATGCTCGAGCTCGACGGTACCGAGAACAAGAGCAACCTCGGTGCCAACGCCATACTCGGCGTTTCACTCGCCGTGGCAAGGGCCGCTTCCGAGGCCCTCGGGATGCCCCTCTACCAGTACATAGGTGGAACCAACGCCTATGTCATGCCGGTTCCGATGAGCAACGTCATCAACGGAGGAGTGCATGCTGGCAACGAGCTCGACTTCCAGGAGTTCATGATAATGCCGGTTGGAGCGGACTCCTTCAGAGAGGGAATAAGGTGGGTCAGCGAAACTTACCACATCCTCAAGGGCGTCATTGCCGAGAAGTACGGCAAGGATGCGGTCAACATTGGAGATGAAGGCGGATTCGCTCCCCCGCTGAAAGAGCCGCACGAGCCGTTCGAACTCCTCATAGAGGCCATCGAGGAGGCTGGATACAAGCCAGGCGATGAGATAGCCTTCGCCATGGACCCAGCCTCAAGCGAGTTCTTCCACCCCGACATCGGGAAATACGTCGTCAACGACAAAGAATACGATGGGGGAGAGCTTCTTGAGCTTTATAAGGATCTCATCAGTAAGTACCCAATAGTCTCACTCGAGGACCCGTTCCACGAGGAGGACTGGGAGAACTTCGCCCTCATAACGAAGGAACTCGGGGACAAGATACAGATCGTCGGCGATGACATCTTCGTCACCAACCCAAAGAGAATAAGGAAGGGTATCAACATGAGGGCTGCGAACGCGCTCCTCCTCAAGGTTAACCAGATCGGAACGCTCAGTGAGGCCATAGATGCCGCCTACACCGCTTACAGGGCTGGCTGGGGAATAGTTGTATCACACCGCTCCGGAGAGACCGACGATCCGTTCATAGCTGACCTCGCGGTTGCCCTCAACACAGGCCAGATAAAGACCGGCGCCCCAGCGAGAATGGACAGGAACTCCAAGTACAACCAGCTCATAAGAATAGAGGAGGAGCTTGAGGGGATAGCGGTCTACCCAGGCAGGAAGTTCAGGAACCCGTTCCTGTGACGGGTTCCCCCCTTTCTTTCTCTTTCCCGGCTTTTTCCTTCAGCTCCATCAGGCTTTTCTTCTTCTCCTCAAGGATTGAAATTATCCTGTCGAGGAGTTCGACGTAGCCATCTATTGCTTCCACCGTTATCTCCTTTCCGTAACCCATCTCCTTCAGCTTCTCCCTCAGCATTTCATGGTACTGGACGGCGATGTAGAGCGACTGGAGCGCGAGTTCGTTCGCTTCCTTCATGTAGTTCCAGCCCTTTTCGGTGAGAGTGTACTTCACCAGCTTCCGTTTTCCGTGGTACTCCTCCCTCGGCTCTATTAAGCCCTCTTCAACCATTTTGTTAAGCATAATATACAGGTTGCCGTGGCTCGGCTTCCATGTCCCCCTGCTTACCTTCTCTATCTCCTTCAGGATTTCATAGCCGTGGCTCTCGCCCTTGAGACCGATTATGAGGAGTATCAGGTTTCTCATGGGGACGGTGAACATGTTCCTCACGACTGAGTCCGACATCCTATCACCCCGAAAGATTTATAAGACATGTCTAAACTAGACATATTTGATTCACACATGTTTCCTTTGTGGGTATTATGCTCACCTCCTTAAAAGGTTTGAGGTGGTGGTAATGGCGTGGAACGACTGGATAGCAAAGCACCCCAAGAAGGTGCTCTTAGCGTGGCTGATTGTTATCGTGCTCATGGCACCATTAGCCGGGAAGCTGAGCGAGGTCACCAACTACAGCGAGGAACAGATGGTCTCCCACCACATTGAGTCCATCAAAGTGCAGGATATAATGAACAAAGAGTTCACAAGGGCTCAGAACGAGAACATGACCTATCTCATCCTCACAAACATCAGCGTGAACGACGAGAATGCGAGGAAGGCATACCTAGAGTTTAAGAAGCGCGTTGAGGGGAGGTACGCCGAGAACGTGAGCTCCTACTACGATGCCGTGGATAGACTCTGGGACATGGACTACAACCTCACGCTGAACATAACGAGGATGGCCGCCAACATGACCGGAACCCTCTATTCCACCGCAATCCAGACTCAGGAGGGCTTTGGGCAGGTTCTCAACATGACATACTACCTGAAGAACAGCACCGAGATGACAAAGAACAGCCTCGTCAGCGCAGCCCGGGGATACCTCGCGCTTAAGAAGAACCTCACCAGCCTATGGAACCAGACAGTTCTCCTCAGGGATGGCCTGAACCAGACCGACATGGCTTACGTTGCCCTCCATAGAAACCTAACCTCGACAAGCGAGAGCCTAAGGGCGCTCAATTCAACGCTGGCGGAAATGAACGCGGGGCTCTACGCCCTCAACTCAAGCTATGGAATGACCTACGTTGGAGTTGTTGAGGTCCACAAGACCCTCCTCTCCACGGGGGCATACGATAGGGGCAACTTGACTCCAGAGGAGGCCCAGCTCATAGCCAACCAGACTAGGACGAGGCCGGAGTTCGTCTACGCAGTGTTTAACGCCCTCTACCCTGTTTACGCGCAAGCTGGAAGCGCCGCGATAACCGATACCCTCCTCGCGAACGTCACGAAGGAGATGGTCCTCGCCGGAACCAAGGATAAGAGCCAGAAGCCCCTTATCAAGGCGTATGGGGCGGCGTTCTACGCTGGAGTCAAGACCTTTGACGCCGGTGCTGGAAGCCCCTACGCCCTCCAGAACATGAACGTCACCCAACTCACTGGAGCAGTCTCGGAAATAGCCTCAGGGGCCCTCCAGAGCATTCCTCAAGCCATAGCACAGAGCAACCAGACGGTGGAGGTTCAGGGGTTCGGCCTTCTCGACTCGAAGACATTCTCCTCAATAGTTGGAGCGGCGCTTTCCCTCGGCCCGAACCCGGCACCAGCGGCAGTTGAAAACGCCACGGTGCAGATTGGGCTTCAGCTGATGTCGAGAATGCCTGGCAGCCCGCTGACAGGCATGCAAAACCCGGAGGATATCCTTAGGGCCCTTCTCACAACGGGCCCAACAAAGGAGCTCGAAAAGAGCCTCCTGCTGGCGGGAATGAGCGGAATGGCAAACGGGACAGCGAGTCAGTTCGCCCCGGTTATCGTCGATACGGTTCTCTCATACGACCCGAACGCGGAGGGGGTTCTCTCCACCAACGAGGGGCTCCTCGAAAACGCCACACTATCGGTTATTAAAGGTATGGTAAGCCAGATGGGTCTCCAGATGGACGAGAGCGTTCTTAAAACGATTTACGATAGCAACGGGGACGAGAAGGTCCTTGAAGGACTGGCGAAGAACCTGCTGGCAGAGGGAATGATCAAACAGCTCTCCTCTAGGGGCGTACCCAACGCAGAGAAAATAGCTGAGGCGATCGTTGAGATAGTCTCAAAGGACCCGCAGGGGATAATAAGCGGTGAGATGCTCGAGGGGGCCACCGTTGAGGTAATGGCCGCGATGAGCGAGGGGCAGGCACAGGAAGGCGAGAACTTCAACGTTTCTGAAGTTGTGAAGGCCCTCTACGAGGGAGCTGATCCAAAGGCCCTAGCAGAGAAGCTCTTCCTCAAGGGAGCCAAAGAAAAGATGGCCCAGATGAACAACACGGCCATTCCGGAGGAGTTCAAGGATGTCTTCATGAACCTCACGGAGACAATAGTGAAGAACTATCCGATGAGCGAGACCGAGCTGGGGAAGCTGGTGAAAAACACAGTCCTCTCAATGGTATCGAGCTACGCAAAGAGCAACCCATATGGAATGCAGATAACCTTCAACGGGTCAAAGCTCGTGGATATAGCCTTCCAGTTCAAGAATGATCCCAACACAATAACCAGGGAAGACGTTAAGCCCCTCGCCGAGGAGCTTTGGCCAGTTGTGGTGGAGAAGGCGGGCACATATCTGAGTATGCTCAAGAGCGACGACAACACCACGATGCTGATAACCTTCGTGCCCTACGGGAAGCCCGGTCCAAGCGACGATCTTTATAAGTACAGGGCGGAGAACGCAACCAAGGTCAAGGAGATAGCCCTAGAGGAGTTTGGGAAGTACTTCCCCAACGTTGTGGGTGCCCTCGGTGGAACCCCCGTGGAAAACCACGAAATGGCGGAGTACGGCCGGAGGGACAACCAGACCACAACGCAGGCGAGCGTCATAATGGCACTGATTGTGCTCTTTCTGCTCATGGGAATGGCAGTCTTGGCAACTTTCCTGCCGTTCACAGGTGTTGCAACCTCTGCTCTTACCGCCCTTGGAATAGCCTACCTGCTCGCCAGGGGTGGAATCCTAAATATCGGAAGCTGGGCCCAGATGCTGACCATAACTACTGCCCTCGGTCTCGGTATCGACTACTCGACCTACTACGTTCACCGCTTCAGGGAATACATCGCAGAAGGTTACGAGCACACAAAAGCTGTTGCGGAAGCACTAAGAAGGGCCAAGGACGCAGTCCTTGCGAGTGCCTCAACCGACATCATAGCCTTCGCTAGCTTCATCCTCGCCTGGGAGTTCCCGATATTCCAGCAGATGGGCATCATAGCTCCTCTCGCCGTAATTACGGTTCTCATAGCTAGTTTAACCTTCATCCCCGCAATAACCGCACTGATAGGTGACAAAAGCTGGTTCTGGTGGCCAAGGAACACTAAGCACATCAAAACCATGGACGTGGAGGAAAGGAGCAGGATAGCGGAATGGGTCATCAAGCATTCAAAGGCCGTACTGATTATAGCCCTCCTCATAGCCGCACCCGCCACGTATGCATTTGTAACTTTCAGAGGAACTCAGGATATGAGTCTTTTCCTCCCACAAGGAAGTGACACACTCAAGTTCATGAAGCTGAGCGAGGAGAAGCTCGGTGCAGCGGTGATGTCCCCCAACTACGTGATCCTTGAGTTTAATGGAAACGTTACTGAAGAGGACCTCAGACTGATAGACCAGGTAACTGCCCATATAGCCTCCCTCAACGGTGTAAAGGCAGTCTATTCACCAACCAGACCCTATGGTGAACCAGTCAGCAACCTGACGCTTTCGGCAATTAAAGCGCTCGGAGGAGATAGGTTCATCTCAAGCAAAGGGGATAAAGTGCTTATCCAGGTCGAGACAGTGTACAAACCAACCAGCGAAGGGGCCAAGGAGATCGTCAAAGAACTCAGAGCTTATGTAAGGGGAATCGCCAGGGAGAACCCGCGCGTGAAGGCCGGACTCGTCGGGGGAGGAGCAGCACTCTCAATGGATCTAAACAACAGAATCAACGACATCTTCTGGCACAGGATAATCCCAGTAGCGCTAATCCTGATGTTCCTGTCCCTCATACCGACACTCAAGGGGCTACCTGCAGTGGCTTCGACAATGACCACTATATTCCTTGGAGTTATGACGAGCATCTGGATTTCAACGTGGCTCTTCAAAAGGATTTTCGAACAGCAGGTCATGTGGTTCCTGCCGCTGATGGTCTTCGTCGTGCTCATGGGAGTTGGCATTGATTACAACAGCTTCTACCTCGTGAAGGCGAGGGACGAGTTCGAGCGCAGGAAGCCCGAGGAGGCGCTGATAGTTGCGGCGGGAACGATGGACACCCTGGTCATAGGCCTCGCGGTAGTCCTGGCCAGCACCTACGGAGCTCTGATGCTCAGCTCAACGTGGGGAACGAGGGAGATAGGCTTTGCACTCGCTGCTGGAATCCTCCTGACTGCGACGATGGCGGTCTACTTCATTGGACCAGCGTTCATGAGCCTCTTCGGCGAGAAGGCCTGGTGGCCTCTGTTCAGGAACCAGAAGGATGCCGAAAAGAAGTGATTTCCCTTTTCCCATTTTTGTCCCAAAAGGGTTATATTTCAGGAGTACTGCTCTTCTGTGGAGGAGGAGAATGGAAAGGAAAAAGCTCAAGATTTACATCCCCGGAATTAAATTTCCATCGATCTCGCTCACCGGGAACGCCTGCGCCCTGAACTGTGCCCACTGTGGGAGGCACTACCTCCAGGGTATGAGGAAGCCTCAAAGAGGAGAACTACTGAACTACTGTCTCAAGCTCGCTGAAGAGGGCTACAACGGCTGTCTCTTAAGCGGCGGCATGGACGGACGGCTTAAGGTTCCTCTTGATTTCTACGCCGATGAGATAAGAGAAATTAAAAAGAGAACGAACCTGAAGCTCAACGCCCACGCCGGCTTCATCGACGAAAGCGATCTTGAGTGGATAAAGTATGTCGATGCAGTTTCCCTCGACTTCGTTGGCGATGATGACGTGATAAGACGCGTTTACAAGATAGACAAGACCGTTGAGGACTACTTAAGAATTATCAACCTGCTCACCAAAGCCGACGTCAGGATTGCACCGCACATAACCATCGGCCTCGACTTTGGAAAGATATGGTGGGAGTACAAAGCCATAGACACTCTCGTGGAATACCCAATAGACGTTCTCGTTCTCGACGTTCTCATTCCAACGAAGGGGACCGAGATGGAGAACGTCCCAAAGCCGAGCGTGGAGGAGAGCCTAGAAGTCGTGCGGTATGCACGTGAGAAGTTTGGTGGAGAGCTGAGCATTGGATGTATGAGGCCTCTCGGAAAGTGGAGGTTGGATTTTGATAGAGGAGCTGTTTTAGCCGGCGTTGATAGACTGACGAACCCCCCGAGGAAGGTCATGAAGTGGGCAAAAACGGTGAGGGACGTTGAGATAATCTACGAGTGCTGCGTGATGTGAAGACACTTTTAGAGTACCCTCGTAATAGACTCTTCATCAAATAAGCTGAGACATGGCAACCCAGAAGAGGAACCACAGGTAATTCTAGCTTTTTCCAAAGTTACCGCCTGAGCCTGGAATTTACTTTACTGGTTCCAAGAGCCTTGAAAAATTCGACATAGGTCTGCTTTACTTTCCTGACCGACGAAATGCTAACCCATTCGTCCGCGGAGTGCCAGTTGGCCCCCTTTGGTCCAAAGACTATCGTTGGAACACCAAGGTAGGCCCCGAAGTAGTTGAAGTCACCGACGCTCTGGCCGTAGGTTATCTCAGGTTCCTGTCCCCATAGGGACTCATAAACCCGCTTAAACGCGGAGACAAAACTGTTGTTCTCCCGAACCAGGTACGGGGGCATCTCCGGCGTCGGCCTCTCGAACTTCCCTATCTCAAGCTCCCCCCTAACACCCAGCTTAGAAGCGGCGTTTCTGAGCTCGGAGGCAACCCTTTCCCAGTCCTCCCCGATTACCACATGTCTGTCAAGGATTGCCTCCGCCTCATCCGGGACGCTGAGGCCGTCCGCTTCCCCGTGGAAATAGAGGGTACAGTACGAGCCGGTTCCCAGGCGCCTGTGCTTCCTCTTCCTGATGCGCGGAAGGTAGGATAGTACCTTGGAAAGCCCCTCAATGGCGTTGATGCCGTTCTCAGGACGGGCCGCGTGGGCCTTCTTTCCCCTGAGCTTAAGTTTGACAACAAAGCGACCCCTGGCGCCAAGCATCATGGTCTCGTTTGTGGGTTCCGCCACGAAGACTGCATCGGCCCCTCTCAGCTCTCCGCTCTCGATAAGTTTCCACGCACCCCTAGAGTAACCCTCCTCATCGACGACAGCGGTGAAAATCACGTTCGGCCTCTTCTTCCTCGGAAGCTGAGAGAGCTCAACGAAAGCTGCCATTAAAGCAGCTAATCCGCCCTTCATGTCGGCGCTCCCAAGGCCGTAGAACCTGTCGCCGTCCAGTTCTCCCCAGGGGTTCCTGCTCCAGCCGCTGGAGAGACCAACGGTGTCCATGTGACCGTTCAAAACGATGGTCAACTTCTTTCCTGGAAGGCGGGAAATTATGTTGCTGCCAAACCCCTCAACTTCCTGGTAATGAACGGGGAGACCATGCTCCTCAAGGTACGAACCTATGAACTCCGATACCTGCGACTCGCTCCCAAAATGTGATGGAATTGAAACCAGCTTTTTTAAAAGTTCTACCTCCACGTCTCTCACCAATGAGATATTTAGAACTTAAAGTTTAAATAGTTTTCTAAGAAAGAGGGCGAAATCTTTGGAAAATATCGAACCTAATTGGGGAGAATGCATAAACTCTCCAACATGGATAATCAGATTTTGTAAACTCTACATTGAAACACGGGGCAAATGATAAAAAAACCGAAAAGCTGGAGGATATCCAGCTCATCTCCCTAAGTATAGGGTGATCTTTATGTCGTTTCCATCGATGGAAACGGAGAGCCAGATGCCAGTGGAGTGCTGAAGGGCCTCCTCCAGCTTCCCGTTATCCTGAACGCTGCGAAGGACTTCGTCCACCAACTCCCGTTCGGTTTCTGGAAGGTAGTAATCCGCGTAACCTGGGAGTTTGAGGACGAATATCCCCACCGCACTGTAAGGGAGGCCATCGCGCTCCCCGGCGCCTTCAAGCCTTCCATCAACGGGAATAACGTATTCACTGGAGAAAGCATGGAGTAAATCGCTGGAGAACCTTTGAATGTCGACCTGGGTCATGTTGTAGTCCTCAGAAAGGAAGTCCTCAACGGAGAGGCTTCTGATCTCTTCCACCTTCACGGAGTTGCCCTCCCGGAAAACTTTGTAGAGAACCGCCTTCTGGATATGCTGGGGACTCTCATTGGAGTATTCTACCCTGTAAATCGCCCAGTGGCGGTAGTAGGAAGCTAAGTCCATGAGGGGAGGGTGCTGGTCGACCACGTAGAACTTTCCATCATGCTCGACGACCGCCGTGAGATGGCCGGTATCGGAGTCGTTGAAAGTTATGGCTAGGACATAGAGGGGAGAGTAGTTCATTTCAAGGAGAAGGGCGAGGGTAAGGAGGGTGTAGTCCCCGCAGATGCCCTTACCGTCCTTCAGGATTTGGGGAATTGATTTCATCAGAGGATCAATCCGAGTTCCATCGTAGGTCATGTGCTCATCCTCCCAGGAGACGACGTTCCAGGCAGATTCAAGTATGTTCTCCCCCTTAAGCTGAGCCGCGAGAGGGGCAACGGCGGAGAGCTCCTCCTTGCTGTTTAGGTGCTTCTCCAGCTCGTCCCTTATTGGATCCACTCCAACCAGCTTCCACAGCTTCTCCCCCACTTTCTCTCCAACACCCTCAAAACGCTCCAGAAAGGGGTGGGGAAGGCATTTATGGGAGAATTCGCCGTTGTTAAAGGCAACATCGAGGGTAACCGAGACCAGAAAGGCGGCCAGGATGAGGGATGTCAGCTTTATTAAACGGGAAGCCATTAGAAACCACCAAGAAGAATTATGGTGGTCCCGCGGCCCGGATTTGAACCGGGGACCTGCGGATCTACAGTCCGCCGCCACTCCCAGGCTAGGCTACCGCGGGACCCGGTGCCCGTTCCATACTCACCGGGGCAGGTTTATAAATTTTTCTCTCAAACTCGCATGGGGATAGTTCATGACGAAAAGAGCCGTAAGCTACGAACCCGTTAACGTTGCCCTGCCGCTGGCCAAAAAGCTGGAAGAGTCGATAAAGGGAAACGGGGAGCTTCCAAACGGTGCAGAGCTCAGAAGAATCGTGAAAGAGATAGGTGGGGAGGAACTCTACCTGGGCCGCGGAGTTTCAGCATTCAGGGCCGGCGAAGTGGTTGGAGTGATTCTCCCAGGGAGGGATAGAATAACGATAGAACTCCTCCCATCGGAAGGAGGGATAAGTGAAGCCCTCGAAGTGGTGGCGTATATGGATAGAGACCTGGGGGCATTCGTTGTGGAAATACTGCCCGCCAACGACATCGAATACGAGGGGAACATCGGGCTCGAACCGGTTATAATTGACGCCGGGAGCCTTGAGCTCAAGAGCACACCGGTGCTGGGAGAATTTGAAGAGGAAGAGGAGGGCGTCTTCCTGGTCATAGACCTGGAAACTTACGGTCGGTGGAAGGAGAGCGGGAAGTTGGGCGTTTGCCCGATCTGCGGAGGGAAACTCGTCTGGGAAGGAGAGAAAACCCACTGCGCGGACTGTGGGTACGGGGTTAAAGTAAAGAATTAAGTATTCATGCAAAGATTATTACGCTGGTGAGGGGATGATAGTGAAGTTTGATGTATACTTCGACGGCGAATACTGGTGCGCGAGGGGAATAGACGAGGACATTTTCACACAGGGAAAGACCTTGGATGAACTTATGAAGAACCTCCGCGAGGCCGTTGAGCTTCATTTTGAGGAGGAAATCGAAAGGGGAGAAGAGAGAGTGGTTATGACGCTCTCACAGTTCGAGGTGTCCCGGGTTGAGCAGACTGCCAGTAGTTAGCGGCGAAAAGCCGGATCAAACTTCTTAAAAAGGTGTGAGGTGATTTTATGAGCCGATTAATCAAATCTCAGCTTGTGAAGTACTCAAGGAAGGCCCACGAGAGAGGTCTTACCGCAGCATTCGGCGGAAACCTGAGCATCAGGGAGGGGGATTTGGTCTTCATAAAGGCTACTGGAGCGGTCATGGACGATATGGGCACCGGACAGGTGGCAGTCATTGACATGAACGGGAGGCAGATTTCTGGAGTGAGACCTTCGAGCGAGTACCGCCTTCACCTCGCGATATACCGCGAAAGGCCGGACGTTAGGGCGATAGCACATCTCCACCCGCCGTACTCGATAACAGCCGCCACCGTTCTGAAGGGGGAACTCCCGATAATAACACCAGAGGCGGCCCTCTACCTCGGCAGAATACCAATAGCCCCGTTCAGGGAGGCCGGAACGGAGGAGCTGGCGGAAGTGGTTGCGGAGGCAATCCGTGAGAGCGACGCGGCCTTAATGGAAAGACACGGCATCGTCACCGTCGGAAGAAGCCTGAGGGAAGCCTTCTACAAAGCGGAACTGGTGGAAGAGAGTGCGAAACTGTGGTACATGGCAAAAGCCGAGAAACGCAGGGAATGAGCGGAAAAAGCAAAACGCTCACTTAACCTGCTCAAGGGCCCCAAGGACCTCCCATATGATGGTCCTCGTGTGCATGGGCATGTTGGGGTCCTCACTTATCTCCTCAAGGATGGCTATCGCATCGGCGGCCCTTACGGTCGGCTCCTTACTGCTGTCGAGGAGCACCTCTATTGCCTGCTCGGCCGCCCGCCTTATGTTCCTGGGCACGACTGTGTCCTGAACCACCTGATCCTTAAGAACCTGCACAATCTGCTCTATGAGCTCGCTCATGGCCCCCACCTCCTTTTCCTAAAGAAGGGTTACTAAAACCTTCCCGGAGTATCATAATGGTGCACGGCTAAAAAGCTTTTCGGTCAATCGTCGAAGTGGCCTCTTTCAAACTTCAAGGGAATACCAGGAGCAGGGAATTACAAAAACAAAATGATTTAAAAGACTAAAACGAAGGGGTGTTGATGTTCCGGATACTCTCAATCGGTTACTTCATCAGGGACTTAATCGTTCTTCCGATATCCTAGCCATAATTGGGGTTCTCACCTCCGCAAACAGAAGGATAACAAAGAACTCGGCTTTCCGTACTTCGTGACCGCCTTCTACTCAATGATAGTGGCGTTCATCCTGGTGGCCGTGGCCGAATTCATGGGCGTACTCCTGAGGACGTCACTGGAGTACGGCAATACAATCCTTCTCGACGTGAGGTCCGTCATTCTAACGCTCGGGGCGCTCTTCCTCCTCGCGTCCTCTGTGGCCTTCTACATACCCTTCGTCAGGGACAGGTACATGATAATAAAGGTTGCCGCCGAACCGCGAGGAATGCGCAGGTACGGGGCATATTGGGGAGGCAGGAAGGAAGTCTACGCCAAATTCCAGGAGCCCACAAAGAAGGAAGGCATCCCCAGCCTGGCGGTAACCAGAGACTCACCTGCGATGTTCCGTGAAAAGCTGGGCCTCACCGTGACTCCTGTCATATGGGTTTCAAAGGTCCCCAACGAAGATGCCGTGGAGCCCACGAGACTCCCGTACTTCCTTGAAAAGCTCAAGGCGTTCCTTCAGAGCGCCGACATCGACAAGGTAATCCTCCTAGACTGCGTGGAGTACCTTATGATAGAGAACGGCAACCAAGCTGTTTTCAAGTTCCTGACAAACCTGAAAGACCTGGCCCTTCTAAACAGGGAAATCCTTCTGGTCCCTGTGGACAAGAACGCCCTCGATGAGAAGACGCTGGGTCTCTTAACATCAGCGCTTTCCCCCATATCGCTCCTAGAGCAACGAGAGAGGAAGACAAAAGAGTAAATGGCCCTTTGAAAAGCTATTTTCTGGACATTTCACTAAAGTCATAATTAGAATTTTATTAGAATTTTTGAAATTTAGAGGCCATTAAGCGGAAACAACATCAACAAACGAAAACATGGTAGCCCGGCGGGGATTCGAACCCCGGTCCCCGGATCCAAAGTCCGGGATGATTGTCCGCTACACCACCGGGCTGCCCGTGAGAAGAGTGTTTTGGCACCTTATAAAATTTGAGGATGCCAGGAACAGCTCAAGAAGGAAGTTTGCAGAATGGTGGGGGCACGGGGATTTGAACCCCGGTCCGCGGGTTTCTCCGGGTCAGAGCTCCAAAGGCTCATCCCCAATCAGCAAACCCGCAAGTCCTCATACCTCTGGAGCCCGCGATGATGGACCAGGCTACACCATGCCCCCATCCAGCTAACCATACCAACGGCGGGTTTATAAGTTTTGTGCCCGCGAACCCCAACGGGAAAGGCGTGCAATATGTATCACTCAACGTGATTACTATCCAGAGTTTTTTGACTTACCCCTGTGTATCATCGACGGTGATATTAACGTTTTATAAACATAAAAGTGGTTAAGGGTAACGGTGATTGCCAATGGCAACTGGAGAAAAAATCACGTTGAGCGTTATTAAAGCCGACATCGGCGGATGGCCCGGCCATTCAAGGGTCCACCCGCAGCTCGTAGAGACGGCAGAGGAAATCCTCTCAAAGGCCGTTGAGGATGGAACCATTATAGACTTCTACGTCGCCACCTGCGGCGATGATTTACAGTTCATCATGACCCATAGGAAGGGCGTTGACAGTGAAGAGGTTCATGGTTTAGCATGGAAGGCCTTCGAGGAGGCCACCAAGGTTGCCAAAGAGCTCGGTCTCTACGGGGCCGGCCAAGACCTCCTCAAAGACGCCTTCAGCGGTAACGTCCGCGGAATGGGGCCAGGAGTGGCGGAGATGGAGATAACCCTAAGGAAGAGCGAGCCTGTCGTTACCTTCCACATGGACAAGACGGAACCCGGAGCCTTCAACCTTCCGATATTCAGGATGTTCGCGGACCCATTCAACACCGCGGGCCTTGTCATTGACCCGAACATGCACATGGGCTTCCGCTTCGAGGTCTGGGACATAAAGGAGCACAAGCGCGTTATCCTCAACACACCAGAGGAGCTCTACGATCTCCTAGCCCTCATCGGCGCCAAGAGCCGCTACGTGATCAAGAGGGTCTTCCCAAAGGAAGGCCACAAGATAGACAAGGATGAGCCCGTGGCCGTTATCAGCACGGAGAAACTCTACCAGATAGCGGGAGAGTACGTCGGAAAGGACGACCCCGTTGCCATCGTCAGGGCCCAGAGCGGCCTTCCAGCGCTCGGCGAAGTCCTTGAGCCATTCTCATTCCCGCACCTCGTCAGCGGCTGGATGCGCGGTTCCCACAACGGCCCAATAATGCCCGCCCCGATGCACCAGGCCAACCCGACCAGGTTCGACGGTCCCCCGAGGGTTGTCGCCCTCGGCTGGCAGATAAGTCCAAAAGGAAAGCTCGTCGGCCCAGTTGACCTCTTTGACGACCCGGCGTTCGACGGTGCGAGGCAGAAGGCAATAGAAATAGCGGATTACATGCGCAGGCACGGACCCTTCGAGCCGCACAGGCTCCCGATGGAGGACATGGAGTACACCACCCTGCCAGGTGTCCTCAAGAGGCTTGAGGAGAGGTTCGAGAAAATCGAGTGATTTCCCTCCCCTTTTCTGTTCATTTAAGCGGTGTACTGCCCTAATCACCAACGTTTTTATAATCCAAGGCTTATTCAATCGAAGGCCATCGGAAGGCTTAAATACACTTCATCAAAAAACTAACACTCGGAGTGATACAAAGGTGGTGAGAGCATGAAGTTCACGGTGCTTCATCTGAACCTCAATGAGGGAAAGGTCAAGAGCGAGGAGTTCGAGAAGAAGGACGTTTACGGCATCATAGACTACGGCATCGAGCTCCACGAGAAGCTCGGCACCCACGCCAAGGACCCCTACGACCCAGGCAACGTGGTGGTAATGGGAAGGGGACCGTTCGCGGGCTCTATCCTTCCGGGAGCGCACAGGTTAATGTTCTTCTTCCGCTCGCCGCTCTACGGAACGCTCTTCCCGTCGGCGATGGGCGGTGCCGCCTACGCCTTCAAGAACGTCGGCGTTGACTTCGTCACATTTGAAGGGAAGGCGGAGAAACCGGTTGTGGTCATTCTCTATAACGACGGCTCGAACGTCAACGTCGAGCTCCACGAGATTGAGCTGGACAGGCTTATCGAGATATGGCACGGTTACAAAGGGGAAGAAGGAGTCTACGCCCTTACCCAGTACCTCATAGACACCTTCGGCGAGAAGTTCGACTTCGAGTACCGCATTGCCGTCGTCGGTCCTTCCGCGCTGAACACCAACTACGGCGGAATATTCTCCCAGACCCTCAGGAAGGGCAAACGCGTTGAAGGAAGCGAGGACTGGGCAGCTCGTGGCGGCTCCGGAAGCGTTCTCATGAGGGCGCACAACGTCGTCGGCGTAATCTTCGGCGGAAAACCGAGGAAAAGGAAATTCCCAGGGGAGGACATCTCCTCCTTCAGAACCGCCAAGGGCATCGTTGAGGGCGTTCACAAGAAGCCATACAACGACATCATAAGCGAGAAGACCGTCAAGTACAAGTATAACCCGAAGCTCAAAACCGGCGGAACCTTCGGCGGGAACTACCCTGCCGAGGGCGACTTCGTCCCAATCCTCAACTGGGGGATGCCCTACATTGAGAAGGAAGAGAGGATTAAGATCCACGAGGCCATAATGAAGCACTACTGGGAGCCCTTCAACAAAGAAGCGATAGAGACCAAGAACTGGACGAACTGCGGTGAGCCCTGTCCGGTCGTGTGCAAGAAGTATGCCAACGGCCACCACATCGAGTACGAGCCGAGGGAAGCCAACGGCCCGCTCAGCGGCGTCATAACCCTCCGCGCCAGCGACATAAGTGTCCCGACCGTTGATGCTATGGGCTTCGACGCCATAGAGTTCGGAGGAACCGCGGCGTGGGTTCTCGAGCTCGTCCACCGCGGAATACTCAAGCCGGAGGAAGTCGGTCTCAGCGATGTCCCTGACTTCACTAAGGAGGCGCTCCTTGAGAGGCCCGCCGAGGCCAGCAAGAAGAACGCTAAGCTCGTTGCTGAACTTGCCCACAGAGTGGCTTTCGCCGAGAACGAGATAGCCAAGATCATCGGTCTCGGGAAGAGAAAGGCGAGCGTCATCCTCGACGAGAAGTTCAAGGACAGACTCAAATATGGCGAGAGCTTCAAGGACTACGCCGTCTACACGCCTCTCGGCGAGGACGGTGAGATGACGCCGACAATGTACTGGGCCATTGGAAACTACATCCCGCTCCCGATTCAGGGCCGCTACTGGACGTTCTACCAGTTCGGCGTCTTCCTCGAGCCGGAGGAGCTGGCCCAGAAGATTATCGCGAGCGCCCTCTGGGAGTTCTGGTACGACAACGTCGGCTGGTGCCGCTTCCACCGCGGCTGGATGAAGCCGGTCCTTAAGGCCCTCTTCATGGAGGCCTACGGGGAGAACGTAGACATGGAAGAGCACTCAAAGCGGCAACTCAAGCGCATGATAGACTACGCGAAGAAAACCGGTCACGGTCCGGTGTTCTGGGACAGCATGCGCGTTATCGACCTCGTTGCCAAGGGAAGCGAAGAGTTCGGCAATGAGAAGTGGGCAGGGAAGTTCAGGATCGACAAGGTCGGAACGGCCAGGGAGTACCTTGAAAAGGTGCTCGATACGTACAGCGAGATTCTTGGGGTTGAGTGGAGGCTCTGAGCCTCTTTTATGCCCTGCTTCTATTTTTCTCATAACTGTTGTCAACTTCACAGAAAGTCAAAGGTCCTCAACGATCACAAAAACAAGAAAAAAGACACTTCAATAAATAAGATGAAAAACGTGAGCTTCAACGTGGTCAACATAGAGGGCCGCTATCATCACTAGGAAAAGTAGAACGCTGGTAAGCATGGCATTCCTTGGAGTTATCCTGCCTTCGACTTTTGCCAGATAGGTTCCAGCCTCTTCAAGGATTGTCATCACAACTGCAAAGACCGCTAACAGATGGTGGTCAATAAAATAGGCCTGGTCATAGAGGGAGATCCCCATGAATAGCGCTGTAAGGGCAAACCCAACCCACTGGATAACTGGTACCAACCTCATAGCAATCACCTCTTTTGTGTCACTCCTCTTATCTTCGATAACCTCCTGCCCAACTGCATCATCTCCGCCGCAACTATCTATGTTATACTCACGGCTAACCACACCTCCATTGTTCTCATCGCGGAATGGCGTGGATAAAACGTGTAGTCTACGTAGAGGGCAAAACCCAATGCTATGAATATCATGGCGGCACCCATCAAGACGTCCGTCCGCGATACGTGCATTCTTACAAGAAAAAGCTCCGTGCCCAGAAGGAGGAATATGATAACCCCCATGACGGACAGCAGGTGATGGGTGGTAAAGTAACTGGCATCCAGAGCTAAGACGGCGGCAAAGATTGCCAGCACTGTTATGGCGGCATAGACTATCAACTGCTCTCTCCTCATGCAAATCACGTTCATATTGACATTTCCTCTTTAAAAGTTTTTTCTTTTACCAATAATTCTAGCCTTCCATTTTTTATGAGTATAAATCTGTTAAAGTCACATTTTGCACTTAGAATTAGTCAAAAGAAAGCTTAAGGAAAAGGGGTTAAATTCAGAGTCTTAGCGTGTATAGTGAGCATAGAAGCCTGTGCAAAGAAGAGGAACGAGAGAGTTTGATAGATTTGGCGGGTTTCATCTTTCATCACCTCAAAGTGGGATTGGAATGATCACCCAAAACGCTAATGTTGCCAAAATGAGCATAGTGATGTATGCAATCAATTTTCTGTTCATTACCCAAATTTTTGGAATGATATCCAACTTAAAAAAATAAAAAATTGATAAGTTTTCACTTCTGCCATCTACTGAACACTGTAAATCTGACAGAGGATCATGCATCAGTATCCATTATTGCTAAATGCACTTGAATTTTTAATAATGAAAAACTCGAACACACTCCTTAAAATTCACAACGTGATCCAATTAACATACATCCTCAAACTCCGTCAGAATGGCCATCCGTCGATCTATAGATTCTCCGCCAGAGCACTTTTGAAACCCAGAACACATTCTTGAGGTTGGCGAATGGGAGGTAGGCCTGTGTGAAGATCCTCGCGTGTACGTAACCCCAAAAGGCCGAGTTCAGGACGACGAGCGCAACTGCAAGCGGAACGTTTGGGTAAACCCCAGAGTACAGGACTGCCCCGGCAGCAGTCGCCAGCGGAAGCAGGATCGCCCACTCAAGGGCAAACCTCTTAGCAGCCCGCTCGGCCTTCCTTTTTGCTTGCGAGAAGGACTCTCCACTATCTATCAGCCACTTCAGTGCAGGGTTGTAAATCCTGAAGTATGCGAGGGGAGATGTTATAATCCAGAGGGCGAGGTTGAACTTTGCAGTAGCCCAAAGAGACTTGGAGACCGCGTAGATGATGATTCCGAAGAACGAACCCAGCAGGCCGAAACTTAGAAATCCTCTTACGAATGTGTCAACAAATGTTAGCTTCTCCGGTGGTGTTTCCCTATTCACTTCCCACACCCCATAGTTTGATAGAATAAAAGCAAAAAAGTTTTTCATACTAACCCCTTCCATTGTTCGGGTTGATACTGTTTGATGGGTTAAGGTACATTGCGCATCTTCCGTTGAAACAGGGAGAAGGGGATGGGCCTCCGTGCACTAAGTATTCATCATAGTCGAGTTTGACGTTGAATATCTTTCCAATGGTCCATGACTCCTTAGGTAAATGACCAGCAAGTTCATCTGCCGTAAAAGAAGTCAAGGCACTAAACGCTATTTTTGCTAACATGCCTGCTTCGGGTCCAAAAGCCACTGATACAAAACCCTCCGCTACAACGGCAGTAATTACTGTCACAAAACGGCTCCAGTCCCATGTGTGAGTGTACCCCATGACTATTGGTAGGGTTGTATTTATGAATTCAGGACGGGGTGTCATTCCAATGTAAACCTCTGCGGAGGTAACGTCGTTTTCGGGAGCAGAAACTTGAACACGCTTTAACCTGAACTCGACGTTTCCAATCTTTTTCTCTATGGGGTGAATCCCGTCGTGATCTTCTATTGTTATCTTGATTGTGCTGTTATCCCCAATGTAAACTTTGACGTAGACATCAGGGTCATCCTCCTCAAAGAGTGGAACCCATCCAGAGGGTGTTTTTACCTCCCACGGAATCAGTAGGGAAACTCTATCAGGACTTCCTGCGTTGAGGACATAAATAATGTCCAGACCCCAGTGGAATGCAAGGTATATCCTGCCCCCATACTGAATATACGAGTCATACTTTGAGAATTCCAAATCAACCTGATCCTTGTCCAAGAACACTTTCGGTTTTGGGGGTAGTGGGTGAAATTGATACGGGTTAGTTGTTGAGAGTGAAATAATCTTGGTATGACTATCAACGTTGGAGATTTGGAGATTGGTGGGGGATACTTGAGCACTAACACTTCCAGCCGTCACTCCAACCATCAGCAGTCCCAACAGGACTGCAAATAAGGGCTTCCACTTCACGAAGTTCACCTCCTTATGGGTATTTGCAACACACTCTAATCACTTTGTTCTTATAAATTTTTCCTTTTATTTAACGTAAGGATTCTTCCTTTTTTTTTCGAGTATAAATTTATTTCAAGTTAAGTTTTCCTCTTAGGATAAATCAAAAGAAGCCTGAGTAAAAGAGTCGCGCATCTATGCAACGGCCAAACCCTTATATTTCTCCTTCACCTTTGGCCTTTCAGGTGGTAGAATGAGGGCAGTCGTAATAGGCTCTGGAATCGGCGGGCTTTTAACGGCTGGGTTCTTAACCAAGAACGGCTACGATGTCACGGTTCTTGAGAAGGCACCCTACACCGGCGGTCGCTTTACGAACCTGAACTACAAGGGCTTCGGCCTCTCAACGGGGGCCTTTCACATGCTCCCGCACGGCGAAGACGGCCCACTGGCACATCTCCTTAAGCTCCTCGGTGCGAACGTCACAATAGTGAACTCCAATCCAAAGGGCATGATATTCTACGAGGGCAAAACCTTCCACTACCGCGACGGCTGGAAGTACTTGGGCTGGAAGGAGAGGGCCAAGGCAACCAAACTCCTTCTGGACATAAAGAGGAACAAGCTCCCGAATGGAGAAGAGGCCGAGATGAGCGGAAGGGAGTGGATAAGGGAGAGGATAGGCGACAACGAGTTCACCGACCTCTTCATCAAGAGCTTCCTGGGCTGGGCAGACAGCGTCCTCGACGTTCCAGCTGGAGAGCTGGCGAGGGAGATAAAGGCGGCTTTGAAGTGGGGCGGTCCCGGTCTCGTCAAGGGGGGCTGTAAGGCCCTAACTGACGAGCTTGCGAGAATCGTTGGGGAGAACGGCGGAAAGATTCTGACGCGGAAGAAGGCCGTTGAAGTCAATACCGAGGCCAAGAAGGTCGTGACGGCCGACAACGAGGAGTTCTCCTACGATGTGCTGGTTTCAAACATCGGCATCAAAGAGACTGTGGAGCTCCTTGGAAGGGATAACTTCGACAGAGACTACCTCAAAAAGGTGGATTCCCTGAAGCCGAGCGAGGGCATAAAGTACAATGTCGCCCTTAAAGGAGAACCGAGGATTGGAAACACCGTCGTCTTCACGCTCGATACGGAGAGGATAAACGGCTACAATGAGCCGACCGCTATAAGCGCGGAGCTCGCTCCCGAAGGCTACACCCTCATAATGCTCCACCACGCGCTCCAGAGCAGGGGCATCAAGGCAGAACAGAATAAGGGCATCGAGGACATCTACAGAATTTTCCCGAACCTCGATGAGGAAGGGGAGATTCTGCTCATCCAGACATATCTCGACGGAAATCCCGTGAACAGGGTCGCCAGCGGGCAGGCTGTCGAGGAGTTTCCAACTGAGGACATCTACATCGTCGGGGACGCCTACAAGCTTCCAGGCGGCATAGAAGTTGAGGGGATAGCGCTGGGAGTCATGAGAACGCTTGAGAGGCTCGGCCTGGGAAGGTTCTCGGAGTGGTACCTCTGAGCTAAACTTTACTTTTATCAACTTCCACGAAGTTTTCTCGAACCTTTTTCCAGTGAACTTGAAGATACCCTAACGAACGTTTTTATGCCCGTGCGCGTACTCATCCATCCGGAGGTGAGGGTATGAAGAGGGTCGTGATAGCGCTCGGCGGGAACGCCATTCTCCAGCGGGGGCAGAAGGGAACATACGAGGAGCAGATGGAGAACGTGAGGAGGACCGCAAAGCAGATAGCGGATATAATCCTCAATGGCAAATATGAGGTGGTTATCACTCACGGAAACGGGCCGCAGGTTGGGGCGCTTCTCCTTCACATGGACGCCGGCCAGCAGGTTCACGGCATTCCAGCCCAGCCGATGGACGTTGCTGGGGCAATGACCCAGGGACAGATAGGCTACATGATAGGGCAGGCTCTCATAAACGAGCTGAGGCAGAGGGGGGTTGAGAAGCCCGTTGCTACGATAGTAACCCAGAGCATCGTTGACAAGAACGACCCAGCATTCCAGAACCCCAGTAAACCGGTTGGGCCCTTCTACAACGAGGAAACAGCAAAGAGGCTCGCGAAGGAGAAGGGATGGATGGTTATAGAGGACGCCGGAAGGGGGTGGAGGCGCGTTGTGCCCAGTCCAGACCCCAAGGGCCACGTCGAGGCGCCGGTTATCGTTGAACTCGTGGAGAAGGGATTCATCACCATAGCGAGCGGCGGCGGTGGAGTCCCGGTTATCGAGGAGAACGGCCAGCTCAAGGGGGTTGAGGCAGTCATAGACAAGGATTTGGCTGGCGAGAGACTGGCGGAGGAGGTAAAGGCGGACATCTTCATGATCCTTACAGATGTGAATGGAGCGGCAATAAACTACGGAAAACCCGATGAGAAGTGGCTTGGTGAGGTAACCGTTGAAGAGCTGAGGCGCTATTATGAGGAAGGACACTTCAGGAAGGGCAGCATGGGGCCAAAGGTTCTCGCCGCCATAAGGTTCGTAGAGTGGGGCGGCGAGAGGGCGGTTATAGCCTCCCTGGATAAGGCGGTTGAGGCCCTCGAAGGCAGGACCGGCACACAGGTTATCCCGTGAGGTATGTTGTCTATATAGCTCTATCCTTTCTATTTGCTTCCATATATTCTACTGCGGCAAGATATTTATATTGCCCAATTTAGTCCCCTCCGGTGGGCACGATGGATCCATGGCTAATCGGTACCATAATCCTAGGTTTCTGGATGGCATGGAACATAGGCGCTAACGATGTCGCCAACTCGATGGGGACTGCGGTCGGTGCGAGGGCAGTAACACCCAAGCAAGCGGCGGTAATAGCGGGAGTAATGAACTTTACAGGTGCGTATTTCTTTGGAAAGAGCGTTACGGAGACCATCAGAAAGGGAATCGTCAACCCAAGTGCTATCCATGATCCATGGGTTTTGGTTTACGGTTCTTTGGCCGCCCTTCTCGCGGCGAGTATATGGCTCATATTTGCGACGTACAATGGTCTGCCCGTATCGACAACACATTCCATAGTCGGTGGAGTCATAGGATATGGAATAGTCTACGGTGGGGTCTCAATAGTGGATTGGGGCAAAGTTACACAGGTCGTCCTGAGCTGGATTCTCTCACCTATATTCGGCGCAATAGTCGCGTTCTTTGTTTTTAAAGCCGTGAGAAGGAGCATACTGGCAAGTAAAGACCCAGTGAGAAGCGCCCGTCGGTGGGCACCTTTTTGGGTAGGGATGACGTTTGTCATCATCGGAACCATGTTCTACCTTAAGGTAATCCACGGGGGGAACCTCCTCTATGGGGTTCTCATCTACGGAGTCCCAAGTGGAATAGCTGTCTTCATCCCAAGTTACCTCCTTATAAGGCTCCGCTTTAGGCCGGATGACCCGTACATTGGGGTAGAGAGCATCTTCAAGAAGGTACAAATCGTGACGTCTTCCTACGTTGCCCTCGCCCACGGCTCAAACGACGTTGCCAATGCCGTCGGTCCAATTGCGGCTGCGTACGCCGTTATAACAATGGGAATGAGCGGCGTTAAAGTCCCCGTTCCAAGATGGATACTGGCAATGGGTGGTCTTGGAATAGCCATTGGAATATTCATGTACGGGTACAAGGTTATGGAAACAGTTGGAAAGAAGATAACGGAGCTGACCAACACACGCGGTTTCTCCACGGAGTTCTCTGCAGCGACAGTTATACTGATGGCCAGCTGGCTTGGGATGCCAATCTCAACAACCCACGTCGTAGTCGGTGCTGTGATTGGTGTGGGCCTAGCGAGGGGTATAAACGCAATAAACAAAAACGTGATTTGGGATATAATAATATCGTGGTTCGTTACCGTCCCCGTGGCGGCGGTGATAAGTGCCTTCCTGTTCAAAGTCCTGATGATGGTGGGGTGATAGCATGCAGGTCTGGACGAAACTCTTCGCAAAGAGCCCGTTTAAGCCCCTCATAAAGCACGCCGAGGTGGCCCTCCAAGCGGTCGAGACCCTTGAGAAGGCCCTCCAGGCGTGGCGCGAGGGAAACTACAAGGAGATGGAGAAGCTCGCCCTTGAAGTCGACAACCTTGAGGACGTCGCCGACAGGATAAAGGAGGAGATAAGGGACTCCCTGAGCTCAAAGCTCATGATGGCTGTGGCGAGGGAAGACGTCCTCATATACCTCCACATGCAGGACAAGGTAGCCGATGCAGCCGAGGACACCGCCAAATGGCTGCTCGTCAAAAGGCAGGTCAGTATACCGGAGGACATCAAAGATGTAATCCTCAGGATGGGCACGGAGAGCATAAAATCGGCGAAGCTCGTTTACAAGGCGATAGTGCAGATGGACCGCGTTGTTGAGAGCGGATTCTCCGAATCCGAGATAAAGAGGGAGTACGAGATAATCCACGAGATAGAGAGCGTCGAGAGCAGGATAGACGGCCTGGACACCGAACTGATGCAGCTCGTCTTCAAGAATGCGGACAAGATGAACTGGAGCGAGGGTTTCTACATTCTCAACATTGCCAGAACCCTCAGCAACATCTCGGACAAGGCGAAGGATGCCGCGGAGAGAATAAGGCTCATGATGAACAAGTGAGCCTTTTTGAACTTTTCAAGTTATGTTTTGCCCTCAACAATAATCAAAGGAGAAGAACGAGAGGTTCAGATGGCGATCATCGTCGACGTCATCTGGATCTCCGACATGCGCCTTATCTTCTCTGTTATGAACTGGTCGAGGTCTTTGAGCGTGTCCGTCTCGACCTTCACAACGAGGTCGTATTCGCCGTAGACCACGTAGGCCTCCTTAACCTCCGGCATGGCCAGAAGCTTCTCCATGACTTCCCTCTCTTTTCCAGCGGCCGTAACCATCAAAATAAAAGCCGTCACCATAGCTATCACCAAAAGTATTTTATTTGAGGTGGTATTTAAGGTTATCGAGGGACATGTTTGAGCATCTAATTCCATGGAAAGCCATAGAGGGGTTTAAAGCGGAGCTGGAAAGGTTTGGAATCCAGAAAGTTTCTCCATACTCAAAAGGGACTACAAGCATCGTTTTTAAGGGAGAACTGGAAAATAGGGAAGTTTTAATCAAGCTCCAGCGCCCGGACTCACCGCGCTCAAACCTTCTCAGGGAGGCAGACATAGTGAAGGTTCTGGAGCCCTACGATGTTACCCCTCCCCTCATCACGAGCGGGAGCTTCAAAGGGCTGGAGTATATAGTGAGGGGCTTTGCAGAGGGCGAACCAGTTATGTACGCGGAAGTTAAAAAGGGCCACATCCTGGAAATAATTCAAAAGACCGCCCTCCTTGACAGGCTCGGCCTCGACCACGGCCAGATACAGGGGGGAAAGCACATAATCATAGGGGATAGAGTGTGGCTGATAGACTTTGAAAAAGCCGGCTGGAGGAAACCTAAGAACCTTACCTCCGCGCTGGCCATGCTCTTCATCGGGAACAACGCCACTTCGAGGAGGATAAGGGAGAAGTTCGGGGTAGATGAAAGATTCCTAGGGGAACTCCTCAAAGAAACGGCGGAATACAAGAGAAAAGGAAGGCTCTCAGGCCTTTTGCGCCTCATTTCTGGACTTTAAGCGGTCGGCGTATAGGGCAAGGATAGGGACTATGATGGCAAGGGATATCAGCCCCAGCCTGGGGTCCCAGAGGTAGTCAAAACCCAGTATGACCGCCACCGCGATGATTATCATCACAAAGAGGTCCCTGTCGTAGAGCCTCGACTTTGCTAGTATGTTCTGTTCTCTGGCTACGTAGGTCAGGTAAACGGGGATACCAAGGGCCGAAAACACAATTCCCCAGTAAGTCCTGAATGCAAGTGCAAACACCACGCCCGCGGTGAATATCACTGCCACGGCGGTCGTCTCCTTCATGCTCTCACCCCCGCGGGGTTAGCCTTAAATACTTTTAAGCATCTCTATGAACTGGGTGATATCGTTATGAGCAATATCGAATGGAACGATAAGACCTTTTCTAGGTTCGCCTACCTCGGCGACCCGAGGGTAAGGGGGAGCAAAGTTGCCTACGTCCTCACGAAGGTTAACATGAAGGACAATAAATACGAGAGCACCGTTGTGGTTGAGGACATCGAGACCGGCGCCAGGAGATTCGTTGAAAACGCCTCGATGCCCAGGATTTCCCCGGATGGGAAAAAGCTCGCTTTCATGCGCTCCAACGAGGAGAAGAAGGAGAGCGAGATATGGGTCGCGGACATGGAGACCCTCAGTGCGAAGAAAGTCCTCTCTGCCAAAAACATTAGATCAGTCCAGTGGAACAACGACTCAAGGAGACTCCTCGTTGTGGGCTTCAAGAGGAGGGACGACGAGGAATTCATCTTCGACGACGATGTTCCCGTCTGGTTCGACAACATGGGCTTCCTCGACGGCGAGAAGACGACCTTCTGGATACTCGACACGGAGAGCGAGGAAATCCTTGAGGAGTTCGAGAAGCCGCGCTTTTCCAGCGGCATATGGCACGGAGATGAGATAGTCATCAACGTCCCACACAGGGAAGGGAGCAAACCGGCGCTCTTCAAGTTCTACGACATCTACCTCTGGAAGGACGGCGAGGAGGAAAAGCTCTTCGAGAGGGCCTCATTCGAGGCCGTTGATTCCGACGGAAAGGCCATCCTCCTCCACGGAAAGCGGGAGAAGAAGTTCATGAGCGAGCACGACTGGCTCTACCTCTGGGACGGCGAACTTAAGCCTGTCTACGAGGGCCCGCTCAACACTGGAACTGCGAAGCTCGACAATGGCAAGGTCTACTTCACGGTTCCAGACGCTGGCAGGGTGAACCTCTACCTCTGGGATGGCGAGGTTAAACCCATCATAGTGGGCGACCACTGGGTTTACGGCTTCGACGTGCACGACGAAAAGGTTGCCCTCCTCATCGAGACGGCAACCAGGCTGAGGGAGCTATACCTCTACGATGGCGAGTTGAGGCAGCTAACCGATTACAATGGGCCGATATTCGCGAAGCTGAAAACCTTTGAACCGAGGCACTTCCGCTTCAAGAGCAAAGACCTCGAGATAGACGGCTGGTACATCAAGCCCGAGCTCAAGGAGGATGAGAAGGCTCCGGTGATAGTCTTCGTCCACGGCGGACCTAAGGGGATGTACGGCCACTACTTTAAGTACGAGATGCAGCTGATGGCGAGCAAAGGTTACTACGTCGTCTTCGTGAACCCGCGCGGGAGCGACGGTTACGACGAGGACTTTGCCCTCGGAGTTCTTGAGAGAACAGGCTTGGAGGACTTCGAGGACATAATGGGGGGAATAGAGGAGTTCCTCAAGCTTGAGCCCCAGGCCGACCGCGAGAGGGTTGGAATAACTGGCATAAGCTACGGCGGTTACATGACCAACTGGGCGGTAACACAGTCGGACTTATTCAAGGCCGGTATAAGCGAGAACGGGATAAGCTACTGGCTGACGAGCCACGCGTTCTCGGACATAGGCCTCTGGTACGACGTCGAGGTGATAGGCCCGAACCCGCTCGAAAACGAGAACTACAGGAAGCTCAGCCCTCTGTTCTATGCAGACAGGGTGAAGGTGCCGCTCCTGCTGATCCACAGCCTCGAGGACTACCGCTGCCCGCTCGACCAGAGCCTCATGTTCTATAACGTGCTCAAGGACATGGGCAAGGAAGCGTATATAGCGATATTCAGGCGCGGAGCGCACGGCCACAGCATCCGCGGAAGCCCGAAGCACAGGGCGAAGAGATACAAGCTCTTCATAGAATTCTTTGAGAGGAAGCTGAAGAAGTACGAGGAAGGCTTTGACGTGGAGAAAATACTGAAAGGGGAGAAGGAGTGAGGGCATCAGCCCTCCACTATTATTCCCTCTGCAACGTACGGGAGCACCTCTATCGTACCCTTGTACTCAGTCACGTAACCTCCAATTTTGACCTGGGTGCCGTCGGTCAGGGCAGACTTGACGTCGGATGGAAGATCCGCGGTAACTGAGGACGGGACGAAGACGGTGACGTTGCCGCTGCCGTCCACAACCAGGAACTTGAAGTTGTTGCCTATCGTCTTGAAGCTCTCCACCTGGCCCTCTATGACCACCGCCTTGCCCATGAGCTCCTCGGTGATGTTGGCGGTCTCCATCAGCGGCGAGGGGGCGGGGTTGGTCACGGTCACGTTGATGGCCGTCATGCTGGATGGATCGACGACGAGGTAGAGCTCACTGCCAGTTCCAGCCTCTATATGGGGTTCGGCAGGAGTTCTCTCTGAACGCTTATGGTGGACTAACAAACTTCTCAACGGCCTGGCTCATGATAGCGCTGATGATATGAAACTTCAACCGCTTCACAAACCCAAGGCCCATCCTGATAAGCGACGCAGTGCTGCTCCTCTACCTCATATGGCCCTCAATAATCGGCTTTGGAATAGCGATAGCCAAGAGCTTCAAGATGAGGAGGGAAATCAACGAGCTCATGGACTACTACACGAACTTAGAGGCCTTCGAGGAAATGGAGGAAGTCGGTGAAATTTGAAGCCCGCTAGAGTTTTACCCATTCTACAATTTCTCCCCTTTCGGTTTTCTCGCCACGACCCCAAGCGCTTCTTCGACCCGTTTAACTCCGATAAAGCCCGCCCTTCTGAGACGCTCCATAACGCCCCTCTGAAGGTCTTTACGCCGGTGCTTCTTTCCTGGGTTGCCCACGTAGTGGAAGAGCCTTCCACCGGGCTTGAGAATTCTGAAGAGCTCATGGTAGAACTCCTCCGAGTATAGCTGCCCTGCGAGTGAGAAGCGCGGCGGGTCGTGGATAACAACGTCGAAACTCTCTGGTTTGAACTTCCTAACGACTTCAAAGGAATCCCCCTGGATGACCTGAACCTTCCCGCCCGTGAAGAGCTCCCTGCTCCAAGGGTTTATGCGGGCAAGTTCGAGGACGTTGGGGTCTTTCTCGACGGTTATGACGTAAGATCCCCTCCTAGAGGCCTCTATCGCAGTGTACCCCAACCCCATGCATGTGTCCAGAACCGTCTCACCCTCCCCCGGTTTCACGGTGTTGACCTTGTTCCTCGTGTCCTGGAGGGGGTTTATTTCTTTGGTGCGGTGCATCCTGATGCCGTTTATTTCTATGGTGGGCGGTATCGTCGGGACGAGCTTGTAGAAACCCGATTCGCTTGATATCGCGGCCTTGTAAACCTCTCCATTGGAAACAAAATAGACGGTTCCATTGTCCCTGGCGATTTTTTCAAGGATTTCCCTCTCAAGGAGAGCGCCATCTGGAAAAACTGCCACCTCATCAGTTATTTCCACTTCCCAGGTCCTGTTGGTCTTCCGGAGGTCGAGGTTGAGCTTAACCTTCCCCCTTGAAACGAGAAGCATTCTGGCCTCCCTGAAGGTGATGTAGTAGAGCTCCTCCATATGCGGGGGTTTGAAAGGGGGTTAAAAAGGCTTCGCTACCACGGCTCAAGGAGGGTTCCATCCTCCTCGGGATCAATGGACTTCATGAGGGTTAGCTTGCCGCCTTCCTCTATCCGAAACACCCTCGTTGCGATTTCCTTAAGGAGCGCTAGGTAACCACTGTGGGCGAGCTCAAAGTTGGAGAAGTCAAAGAGAACGCGCGAGGGATTGCCAAGGAGTTCGGAGCGGATCAATGAGACATAGAGCACAAAGGAGGCCCTGTTCTCATGCAAAGGCACAAGTCTCTCGGGATTGACGATTATGGTCGTCACGTTCTTGTGCGTCTTGTAGTAATCCACGAGAACTTTGAGGAACCTGTTCATGAATATTCCCGGGTCTTTGTGAGGATCGACCTCGGCGATTTTGTTGCCCCATTCGGAGGTCCCCCCTGCCTTTATCCTGTCAAGCTTATCAAGGGAGACGTCAAGCCCCGCGAATTTCAACCAGCGGAGGATTGGGAGTGCCGAATCCAGAAGGTCAATGATGAGGAGATTTTCCCAGCCCCTACTGCGCCCTATCTCATAGAAAAGGAGCGGATAGGGAGAGGTGGACGTGTGCTCTACCAGGATGCTCTCACCGGCGTTTATGCCTCCAATATAATCACGGAACTTCAATGATATCGCCCCCTGGGACTTTAACCCGCTTTAGAACGCCGTTCTCAACCCCCAGTACATACTCGCAATCCTGTTCCAGACTTTTTATGAAGTATGGACTCGCCATCGAAACGTTAAGAAACAGGATGTGAATCCCGTTGTTGAACTTTAGATGGCTCCGGGTTATCCTCTCAAAGTACCTCTCAAGCTTCGGAGGGTTGTCCATAAATGTAAAAGAGAACTTCTCAATGCCGAGTACTACCGTATGTTCCCCACTCTCCTCTGGCACTTTTTTAGTTATCAGCGCATATTTTGCCATGTGGTAATCAAAGTCGTTCACTTCGGATATCTCCCCAATCACGTTGCCCACTCTGGCCTTTCCAAGCTCCTTTATTACGGGGACGTCGTCCACATCAAGCTCAATGCCCTTAAACCTGAGATGCTGGATGAAAATGTGAAGTGTATTACCAATATCAACGATCAGCGGATTTATGCCTTTCTCCCTCCAGAGGTTGAGAATATCGGCAAACACGAGTTCAGGATGATCAAGAGAGGAGTACTCTAACAAAACTATGCCCTGTTTGTGTGTTTCCAGACTTTCAAAGATGCGTCCCAACATCATTGACCCCCTATAACTTAGTAGAAACACAAGTTTTAATACTTTTTCCACCTTAGAACCCACCAAGAGATCAAGAAACGGTTCGAAGCAAAAAGTTTATTATTTCCAAAAGAGAGAATAACAACAGGGAGGGTTACACCGTGAACACGCCGAATATTGGCGAGAGGATATCCACCGGGGTTCCCGGCCTCGACGATATGATAGAGGGGGGTCTCATTCCTGGTAAGGTTTACCTGATAACCGGCCCGCCGGGAAGTGGAAAGACGACCCTTGGTATGCACTTCCTCATCGAGGGTGCGAAGAAAGGAGAAAAAGTCGCCTACGCCTCCCTAGTTCAGAACCCCGAAGAGGCCGTTAAGGACATGATGCGCTTTGACCCTTCTGTAAAGGTGTATTCTGCCTCAAAGCAGCTCCTTCTCTTCGACCTCGGCCCCATGCTCTGGAGAGAATCGTCACATGTCCCCACATGGAAGAGCGTCCTCTTCAGGCTCAGGGAGATCGCGGAGGATGAGAAGATAAGCAGACTGGTCATTGACCCCGTCACGGCGATAGAGTTCTCGATGGAGCACCCAGCGGAGAAGAGGGCCGAGCTGGCGCGCTTCATACGCGGCCTTGAAGACCTCAACGTCACGGCGTACCTGATAGCGGAGATGACAGACCTGGACCACTACACCGAGGAGCACTACCTCGTGAGCGGCGTCATGATGCTACACTACTTCCTACACGAGGGTCAGATGGTCAGGGCGATTCAGATACTCAAGATGAGGAGAACAAACCACAAGACCTGCCTCTACCTCATAGAGTTCACGAACAAAGGGCTCGAAGTCAAGGGTGGAAGCCCGTTCAGAAACGTTAGACTTTGATTCCCTTTTTACCAAATATTCACTCAAAACTCAAATGAATGGAAGGATAAGCCTCCCCAGCCAAAGAGTATCGCACCCTTTTTTGACCCTCTGTTCGCGGTGGATCATCCAACAACATGCCCAAAGAGCCGCCTGAGGTTCTCAAAGGTTATAGCCCTGACTTCTTTTTCACCGAAGCGCTCCTCCAGCTTCTCGATTAGAGAGGGAATCCGCGATTCATTCTCAAAGCCCTCAACGCCCTTCCCGCCCCATTCGCGGAGGTAGTAAACGAAGTCGAAGCCGAGACCAACGTGCCTGTATCCAATGAGGTCAACCATGTATGCAATGTGCTCAACGTATTTATCGAGGGTAGGCCTTTCTTTGTCAACAAACGAGGGGATTGCAACTGCACCAACTACGCCGTCCCTCTCGGCTATTGCCTTCAGCTGTTCATCCGTCAGGTTCCGGGGGTGGTCGCAGAGGGCCCTGGCGTTGGAGTGGGATGCCATGACCGGAAAGGACGTTACGTCCAGGGCGTCCCAGAAGCCCGCCTCGTTTATGTGACTCAAATCGATGACTATCCCAAGTTCCTCAGCCTTTCCGACCACTTCCACGCCGAAGTTGGTGAGACCGCCGTTTGTCCTCTCAAAGACCCCGTCACCGATCTGGTTCCTGAGGCTCCAAGTCAGCGTGAGAACCCTCAAACCGAGCTCGTGAAACGTCTCAAGAACATCAAGGCTCTCTATGGGTTCTCCACCCTCAAGACCCAGCCAGAGTGCCACGCGGTTCTCTTTGACTGCCTCGTCCATCTCAGAAACAGCCGTCACGAGCTCAAACCTCCCCCCCTCATGAACATCTGATTTAAACCTCCTGAAAGCCTCAAGGGCATAGCGGAGGGCATACACTCTTTTCTCGGGCGGTGTCCATACAGAGGCAACCCTAGCCCGCACGTAGTCCCCAAAGAACTTCTCAAAGTTCCTCTCAAGTACAGGGCTTTCACCCTTTCCGCGCTCTTCCCATACCAGAGTGGGAAGGTCGGAGTGGGCATCAAAAACGACGTAATCCATCTCCAACACCTCAGAACTCCATCTTGTACTGATCCTCAAGCTTTCCTACCTCCTCGGTGAGCTTGGCCTTGAGCATGGGGTTCGATACGGACTTCACGACTTCCCTGGCATCGGCGAACTCCTTCTTCTCGGCCAGCTTTATGGCGATGGCTGCGAGGGCATCGTCGCGCTTCTCCGGGTCTTTAATCTCAAGGGCGAACTTCAGGGCCTTCTCAAGCTCCCCCATATCCGTGAGAATTGCAGCGGAGCGCTGGACGTTCGCTTCTGTAAGCCCAATCGACCCCAACAGTCTGAACGCCGCTTCGAGGACGTCGAGGTACTCGGCAGCCCCAACGTGCTTCATCCAGTGGGCAACCTCTAGGAGGGCCATGAAGAGGTTCTGGGGATCCTTGAGCCTCTTCTGAAGCAAACTAATCGCAAAATGATATCGCCCCTCAAGCAGGGCCCCTCTGACGTCTGGGTCTCCGTAGTACAGCATGATCCTGGCCGCTTCAAGCTTTTTCTCAACCTCAGCAGCCCTCTGGTTTATGTAGAGCTTATCGAAGATGTCGTAGGCTACCTCATAGAACCTGATGGCATCGCGGGAGTGCAACACGTCACCGGCGTTCTCCATCATGCCCGCGACCTCTGTTATAACGTCGAGCTTCCGCCTGTAGTCCATGGAAGCTGAGATAAGCATGCCAAATGCCTCGTTGAACGAGGAGACGGCCTCGTGCGTGAATCCCGCCAGTGCTAGATAGTATGCTAGCACGGAGAGGGCCAGGGCCTTGTCACCCTCGGACTTTATCCGTGTCACCTCATCCGCAGCCCGGTCGAAGAACTCGGAGGCGTTCTCGTGGTCCCCAATCACCGAGTAAACATAGGCAAGCCTGGAATAAGCGTAAGCCCTGTCGTAGGGATTTTTAATTTTCTTGAGGGCCTTGAGCGCGTCGTTGAACAGAGAAGGAAGGAGATCGTTCCTCTTGCCGTGGGCCTGGAGTATTATGTCCGTCAGTGCGTTCAGCCTCTCAGTTGGATCCTCAAGCTCCAGAGCGGCATCGATGGCCTCCTCAAGAAGACCCTTGGAGGCAAGGAGGGTTATCTCATCCGCCGTACTCATGGTGTCTCGCCATTCCTTTAATAGGCCCAACCGTTTATAAGGGTTCCCGGATAGTCCCGTTGGTGGTATCATTGCTCACGCTGGCCCTTTACAATACCTACGACACCAGGAGGCTCCACGAGGCACACCTGAGGGCAATCGCCAGGGCCGGACCCATAACCTACGCCTACGGCTTTCATTTGGCCCTCATCGGCTTTCCCCTCAGCGGCGGGCCCATCGACGTCGCGGAGGAGATAAGCAGCCACACGACGATAGGGGAGGGCGGGAATTACCTCATAGAGCTCGCGGAGAGGAACAGGTTCCATCTCCTGGACTTCCCGAGGAAAGGGTTTCCAGCCCAGTTCGGGAACGTCGTGGCGACCACGAGAAAACCGGAGGAAGAGAAAGAGATACCATCCCTGGAGCTCGCCGAAAGGGCCCTCAGCGGGGAGAGCTTCATGCTGCTGGTGGGCCTGGGGAGGCACGGACTCCCGGGGGAAAGCTTTAAGATTGCGCGGTACCACCTTGACATAACCGGAAAGAAGGTTAGTCTGGAAACGTGCACCGCGATAGGTGCCATTCCAACAAGGATAGCGACCCTGATGGAGGCCCTAAAATGGGAGAGGAATGGAAAAAAGAGGCGGCCTGGATACTGATATCCCTGCTCGTGGTCGTGGGGATAAACTACGGCCTGAAGTTCGCGATGGCCACAAATTCCCCGCTCGTTATAGTCATAAGCGGATCCATGGAGCCCGTATTCTACAGGGGGGACGTCGTGCTGCTCAAGGGGGTTAATCCCAACGATATCCATACCGGGGACGTGATAGTCTACAACGCTCCGATGTACGCGTACCCAATAATCCACCGCGTCAGGGGAGTGAAGACCGTCGAGCTGGGCGGAAAAACGGAGAAGTGCTTCGTAACATGGGGGGACAACAACCCCATACCCGACTGGGGCGAGTACCGCCTCTACCCAACTCCCTACGGCGGCGTCCCCTGCGTGCCGGCATACGCGGTCGACGCGAAGGCGGTTATGGTGTTTCCAAGGATAGGCCTAATTCCGCTGTGGATACGGGAGCACCTCTAACCTAATCTCCCTAATTCCCTAAATTTTCTCTGATTTTTCTGAAGGATATTTTTCACAACGTCACCCTGCAACAGCAGAATAAAGGATTCTCAGGGCAAAAAAGTGGCCAAGAGAGCCTTTAGAAAAAACAAAAGGAACCAGCGCGCTCAGTGGTGACCGCCTTCATCACCCCCGCAGGAGGGCTTGGGCGTCATCATCGCTGGACTTAAAAGCCCTCCAGAGTTTTTAACGGTGGTGGTCAAGGTGATGCGCTTCATTCCGCTCATAGTCGCGAGGCCAGAGGTCCAGATGGCAATAGACGAGGCTACAATGAGGGCGAGGATTGAGGGAAAAGTCCCCGATACGGTAAGACTGTACGCTTTCTCCCCCAGTTCCGTAACAATCGGCAGGTTCCAGAGCGTCGTTCACGACGTCAACCTCGACGAGGCAAGGAGGCTCGGAATTCCGGTCATCAGGAGAATAACCGGCGGCGGGAGCGTCTTCCACGACGAGTTCGGAGAGATAACCTATTCCGTCGTTGTGGGTGAAGACCTCCACCCCGCCTTGAGGAACGTGGAGGAGAGCTACCGCTACCTTGCCGGCCCCCTTGTGGATGCACTTGAGGAGCTCGGCCTCGACGCGGGGTTCTCCGGTTTAAACGACATCGTTGCCAACGGGAAGAAGATAAGCGGCTCTGCGCAGACGAGGAGGAAGGGGGTAATCCTCCAGCACGGCACCTTTATGTACGCGACGAGGGTTGAGGTTCTCGGAAGGGTTCTCCGCGTCTCGAAGGAGAAGCTGAAGGACAAGGGCGTTTCAAGCATCTGGGAGAGGGTTACAACCCTGGAACGCGAGGGGATAAAGCTAACCCGCGGAGAGGCCTACGAGCTTCTGAAGGGGAGCTTTGAGAACGCCTTTGGGCTGAAAGAGGGCGAGCTGACGGATTATGAGCTCGAACTCGCTGAAAAGCTGGTGGATGAGAAGTACGGAAATAGGGAATGGAACGAGATGCGTTAGGGAAAGGTTAATAAACGCTCAAGTTAAACCAAAGAATAGAGAATTAGGGCGGGGGTCGCCCCTGGGGGACTAGCCACCCGACTTAAGCTTCCTTCTCAGAATCTCTTTTTCGGTTACAAACCTCTCTGCCAGGATTTTGTCCCGGATGACCTCAAACAGCTCCTCGTTTTTGTGCTGATAGTGAAGATAACCGACGTTCGCGATGGCGTCGGCGAGCTGAAGGCCCGGCCGGAGATAAGAGTCCTCAGCGGAAATTTCAACACCAAATCTGGAAAGACACCTTGAGATATCCCCCGAATAGTGGCTCCTGTCCACAATGGCCTCTGAAAAACCCGTTATCCTGAACAGTTCTGAGTACAGGACTCTCGCCGCGATGCTCTTGTTTCCTCCCGACCTGTCAAGCCAAGCCCTGAGTGCATCGCTGTTTTTCGAGAGAACAACGTAGACAACCTCAAAATCAAGGGACGAGAGCCGGCGAAGCACTTTCAGCTCACCGGAGTATGGAAACCTGCTAAATTTTAACTCAGGCACGTTCCTTTCCCGGATAATGGACTGTATGGCAGGGGCTATATCTTTCTCTTCACACAGTACTCCAGCCAGCACAAAATACCTCCCTCTGCTCCGAGAGCCACCGAGATCACCACTCTCATCAACAAACAGCATTGAATCACCTTATTTTAACACCGTAGTCACCTGCAAGCTCGTAGAACAGCTCATCCTCGCCAAGCTCTTCCCTGAGCTTCTCAAAGTTCCTTTCCAGGCGCGGGAGCCTTCCCTTGCTCCTTTTCAGCATGTCGTTGCCCAGCTCAACCGCGAAACGGAGGTATTCATCATCCACAAGGATTTTTCCGTCCTTCCCCAATGGGGCCGTGAGATACTCAGTGCCGTTTATCTCGACGAGGTAGCGCTTTGAGATGACTTTGAATGTCGTGTACTTAAAACCAGAGGAGAGACCAAGTTCGTGGAGCTTTTTGGCCCTTTCGAGGTCTTCAGCGACGATGTGAAAGATCGGCGGCTGGCTCTTGAGGAAGATGAGGCCCTCTTTAGCGTTTTGCAGGGCTTCCCTGGCCTCTTCGAACTCGATGAGCCTGTGAACCTTTATCAGCCACCGGGAGAGGGGCTTTGCGCCGAGGGCTGGCTCCTCGATGATGCCTATCCTCCCAGAGCAGGAGGAGGTAGTGTAGATACCCTTGATTGAGTTGATTAGCAGGAGGAGCTCTATTATGTCCCCGTCAACTTTTCCCTCCCTCATTGCCGTGAAGAGACTTACCAACGCCTCGCGCTTGGCTTTCATCTCGAAACCTCCGGACGGTTTTCAATTGCTTTGAAATTGCCCCCAGAGCCGGGTTGTGGTAAGTAAAAGGCATTTCCTCTCTCTTTTAGCCCGTTGTGTCGAAAACTTTATAAAGCTAACCCAAAAGGTTTTAGCGATGGCCGGGGTGGTGTAGCCTGGTCAGCACAGGGGACTGTGGATCCCCTAGCCCGGGTTCAAATCCCGGCCCCGGCCCCATAAGAAACTTTGCCTGGCAAAGTTTCATCAAAGGTCGTACGTGCTTTTCTAGTGCAGTAATTCTTGAGGCTTTCCTTCGCGAGCAGGCTTTTCAAGATGGGGTTTACTTTTAACAGCGCCCGAAGGGCGCAGGAGAGAGTAAACCCATCTGTTAAAATGCCACTTTTGACTTGAAAAGCCCTAAAAATTGACTTAGTAAACAGCACGTACGAACTCTCTTCGGCTCATTCTCAAGAGTAATTACTTTTTGGTTAAGCTTTGCGCAGGCAAAGGTTGCCGGGGGGCTAACGCCCCCACACCCCCAGAAACTTGCCTATGAAAAGTTTCATCAAAGAGCGTAGCTCCTTTTAGAAGCTCACTCCTAGAGTGTGATTGTCGCTAAATTCAACCTTTGAGGTTTGGGAAGGTACTAGAGAGTGTCTTTTGGTAGGGGACTAAGGTTTGTAACTGCCCTCAGCTTTTGATGCTTTTGATATAGAACAGTTTGCCCTCGTATATTCTATGCTTTACCTCAACGCTGGTGACTTCTCTAAAATGTGTATCCAGTACCCGCTTGTTGTTTTTGATAAAGTCTCTAAATGCTCCCCCCTCATCAATCCCGTCTCCAAAACCCAAAACCTGAAAATTGTCTGTATCAGGGCCTATCTCATCAGCTGAAGAATATGTAAGGCCATCTGAGGTCACAAACATGAATAATCGCTTTTTCATCTCACCACCTCCAGCTTCAGCATATTCAAAAGGTCATCATAACTGTATTCTCCAGAAGGATCTAAGCCCTCAAAATAATATCTAACGGGAATTATCCTATCGTCTTCAAAGGCAAATCTCGAGAACTCTTTGGCTATCAACAGGCCGCCGGTCGCTTCATCCCCATACTCGCTTAGATAATTCCTTAGTTGTTCCACGTCTTTTCTCTGGGCTTTTCCAGTCTTAACTTCTGCAAGAATGTACCTATTGGTGGCGGAGGGATGCTTCAGCTTTATGAAAATGTCCACATAACCCTCTGAGAGGGCTTTTTCACCAAGCGCCTCAAACTCCTCTGGAGAATTATCCATCTCAAATATTTCTAGAACATCACGAAGAACAGTAGCCCCGAGTTTCTTTCTCACAAGTGACTGGAGGATAAGTTCCTTGAAATAGAACTTTTCGGGAATTTCCTGATTCATCTTGTCGAACACAATCTTTGGCTCAAACGTTTCCGCGTTCAGCTCAAGGTACTCTGGCTCTCCGGCAAAGGGACTTCCCATCTCAGAAACCTTGTAAAATGTAATTGTATCAGCCTGGAAGTGAGTTTTCCTATATCCTCCCCTTAAAAGTAGATTCTCGGCGACGTAAGAGAACTCCTGACGAACCATAGGTTCGTTAAATTCCCGTTCTTGCTTCAAAAACAGCCTAAATGGGAAATAATACGTCTTTTGCGACCTAAACGTTATCGGTGACCAGGGGGGAAGATTCTCTGCGTTTTTGTAGGCTACCTTCTTGACGACCCGGTACAAGTTTCTGACTCTTGCCCCGTAGAGAAACGAAACGTAGTCACCCACGTTTATGTCAGAAAACGTCCAGAGACCATTTATACTGTTTGTAAAACCCGCGAGATTGTATCTCATGCAGAGTTCTAGGTTCTCCCGATTTGAAAGGGACACCAAAAAGTAATCTGGCACTTTGATCACCCTTATCATGATCCCTTGAAATTATTTAATCCTTTCTCGACCATCAATAAGGGAAACATTCAAAACGCAAACTCCTCCACAGTAAACTCATCCATGACCCTCTCGAAGTCGCTCTCCGGTGCGTAGGTGAAGCCGCACTTGGGGCACTTCAAAACGCCGTTCTCCCCTTGAAGGGGCGAGAAGCAGACCGGACAGCGGTACTCCTCGCGGCGGAGTTTGTCGTAGATTTCATCGCGCATTACAACCAGATTGAGCTCGCTCTCCCAGTCCTCGTGGAGCATGCCCCAGTAGGGGGTCTCAACTGGATAGAAGTCCTCAAGGACGAGGGCGTTTATTCCGATTCCCCTAACCCCTGGCGGGAGCTTCCCGGTAGGTTCAACCGAGACGACGTACTGGTCGTAGAACTCGATGTGCTCCGCCCTGACCGTTAGCCCCCTAGAGAGCTTCGAGCGGAGAGGAATGAGCTGGAGAAAGAGGTTCTCCCTCTCAACGTCCCAGCTGGCGCTTATCGATGTGCTCCCCCGCGTGAAGAACTGGGTGATGAAGCCCTCGTCCCTCTCCTCTCCTGCCAGGTGAAAACCCAGCTTGCCCATGGCGCGGGAGATGAAGTTGGGCCGGGGGAGCCGCTGGTAGCTTATCATATACTCTCCTATCCAGCCGGCTAAAGGCATGGAATAACCGATGAAGGCCTGCCTCTGGACACGCAGGTAGGCGACGCTGGGGAGGAGCTTAAACTGGTCGGGCATCGATGAGAAAACGACGTCATGGTATATATGCTTAACGGAATTCGAACCAAAAAGAAAGAAGGTTAACCCGGGATTTCACGGACCGAAGAAATCGTCCAGGCTGATGCCCTTGCCCTTCTTCTTTTTGGGCTTTTCTTCTGCTTTCTTATTGGACTCCTTCACAGGACCCTTAACATTGGAGGTCTTCTCCCCTTTCGTTTCTCCAGAGTTTCCAGCGGAAGAGCTCTTTTTCTTTGGACCAGCCTTTTTGGTCGCTGAAGCGTCCGATTTTCCCGTATTCCTGTTCCCGTTTTTGCCGTTGAAGTCATCGAGGTAGCCGTTCTTTCCATTGGAGTGACCGGTTCTCTCCTTCACCATCTTCTCGCAGACGTCGGCGGAGAAGCCCATGAGGGTACGCTGTCTCTCCGGAAAGACGTTCTCAAAGAGCGTCTTGATGTCCTTTTCGGTTAAGCAGATCCTCTGCCTCGTGTAGTCCTTGACCTTGTACTTCGATACCAGCATCTTGGCGGTGGACATGTACTTCTCAACGGCGCCCTTGCTGACGGTCAGGACTATCTTGCCCCCGCACTTGGGGCACTTTCCTGTGAGCGGGGGCGTGCGGTACTTGGTGTTGCACTTCACGCACCGGAACTCCTGCCTCGTGAAGCTCCTCAGGTTGCCACGGAGGTCGGGGATAATGTGAGAGTTGAGGATAGTTTCGGCAACGTGGTGCTCGTCCACGGCCCTTATGCGCTCGGCCAGAGCGAGCTGTCTGGCGACCTTCTCCTCCATGTCGCCGAGCTGTTTGTACAGGCTCATCTTCGGCCCCAAGCCGATGTCGTCGGTATCGTGGGTGAACTTTATCCCCTCATACATCTCAGGCTTCCCGAGCCTGTCCTCGACGCGCTCGATGAACTTTATCGATTTCGGTGATTTGAGCTCGTAGGTCGCTTTGTAGAACTCAACGGGATAATAGCGGACAACGTCCATGTTGTGGACCTCGCTGTCAACCTCCCTTGGATCCAAGCGAGTGGTAACGACCAGCGGAGCGTCCATCTTGCCGCCGCGCTTTTCTGGGAGATAGTACTTGCTGAAGTTGAGGAGGGCGTCGAGGAGGAGCATTACGGCGTCTTCATCTCCGTCGCATTGATGTGTTACAATATTTTTATTAATTATAATATTATGATATCTTTTAGCATTTAAAGAGAACACAAAGTCCTCTCTTAGAGTAATGTATTCAATGCGCCCTACAGGAGAAGCTACGAAAGTGTCACCCTCGATGACTGCCATTTGCTCGCCTTCCCTGACTTCAAAGGCCCTCTTTTCAATGAACTCGCCATTTTCATAGACGAGCACTGGATGATCAGGGGTCGTTTCAAAGCCCCTACCCAGCTCAAGCTCGAACTTTATCAGGTGGTCGGTTGATGGAGCCTTTATGACGTCCTCGATGTCTGTAAGGACCACCTTTCCGCTCTCTGTGTTAAAGGAATAGACCTTAACATCCACCTTTGGCTTCTTTCTCACGTAGACCATGTTTTCATACCGCTCGTCCTCAAAGAGGTCATAGAGCTCCCGAAGGGCTATTCTCTGGGGAACGCCGTTGATCTGGACGAGTATTCTCGTATCGCCTGGGAAGCAGTTCCTTCTCTTCGCTGCATGGAAGTACGGGTGGGCGTAGCCAACGAGAACGTCGGAGAAGCCGATTATCCTCCCCACCGTCCCGGCGGAGGTGTGCGGGGCGAGGCCGATTACGAGGTGGCCAACCAAATCCTCCATCTTCTCGGCGTTGTAGAAGCGAGGCAATCCGTAGAACTTCTCAAGGAGGTCGTCTATGAAGCGCGCCACCTTAAGGAGGTACTCACCTGCGGCCTTGGGCAGGATGACGTCCTGGACGCGGAGTTCGAGTATCTGGTCGTCCCGTTCAAGGGGCTTGCCCTCGAAGTCGTGGGTGTATCCAAGCTCCTTGAGCTTCTCAACGCTCGTACCAATCTCCTTTGGCTTGAAGTGGGTTATCGGGGCGTCGGTTGCATCGAAACGGATGGTTCCATCTTTGAAGACGTAGACGTCGTTTTTAACACGGAGGAGGCCCTTCTCCAGCGGTTCTGCCATCTTGTGGCTGGAGGTCATTCCCATGACTCCCTTGAGCCTGTCGATGCCGTAAACCTTCACGTTGTCCATAGCCTGGTGGAGGAGTTCGGAAGGCTTTATAGTCCTCCTCGCGTAGGGGCTAAGCTCGGCATTACACTTAGGGCACTTAAAGCCGAACTCCTTTGCCCGGCTCTCAGGATAATCGGCGTTGCACTTGGGGCAGTGCCAGAGGAGTTCCTTTCTCGCTCCACAGACTGGACAGAGGTGCTCCGGCCCGACGTGGCCGCAGTTCGGGCACTTGAAGAACGCAATCTCCACGCTGGTTACCTTACCCTCTTCAGCGGCCTTCTTGATGTCCCTGCTTGAACCGCCGGCTAGACCTATTGGGAAGAGAACCTGAACAGGGGGCTTCATTTTCCTCTCCTTGGCCTTCTCAGGCCTTCCCATCCTCGCCCCAATCCAGCTTATACCCCTATCGCGGAGCGTTATCCGGTTGTTCTCGTTGATGATATCGATAACGGTGTAGAACGGCTTTGCCTTAAACTCCCACTCAAGGTTGCCGAGCGGAACGAGGAGTGCGGCGCTCCACGGGTAGTCGACCACTATAACCTTTCTCCGATCCTCAGCTCTCCCAAGCCGGTGGGGTAACCCAAGGAGCTCAAGGTAGCGTTTAATCTTTTTATCGTTCTCAAGGACGACCTTCCTCGCGAAGCGGTTCCTTCTGAACTCTCCCCACTCGATTTGAGCGTTGAGTAAGGCCCTCTGGAGTTCCTCAACCTCCTCCGGCCGAAGGGTGTTCCAGTAGAGGGTGTAATATGGATGGAAGGGAATATCAAGAACCTTAGAGAGGTGAATAGTAATCTCGACATTGGGCTTAACCCTCAGCGGGTCTCGAAGGAGGTTCCACAGGAAATCAGGGTCCACCTCCAGATACTCCGCGGCCTCCTCGACGGCCTCGCGGGGGTTCTCGGAGAAGGGCTCAAGCTCAACCTCGTAGAGGTCCCTAACGGCCCCAACCAGCTCCTGAACCCACCATTCCTCAACGTAGTTGGCCGGAAGAAGCGTCTGGTTGTTCTCAACGAAGTCCCCGAAGTTAACGAGGGCATCACCAACGTAGAGGATCTCGTCTATCTCGTTCCGCACTTTCAGGGCAGTCTCGTAGTCGTCCACCTTTATTACGCTCCCGTTCTTGAGCCTAACGATGGGGCCCTCAACGGTCGTAACGGGGGTTGTTATGCAGCCCTTTCCAGGCCTCTCCGTCTTCATCTGCGTTCCAATCGCTATGAACTCGTCCAGAATGAGCATCGTCGCGGGGTTGACGCTCCAGGTGGCGAAGCCGGAGACGCGGGAGCGGCCGTAACGGAGGCGGAAACCGCCGTTGGTGGAGGGCTCTGCAAAGAGGGGCCTTCCCCCGATAATCTCCTTGGTGTACTTCTTGTTCGGGGCGATGTTAGCCCTGAACTTCTCGTAGAGGGAGTAGTAGAAGCCCATCTCGACCCCTTCTTTCTTCTCGGCAACGTTTTCACTGGCCCCCTCGGCGCTGGAATCGCCCTTCTTCTCCTCGCCAGCCGACTTGCCCTTCTCCTTCGCATCCACGAACTCCTTTATCCAGTCCCAGCCGTCTATTCCCATCTTGTCGATGTACTTTATGAGCTTCTTGGCCTTCTGGAGGACGCCCTCAGCCATAACGAGAACGGCACCGCCGCGAATGTGGTTGGTCTCGATGCCGGGGATGTTCCTGTGGGAGACCTCGACCTTATCAGTTTCTTCGCCGGTTATCTCGATCGGGATGTTCCTCATGGCAAGCTTTACCTCGTCCGCTTCTGGATGATACTGAAGGCGGGAGACGGCGCGATGGTAGAGGTCAACCTCCTCGACCATCCTCTCAATGTGCTCCTCGCTCGGTTTGAACCTGTCGAGGCCGAGCTTCTTCCTCACGTAATCGCCAACGAGAACGCTCAAAGCCTGAGCAGTTCCACCGGAGCTCCTTATCGGCCCGGCATAGTAGAGGGCGAGGTACTCAGAGTTATCGGCCCAGGAGTTGCGCTTTATCTTGACGTCGGCTATTCCCTCAAGCGGGGCCGAGACGATACCCTCCGTGAGTATAGCCAAGGCCGTTCTAACCGACTGCTCCGCGTACTTCTCCTTACTTCCTAGGTCACCGAATTTTCCATCGATTATCTCATCTACGATCTTGAGCGAGGCCAGCTCCTTTCCGTACTCCTTCACGAGGGCCCTGATTCTGGGGGCGACGCCCTTGGGGCCGACGAGGCTCTCAACACGGCCGGCCATGTCAGTTGCCTGGGGAACCTCTATCTCAAGGGTGGGGTCCTTACCCTGGGCGCGGGCCTTTCTCGCTATCTCATAGGCCATGTCTATCTCGCGCTGAAGCGATTCGAAGTAAGCCTTCATCTCCGGTGAGTATATCTCCCCGCTCATTCAAACCCCCTCACAGAACTGGTCAAAGCTCACAACCGCCCTGAGGCGAGCGGTTTCAACGTCGATTATCGGAACCCTCGCGGGAGTCGGAACGATGTTCACCATCTTCTGGAACTCCGTCTGGGCCTGCCACGTGCCGCTGTTAATCAGGAAAACGCCGTTGTACATCTTGTACTCCATCACATGGACATGCCCCATCTGAAAGAGGTCGGGGACGGACTCTATTACGAGCAAATCCTCTGGATCGGGAGCTATTGGAACCTTTCCCCCAAAGGTGGGCGCAAGGTGGCGGAGCTTGAGAAGTTCCAGCATGGCCTCGGCAGGGCGGTGGTGGCTCCTGTTTGGAATCTCGTTGACAACGTCCTCGATTCCCCTCCCGTGGGCAATGAGGAAGTCCCTGCCGTGGAGCCGTATCACAGCGGGGTTGCTTATTACCGTGGCGTTCTTGAGCTTGTACAGCGGGCGCGCGTACTCCTCGTAAAAGCCAGGCTGAGGAAGGGCAGTTCTTGCCGCATCGTGGTTTCCAGGCCCGATGAACATGTGGATGTGCCTTGGAACGTTCTTGAGGAGGTTTGCAAAGGCCTCGTACTGGTCGAAGATGTCGGGGATGGCGAGCTCGTCGTACTGGCCGGGGTAGATACCAACCCCATCCACGACGTCGCCGCCGAATATTATGTACTTGATTCTGCTAACCAGCTCCGCCTGGGCCTCATTTTCAACCTCCCCGTTAAGCCAGTCAAGGAACTTGAAGAAAGCCTCCTCGCAGAACTTCCTGGAACCAACGTGGATGTCGCTCAGGAGAATTGCGTAGACCTTCTCCTTGAGGGGAGGTTTGTTCCTCTTGAAGCGTGGGACATCCGGAATGAATATCCTGTCCGCGAACACCATTCCCCTGCCGGAGTAGCGGCCGCGAACCGCGATCACCGCGTTGTGCATCAGGTTCATCACAAGCTTTGAATCCTCACGCTCGCGGTTTATGAAGACCTTAACGCGCCCCGTGGTGTCCTCAAGCTCCAGGACGTAGCCCTTGGCGGTTTCCCTCTTGTCGTTGACCATACCAACTATGGTCACATCCCCCTCCGAGCGGACGTAGCTGAGCTTTCCAATGTCGATTATTCCCCCGATTTCGGGATTTTCACGGAGAATGGAACGCATCTTGCGCAGGCGGGAGCGGAAGAGGGAGCGATAGGAGGAAACCAGAAACTCACCTTCCTTCCCGGCGGCGTTCTTGGCCTTGGGAGGGTTAAACTTAACGTTCTTCACATCAAAAACGACTTCTGCTTCTTCCGGAATCTCCGCGGCCCGGTATCTGAAGCCCTCTTTTGGGGTAATGGTTATGTCGTCGTAGACGCTGTAGGTCTTTCCGTTCTCTTCAGGTACCTCCTCCTCGACGTACGTTATAGGGATGCCGTAGTCACCGTATACCAAGGGCCGAGTGTCACCGTTACCGTTCTCGTATTCGGAGTACCCATTGTACCCGTTCTCATCCACTGGAACAGCCGAAGCAGTCTCGACTACATCATCAGGAGTATCACTGATATCTTCATCAGGAAGCTCCGTTTCCACTGGAAGCTCTTCGGAGGATGCCAAAGAACCCTCAGAAACCTCCATCTCCGAAGAATTTTCAATGAAAACATCTCCAGTGGAAATAAAACTCCCCCCATCAGAAATATGGCTCTCAGAGGATTCTATTTCAGAAGAACCAGGAGATCCTTCCACTGTTTCGGGGGGAGTTCCAGTGGAAATATAACCCGCTTCATCGGGAAGTTGTTTGGGAGGGGATTCCAATTCATTCCCTTCTAAATCGGGAGTAAGGACTTCAGGCCTTTGTTCTTTGGCAGAATCTATCTCCGTATCACCAGATTCCAATTCAAGGGGCTCAGAGGGTTTAGTCTCCGAAGAGGTTCCAGTGGAAATCAAGCCCTTCTCCCTGAGGAATTCCTCTACAATGGAAGCGTCAACCACGAAAGTACCTTTGGACTTAACGAACTTTATTAGCTCGGCGAGGGTAAAGGACTCCCCATAATGCGGTTCAAGAAGGTAGTAAGCGGGGGGCGTTATGAGGTAGTTGTTCTTCAGGAGGTCTTCGACAAGCATCACACCAGCCTCCTCTGGCCAGAGAGGTTTAGGGTGAGGAGGGGCCTGAGCTGGTCATCGGCCCCGAATATCTTCTTCACCTTGTGAGGGGTAACGTTCAGCCTTATTTCCTTTGTCCTGCCGTAGCGGCCCTTGCTGACCACCTTAGCGTTGATGATTCCGAGCATGTCAAGCTCGTTTATCAGGTCGCTGACGCGCCGCTGGGTCAGGGGCTCGATGTCAAGGTAATCACATATTTTCTTATAAACAGAATACACATCGCCCGTGTTGGCCGGGAGCTCCCCGTTCTCATCAAGTAGAACAACGGAATAGAGGAGGATTTTGGAGTGGAGGGGGAGAGTTTTGATGACCTCTTCCATAGTGTCCTGCTCTATCTTATCCTGCGCGAGCCTCACGTGGTGCTCAGTCACCTTACTGGCGCCTTCGCGCTCGGCTATCTCGCCGGCGACGCGGAGGAGATCCAGAGCGCGCCTCGCATCACCGTGCTCCCTCGCCGCCAGAGCCGCACAGAGCGGAACCACCGCATCATCAAGAACCCCCTCGTTGAACGCATCCCTTGCACGCTGCATGAGGATATCTCTGAGCTGGTTGGCGTCGTAAGGTGGAAAGACAACCTCCTCCTCGCTAAGGCTTGAGAGGACGCGCGCATCGAGGTACTCTTTGAACTTGAGGTCGTTGGATATACCGATTATGCTGACCTTGGCCTTCCCCAGCTCGGTGTTTATTCTTGTAAGAGAATAGAGGATATCGTCGCCGCTCTTCTTGATGAGTTTGTCTATCTCGTCGAGGACTATGATGACGAAGCGCTCCCTCGCGTCGATGACCTCCCTAAGGCGGGCGTAAACCTCATCGGTAGGCCAGCCGACCAGGGGAACCTCGACACCGCTCTCTTCTTTGAAGTAATTAACTATATTGGCGAGAACGCGGTACTGGGTGTCAACAATCTCACAGTTGATGTAGATTACCTCAACTGGAACCTGGTACTTCTCGGAGATCCTCTTCAGTTCCTCAGTAACGAACTTTATGGTGACGGTCTTACCGGTTCCGGTCTTTCCATAGACAAAAACGTTGGACGGGGTCTCACCGCGGAGAACGGGAACGAGTATGTGGGCCAGCTCTTCAATCTGTTCCTTTCGGTGGGGAAGTTCCTTGGGGGTGTAGCTGTGGCGCAGAACCTCCTTGTTTTTGAATATCTTCTTGGCGTGAAGGTACCTCTCGAAGATTGAGCCCAGGTAGTCGTTCATGGTCATCACCGATTTCATCTCCAGTGGAAATGAAACTCCCCCCATCCTTATCAGTAATACTCACCGCAATATCTCAAACATATCGAGCTAAATTCACTAAGTATCCTACACATAGTCACGAGATTTGTTGGTTAGCATACCATTATGACGAGGATTTTCCAGAGGAACCACTTGACACAGTGGAAACCAAAGCTGAGTCGCGTCATGGGTTTATAGCTTTTGTTTGTCATAAAATTGTCCAACCTAAGATCATAGAAATCCAAAGTTACCACTGCACCATACTCCCCACAGGACATAAAATCCAGTTCCACAAGAAAACAGGGGGTAATCCTAGAGTATTCCAATGGAAACGGGACGGATCGAATGCATATTAATGTGCGTCATATTTTACATTAATAAACCAAATTTCTGGGGGCAAGGCATTTCCAGTGAAAGCAGAATGAACATAAATGTTCGCTAAAATAGATACATTTATGAACGCACATGTTCATTTTGGCTAAACAATATATTTTACAGAAACAGAGGAGTTAAACAAAAATGACCCCCCTGGGGCCTTTGTTTCCAGTGGAAGCGGCTTTTGGCTACACCCACTTCCCTTCTTGACTTTTGGTGAAAACACTCCCGTTTTATTATCAATGTACTATTTTAATATCTTTCTATGAACAATGTCTAAATAAAAGAGAGTTAACATCATAAAACAAATTCAATGTCTAAAAATCAGGCGGTTTTACTGAACTCATATCTGGTTTACGGAGGTAAAATCCTCTTAAATACCTCTTTACATTATTCTACGCTGTAAAACCCGCCCATTTCCGAATCTGGGTTCCAGTGGAAATGAAACTCTGGGGGGGTCTTTCGATTTTTATCGAAATGAAATGCTTTGAAGTAATATTCCCGAGATAACCCGAGTCTCCAAACTCATCCCCACGGGACTAAGGTGATAGTTATAAAACGTGTTCCTTCTCCTAAAGATTAATCATGGTTTTAATCTTTCCGATTTGCATTTATGGGGCTGTCTGGAATCTTTTTGTCTTTAACGGAAAAGTATTTAACCTCCGAATTTCTCACATTTTTAGAGCGAAAACGGGTGATACGTATGGCCAGGAAGAAATCTTCCGCAGATGAAATTAAAGAGCTTGAGGAGTTTGAGGAGCTTGATATAACCGAAGAGGAGCCTGCCCCGAAGACACGTTCATCCGAGAAAAAAGCCATGACCCTTGAGGACCTTCCAGGAGTGGGACCTGCAACTGCTGAGAAGCTTAGAGATGCTGGCTATGACACAGTGGAGGCTATAGCTGTTGCATCCCCCCTTGAGCTCAAGGAGATAGCGGGTATAAGCGAGGGCGCCGCGCTTAAGATAATTCAGGCCGCAAGGGAAGCGGCAAACATCGGCACCTTCATGCGTGCGGACGAGTACATGAAGAAGAGAACTTCCATAGGAAAGCTTTCCACTGGAAGCAAAAGTCTTGACAAGCTCCTTGGTGGTGGCATAGAGACCCAGGCCATAACGGAAGTATTTGGGGAATTTGGCTCGGGCAAGACTCAGCTCGCCCACACCCTCTCAGTAATGGTTCAGAAACCTCCTGAAGAGGGAGGATTGGGCGGTTCCGTTGTTTGGATCGACACGGAGAACACATTCAGGCCGGAGAGGATAAAACAGATCGCCGAGAACCGTGAGATGGATCCCGAAGAAGTTCTGAAGAACATCTACGTTGCCAGAGCGTTCAACAGCAACCACCAGATGCTCCTGGTTGAGAAGGCGGAGGAGATAATAAAGGAGCGGGTCGAGAGCGACAGGCCCGTTAAGCTCCTCATCGTCGACTCCCTCATGGCCCACTTCAGGAGCGAGTACGTTGGCAGGGGCACCCTGGCGGAGAGGCAGCAGAAGCTTGCCAAACACCTCTCAGACCTCCACCGCCTGGCGGACCTCTACGATATAGCGGTTTTCGTGACAAACCAGGTCCAGGCCAAGCCCGATGCCTTCTTCGGCGATCCAACCAGGCCCATCGGTGGAAACATCCTCGCCCACAGCGCCACTTTTAGGATATACCTGCGCAAGGGACGGCAGGGCAAGCGCGTGGCCCGTTTGATCGACAGCCCCTACCTGCCAGAGGGTGAGGCAATATTCAGAATCACGGAGAAGGGCGTTGAGGACTGAGCAACGTTTTTAACTTTTCTCCTTTACCCCCTTCCATGAGCCTGGATAAAGTTAAAGTGGCCGTTTCACCGTCCCTGGATGAACTCATAAAACTGGTTGATTCAGCCCTTCTTGAGGGCTCCATGCTGACTATCTTCGCACGCTGTAAGGTTCACTACGATGGCCGGGCCAAGAGCGAGCTCGGTTCTGGGGATAGGGTCATAATCGTCAAGTCTGATGGCGCTTTCTTAATCCACCAGAACAAGAAGAGGGAACCGGTCAACTGGCAGCCTCCGGGAAGCAGGGCTCGTCTTGAGCTGAGGGACAAACCGGTCCTAGTTTCGGTCAGACGGAAGCCCCGAGAAACGCTTGAGGTGGAGCTTGAGGAGGTTTACATGGTATCCACTTTTCGGGCGGAGGACTATGAGGAGCTTGCCCTCACCGGAAGCGAGGCGGAGATGGCCGAGATGATCTTCCAGAACCCTGAGATAATCGAGTCCGGCTTCAAGCCCCTCTTCCGTGAGAAACCGATAAAGCACGGCATAGTGGACATCCTGGGCCAGGATAGGAAAGGAAACATCGTTGTTCTTGAACTCAAAAGGAGAAAAGCCGAGCTCCACGCCGTCAGCCAGCTAAAGCGTTACGTTGAGGCCCTCCGCGAGGAGTACGGCGAGGGAGTTAGAGGAATCCTTGTTGCCCCGTCTTTAACATCCGGGGCTGAAAGACTGCTCCGCGATGAGGGCCTTGAGTTCAAGAAGGTTGAGCCCCCCAAGCGCAGGGGAGGAAAGAAGGGGAGACAGGCAACGCTCTTTTAACCCATTGCCATCTCGTGCGTCATCATCCTCCGGACCTTTGCCATCATCAGCGCGTTCCTCTCAGTGACTTCCACGATGCGGCCGAGGCCGAGGAGGTGAAGCTGAACCCTGCAGACCGTTACTTCCCTCTCGTCACTCTCCTCCCACGGAACGCGGGTCTCCATCACTTCCCTCTTTAGTAGTTCAGCTATCAGCCCCTCCGTTCCGCTCCTCACGTCGCTGAATGGCTCGTAAGCCAGGAACACCCATTTACCCTCCTTCTCTGCCCTCTCTACGGCGTAGATGTTCCTGGCGCTCCTGAGCTCCACGGTTCTGTAAGGGCTCTTGAGCAGGTCGTCGAGGACCCTCCTGGCGATTCCAGCTAGCACCACCGCCTCCATGCTCTCACCTCACAGGTAGATGTTCTCATACTGTTTCTGGGCCCTCTGCCTGGCCTGTTCCATCTGCTCGTGCATCCGCCTTAACTGTTCCTCTATCATCCGAGCCTCCTGCAGGAGGGGTTCCGTTGAGACCTCCAGTGGGATTATCCCCTTTATCGCCTCTATGACCCTGGCGGCGGCCTTAGGGTCAGGTCTGTCCCCGAATGTCTCACCCAAGAAGACGTAGGCGTCTAGTCCGGCTTTTCTGGCCTCCCACAGCAGTTGGCCGCTCATACCCATTATCGAGCCGTACTGAAGTATCTTCACCCCGGCGTTTTCCAACTCGCTGTTGAGCTCTTTTCTCGACCCAACACCCCAGACGTCCGGCTCTTCCTTGAACATGCCTATGCCGATTCCCCCGATTGAAATGACCTTCTTTGCCCCGTTTCTCTTGAGATATGCCGCCAGCTCCCTTGCAATCTCCGCCACCAGCGTTGGCGTGACGTAGATGTCCGCTACGGCCACGATGAGGTCGTCCTTCCCGTAGAACCGCAGTGGCGGTGCTGGCTCCCCTTCGAGCACCAGTGCCATCGGTGGTAAAAACGGGCTTTCCACGTGTCCTATGAGCTCCATGTTAAGTTCTTTCGCCAGAAAGTTGCCCGCTATGTGGCCCACGAGCCCTATGCCGGGGTAGCCCTCTATCAGAACGGGTTCACTAACATCAGGGAGCACGAGTTCCACGGGCTTGTTCTCCATCCGCTCACCTCCACCAAAACTTTAGTTTCCAAAGGTTATTAAACTTTCGGAGTTACATTTCCACTGGAGAAGCAACCCTTATATTGCCCAGGCTTCCAATTAACACGGTGATGACCATGCCTAAGATAGGGATAATAGGCGGTTCTGGAGTTTACGGGGTCTTCGAGCCAAAGGAGACGGTTAAGGTGCACACCCCCTACGGAAGGCCATCCGCTCCGGTGGAAATAGGAGAGATAGAGGGCGTTGAAGTGGCTTTCATCCCGCGCCACGGCAAGCACCACGAGTTTCCTCCCCATGAAGTTCCCTACAGAGCGAACATCTGGGCGCTCAAGGAACTCGGCGTCGAGAGGGTTATCGGCGTTACCGCCGTTGGCTCCCTACGTGAAGAGTACAAGCCGGGTGACATCGTCCTAACCGACCAGTTCATCGACTTCACGAAGAAGAGGGATTATACCTTCTACAACGGGCCGCGCGTTGCCCACGTCTCCATGGCCGACCCATTCTGCCCCGAGATGAGGAGGATATTCTACGAGACTGCCAAAGAGCTCGGCTTCCCGGTTCACGAGAAGGGCACCTACGTCTGCATTGAAGGCCCGCGCTTCTCAACCCGCGCCGAGAGCTTCATGTTCAGGCAGTACGCTCATATCATCGGAATGACCCTAGTCCCGGAGATAAACCTCGCGAGAGAACTTGGGATGTGCTACGCCAACATAGCGACAGTCACGGACTACGACGTCTGGGCAGAGAAGCCGGTGGATGCCCAGGAGGTCATCAAGGTTATGGCTGAGAATAATCAGAAGGTGCAGGAGCTCCTTCGGAAGGGCATTCCAAGGATTCCAGAGGAGAGACACTGCGGTTGTGCCGATGTGCTGAAGACGATGTTTGTCTGATCTTGACATTTTTTGTTCTGTCTATTTTTGGCATCATTATGCCCCTGAGATGGTGCGTACTAAACGTTAATGAATGGCTTGTCGAGAGCGGCTACGCCTTCATCTGGGACCACTATAATGAGTTCAATCCTTACTACTGAAACTTCCGGATGCAGGTCTGAACTTATTTTCTGTTTATGTGCTTCATATCATTTACACATTTTTAGACATTGCTTGAGGGCATAATAACACTGTGGAGCGTAAAGTTTAAATGAATTTGTTTTGCCAAATAGCGGTGATGCCTCTGGAGCCTTGCGGCTGCTAGTGGAATGCATTAGGGTCATATAACATTAGTTGAGCCTTCTACGTATTATACGCCTTTTTTTGTAATTAATTAGCATGGGCAGAAAATTGTCTCCACTCACTTTTTGGCCAAGTTTAATGTTACTTTTAGTGAGTCCCCTTCCTGTTCCAATTTGATCCAGAACCTGTTGAACCCCTTCAGGTCACGTTTGATGTTTTTATCATCCGTAAGTGCTGCGAACAGGTACTCCACAAATTGTTTGTGGAACAATGGGTTGTAAAAGTCCGCGTAGTGTGGGAAAGTCATCTTCCAAGTTGTTCCTCCGGAGTATCCTGAGGGCAAATAACTTCTCTCGTCGAGGTCAGCAATGTTGCTGTCGGAAATTAAATTGGGATACCCCTCTTCAATGGTCTTCTTTAAATCTGTGGATATTCTACTTAAATCTTCAGAGCTGAACGCGTGGTCGTTTCTCTTAAAGTCCTCAGCCGAGAGGATTCCAACTTTCTTGACTGTCGCTCCGTTTTTATCTTTGCTTATCTCGTAGATGGTGGCGTTTGAAATGAACAGTCTCTCTCCGAGGGTTTCTTGCCGATAGACAGACCAGTCTGTGTAGTACGTCCCCAGGTCCATCACTGGGGGGTTCTGATCTAGGATAAAGTACTCTCCGTTGAGCTTTATCGCCACGGCAGTGTGTCCTATCCGGGAGTTCTCAAACTCAATGCTGAACACGTAAATGGGGGAGTAGTTCATTTCAAGCAAGAGAGCGGCGGTTAAAATAGCATAATCCTTGCAGACTCCCGCACCCCGCTGAATGGTTTCGTAGGGGGTCTGGATTTCAACGCCTGGCGTTGCATCGATTCTGGTGATTTTTCCATTGGAAGTCCAGATAATCGGATCCGGTAGGGATGCTTTGGAATAGTTGTACTCTATGTTTTTGTGGAGCCACTCCAGAATATTCCAGGCGCTTTCCTGCAGACTCTTTCCCTTTTGCTGGCTGGCAAGATTGGTGACCTTTGAGAGTTTTTCTTCCGTCAGGGCGCATTTAAGGGCGTCTTCAAAAATATACCGCCAGTAGCCATCTGAACAGTGGGATTCGGAGGTTATTGATGATGCCTGAGTTGAAGTATACGTTGAAGTGCTCGTGGGGAGAGTTTGGGAGAGGACATTAGTTTTGCCCATTGTTTGGGTGTTGGTATAGCCTAGCATGTTGGTATTAGTTCCTCGCGAAGAATCGCTTGAATTTCTGAGGAGAGGTATCCCAATACTGTCGAAACTTCCTTGGGAGTACAAATAACCGATCAGAATTAGTATCAGGACTGCGATTCCGATGAGTGCATACCTTTTGCCGTGTTTTCTTCTCCCATGTTTTCCATCCAGGGTGTACGCCTTTGAGTAAACATTCTCGGGTATGATGACCCACCGTTTTCCATCTCTGATCTCGAATCTAATTGAGGACGACCGTGGAAGCACTTTTCTGATTTTTGTGGTCTCTATGCGGATCTCTCTGGGAGTCACGTAAACACTGCCCCGGTCTTTAAATCTGTTTTTGACGTTTATGATCACATTGTCGTATCGAGTGTAGTCTTTGGGCTTCCATGTTCCATAACTCGCTGAAACTTTAGGTCCCCTCTGAGGGCTACTTCCGAAGGATACGCTAACTGGCTCCACTTCGTAAGTGCTTCTTCTTCCACTCCCTCCTTGGATTTTTCTGGCACCATATGATCTTTTCCTTTTATTCTCATACTCTTCCCAGAATTTCCGCGTATATGGATAACACGGATGGCCATCTTTACGGTGCCATTCTTCTTCCAGAAACGCCCTCAACTCCGGGTGTTTCCTCCAGAGTTCTTGATATCTGTCGAATGTTAACACTAGGGCAGTTTAACGTGCTTTTCACAAAACCACTCACCACAGTATGGGCACTGGTAGAGCTTCTTCTCGCTTCTATCGCCGTCGTAAACAGCACATCTTGGGCAGACGCCAAAGTCTTTAATGGTATTCTTGGGGGAGTCATCGCCGCCATTTATCACAACATCCGCTGTTTTTACTCCCTTGGGATGGTTTCTGTCGTCAGATTCCTTCGGGACCTTTTTGGGCTGTTCTGTTTTTCCATTCTCAAAAGTGAAATCCGAGAACACCTTAACTTTTCCGGTTAGATACTCTTCGATCTTCTGTCCGAGTAGTATCATGTCAGCCTCGACTTTCTTGGCCGTTTCCCTGTCAGTGTGGTGTAGGCGGCGGTATACGTAGTTTATCGTTTCTATATAATCGTACAAGATGTCCTCTGAAACCTCCGTCAGGTTTTTTCCCGAGTACTTGTACCATAGCTCATCTCTCCAGTCCGCCAAGAACTTAGCCATTAGCTCTGGTGTAGAATACCCGGTAACATCGAGTGTTCCATCTCTGTAATATACAACAGAGCCGTTGTGTAATGTAGCGATTATGGAGTTTAGAATTGGGTTGATAGTGCGGGTGATGAGATAATGGAGATCCCCGAAAAATTGAGAGTTATCTTCCATTGATTCCCACCTCGGTTATTTCTGGTTTGTTATGTGATGTATATAAATTTTGGGAAAATTAGAACAATTTTGTTATGAGTTACAACGTAATCAAAAAAAGTGTTAATGTAAACGAGGTATTGACATTGAAGGGACACCTATAGGGGGATGTTAACTTTAACTGAACCCGAAGTATTCCCAACACCTTTTTAACTCTCTTTTCCGTTTCCTTCTCTAAAAATGAAGGGATGGTGATGACTATGAGCATTCTCATAAAGAACGGGCACGTTATCTACGGCGAGAACCTCGACGTTGTTTGCGCGGACGTCCTCATCGAAGGCAACAGGATAGTTAAGGTCGAGAAGAGCATAAATGAGACCGCTGATACCGTCATAGACGCCACTGGGAGGGTAGTTTCTCCGGGTTTCATCAATCTGCACACACACTCCCCGATGGGCCTCCTCCGGGGCCTCGCCGACGACCTGCCGCTGATGGACTGGCTCCAGAACCACATCTGGCCTAGGGAGGCAAAGCTCACCCCGGAGTACGTCAAAGTCGGGGCCTACCTCGGTACCCTTGAGATGATAAAGAGCGGGACGACGGCCTTCCTGGACATGTACTTTCACATGGACAAGGTGGCCGAGGCAGTCCTCGAGGCTGGATTGAGGGGCTACCTCTCCTACGGCATGATAGACCTCGGCGACCCCGACAAGACGGAGAAGGAGGTAAAGGATGCCCTCCGTGAGATGGAGGCGATAGAAAAGCTTAACTCCGACAGGGTTCACTTCGCCTTCGGGCCCCACGCGCCCTACACCTGCTCGATAGCCCTCCTGAAAGAGGTTAGAAAGTTAGCCAGCGAGCACAACAAGCTGATAACTATCCACGTGAGCGAGACGATGGCGGAGATAGGCCAGATAACCGAGCGCTACGGGAAGAGCCCGGTCGTCCTCTTAGATGACATCGGCTTTCTTGGAAACGACGTCATAATAGCCCACGGTGTCTGGCTGGACAGTAGGGACATCCAGATTCTGGCCAGGCACGGCGTTACCGTCGCTCACAACCCGGGGAGCAACATGAAACTCGCGAGCGGAGTCATGCCCATAGGAAAGCTCCTTAATGCAGGCGTTAACATCGGCCTCGGTACCGACGGAAGCGCGAGCAACAACAACCTTGATATGCTGGAGGAGATGAAGCTCGCTGCTCTACTCCACAAAGTTCACAACCTCGACCCTGTTATAGCGGACGCCAGGACCGTCTTCAAGATGGCCACGCAGAATGGTGCCAAAGCGCTCAGACTCAACGCGGGCGTCATTAAGGAGGGCTACCTAGCGGATATCGCGGTGATCAACTTCAACAGGCCGCATCTCAGGCCCATCAACGATGTGATAAGCCATCTGGTATACTCGGCCAACGGGAACGATGTGGAAACGACGATAGTGGACGGAAAAATCTTGATGCTCGACGGGGAAGTGCTGACCCTCAACGAGGAGAAAGTTATGAGGGAAGCTGAGGATGTTGTGGAGAAAATAAGGTGATTAGCCCCCGAAGTACTCCTCAACGAGCTCCTTTGCTGAGGGCTTATAAAGCTCTAGAACCTCTATCTCTTCTATCACGTTTCCTTCCCTGAGCTTGAGCTTGACCTTCCCTCCGTAGACCTGAAGGTCGTCCAGCATGCCGTATATCGCGTCCTCCGCCTCGAGGGGGGTCTTGAACTTCATTACGTACTCTTCCCCGTCCGGCAGAAACAGCTTTATCCAGTACTCGTTCTTCCTTTTAAACGGGCGGGTGATCTTGGGTTTGAAGTTATCGATGATGGTTTCCAACAGCTTCACCTCCGCGCCTAATGACTTTCAGTCCCTCGAATGTTTTTTTGCATTGAATTTTTAAGGATTCCCCTGAAAGTCTTTAATGCCATGTGTTTTCAGGGATACAAAGGGATATGAAGTTAAAGCCCACAAGTATGGGAAAATTGGTCTAAAAAGATTACCTCCTTCTACTGAATGGAAGTTCTAAACCGAGCCTCTTGCTCTCCTCGATGATCTTTTCCAGGGGTACTACTGCGCTCCTTGCACCTACTTTTTGGACCGTCAGATAAGCGAGGAGCATCCCCAGCTTTGCCGAATTTTCAAGGGACCAGCCGTTCAAGACTCCGTAGATTACCCCAGCGGCGAAGGAATCCCCTGCACCCGTTGAGTCCACCACTTCCGCACTCAGCCCCCTTATTTCCTCAGTATTTCCATTTTCGTCCCTTATGAGGGCCCCACCACCGTTCAGGGTTACTACAAGGTTTCTCGCAGTTGAGAGGCTTAAATCGAGCGAGCCGTACTTTCTCCTGTACTCGTCCTCGTTCATCATGAGGTAGTCTATCCGCGCCTCCACGTCCTTTGGGAGCTCGGCCTCTCCGATGTCCACTGAGACTATTACCCCCTTCTCCTTGGCTATCGAAACTGCTTCCCTTATTGTCTCCGTCGGGTTGGAGGAGAGGTGTATAAGCCTGGCCCTGCCCATGTAGTCCCTATCAAGAACCTTGAACCTGTTGGCACCTGGATACTTCACTATCCTCTTGTCCTCGCCGTGAATTATTGCAACGGCCACCCCAGAGGGTTCATCGACGACCCTTATGCCTGATGTGTCGACCCTTATCCTTTCAAAATATTTTACGTGAGCCTCCCCTATCTCGTCTCTCCCCACTGCCCCTATAAAGCCGGTTTTGAGCCCCATGTGGGCGAGCCAGGTGATAGTGTTTCCTGCGGCTCCACCTAGTCCGAAGACTGCCTTTTGAGCGTTTACCTTCTCGTGGAATTCTGGGAAGTGATCAACTAGCATTATTATATCGTAGTTGAGGTTTCCAATCCCTATGACGTCCAGTCTCATGTTCTCTCACCTCTCAGTGTTGGGGACGCTCGTTTATCTATTTTGCGATTTTCAAATGAGTCTTAGTTTTTTCCAAACATACTTCATGTGGTCCTTGGGCACCACAAATTATTTAAGGCTATTAGGTTAGCCAAAGTGGGTGAAGCTATTTTCAATGTCACGGGGGGCCGATCATGGAAGAGGTCATCAAGCGCATTGTCGATGCCGAAAAGGAGGCAGAGGCGCGTATTGAGAAAGCCAAGGAAGAGGCAAAGGTTATAGTTGAAGAGGCCAAATCCTCTGCCAAGGCCATTGAGGAAAGCATTCTTGAGGATGCCCGTAAGAGGGCTGAGGAGATCATTGGGAAGGCCAGAGCAGAGGGCGAGGCCGAGGCAAAGGTCATCCTCGAGAACGGTGAGAAGGAAATCGAGGACATGAAGGTTAAGGCCACTCAGAACTTTGAAAACGCCGTTTCGGTTGCTTTAGAGCTCGTGAGAGGGAGCTGACTATGTTCAAGCCTACTCCGATGCTTAAAGTCGAGGTAGTGAGCCTTGAGCGCTACAGGGACAGACTGCTGACTTATCTTCACGAGGCTGGGGTAGTCGAGGTAAGGGAGACGGACGTCAAGGACGTTCAGAGGGACGCTCCCAACGAGTTCTACCGCAAAACAGCCTCGTATAGCATAACCATCTCCAGAATGGCCGACTTTCTGCGCTCCCACCTGCCACAGAAGAAGGGGGGCATAATGGACTTCATATCCCCTCCGGAGCCCAAGAAGCGCGAGTACCGCTACGAGGGAATCGAGAAGCTTATCAACGACACCGAGGGGTTCCTTTCAGAGGTTGAGCCCCTCATCAGGGACGTTGAGGGTAGGATAAACTCGATAAATACTGAGATGGAGAAAATCAAGGCAGACATAAAAACCCTTGAGACTTTCTCTGACGTTAAGCTTGACGTTTCTTACCTCCGTCACGAGGGCCTCACGCAGGTCGTGGTTGGCACGGTCGAAAAAGCTCGCTTTGCAACTTTAAAGGAAGAGCTTGAGAAAGCGGTCGATGGGAGGATAGTCATCTCCAGCAGGGAGCGCGGAGATGGTGTTCTCCTCATACTGGCGTTCCTTTCAAAGGACTACGACAAGATAAACCCCATCCTCGCCAAGTACTCATTTGAGAAACTCGAAGTTCCGCCTGGGGAGGGTACCCCAGCCGAGGCAGTGAGGGACTACAAGGCAAGGCTTGGGAAGAAGGAGAGGGAGCTTGAGGAAGCCGGGAAAGACGCCGCCAGACTTGCGGAGAGATACTACGATGACGTGCTCTTTTATCTTGAGCTCATGGAGAACGAGAGAAACAAGGCCAACGCCCTCGGACTGCTCGCCAGGACCAACATGACTTTTGGTCTTACAGGGTGGGTTCCGAAGGATAATGCCGAGAAGATCAAAGAGGGCGTACTCCAGGTAACTGAGGGAAAGACTTACATCAACTTCAGGGAGCCATCCGAAGAAGAGCTCGACGAGATACCCATAAAGCTCAACAATCCAAGATGGGCCAGACCCTTTGAAATGCTGACGGAGATGTACGGCGTTCCAAAGTACAACGAGATAGACCCGACGCCGATAATAGCTTTCACGTACTCGTTCTTCTTTGGGTTCATGCTCACGGATTTCTTCTACGGTCTCATAGTGGGAATAATCGCGGCCTTACTCGTCAAGGGACATAAGAAGTTCGACGACGGTACCTACAAGTTCTCCTACACGCTCCTCTGGAGCTCGTTCTTCACAATGGGTATGGGTGCGCTCTTCGGCAGCTACTTCGGCAACGCCCTGGACGTCGTTGGTGCATACCTAACCGGGAACCCGAACTTCGCAATGTGGCGCATAACAGATACCCTCAGGGATCCAATGTTCGTCCTCATACTGGCACTTGCCATAGGCCTAGCCCACCTCTTCGTTGGGTACACTCTTGGCTTCATAGTCAAGTGGAAGAACGGTGATAAGAAGGGGGCACTCTTCGACCAGCTATCGTGGATGCTCGTAATCATAGCAATAACCCTGTTCGCAGTTGGGGGCAACGTTCCGGCTTTCAAGAGCTCGGCGGAGGCGCTGTTCGGCGTTGGTTTGGTGCTCTTCGCCATTGGGGAGGTAGTCAACAATGGCGGTCTTGCCGCACTCCTGATAATCTCGGACTTCTTCGGCTTCGTGGGAACCTGGCTCAGCTACGCAAGGCTTATGGCCCTTGCACTGGCAACCAGTGGAATAGCGATGGTAGTTAACGTCCTGGTTCAGATGATATGGGGAATCAAGTTCCTTTATATAGGTCCTATAGTTGGTGTTATTTTGTTCTTTGGCGGCCAGCTGTTTTCAACGGCCATAAACGCTCTTGGAGCGTTCGTTCACTCTCTCCGTCTTCAGTACGTTGAGTTCTTCGGCACCTTCTACTCCGGTGAGGGCAGGCCCTTCGAGCCCTTCAGGGCTAGGAGGGAAGTGTCGGAGGTTAAGGTTGAAGCTAAGTCTGAAAACGTATGAAAACATGAAAAATGGAGGTGTATGGAGAATGGATCCGATAGTTTACGTATCCCTTGGAGCGGCACTGGCCGCCGGTCTCGCAGGAGCGGCCTCGGCTTTCGGCGTTGGTGTAGCGGGTGCAGCGGCTGCAGGAGCGGTTGCAGAGGATGAGAAGAACTTCAAGAACGCCCTGATACTTGAGGGTCTCCCAATGACCCAGAGTATCTACGGCCTGATTACGCTGTTCCTCATCCTGCTCAGCGCTGGTATCATAGGCGGTGGCTTCAGGTTCACAGCCAATACACCAGACAATCTCGTCAAGAGCGCCATCCTCTTTGGTGCAGGCCTTACCGTTGGCCTTACTGGCTTCTCGGCAATCCCCCAGGGTATAATCGCTGGAGCCAGCATTGGTGCCGTTGCCAAGAACCCGAAGACCTTCACCCAGGGTATCATCTTCGCCGCTATGGCTGAGACAATGGCCATCTTTGGTCTCGTCGGTGCGCTCATCATGATAGCCACTGGAGTTGGCCTCGGCGGCTGAGCTCCCCACTTTTTACTTTACAGCCAAGGAGGATTGATAATGACGGGTGCAGAGGAGATCATCCAGGAGATATACAGGGAGGCCGAGCAGAAGGTTCAGTACATACTCAACGAGGCCAAGGAGGAAGCCGAGAAGATCAAGGACGAGGCTAGGAAGAGGGCCGAGTCCCAGGCCGACTGGATACTCCGAAAGGCCTCAACCCAGGCGGAGATAGAGAAGCAGAGGGTAATAGCCAACGCCCGGCTTGAGGTTAGGAAGAAGAAGCTCGAAGTCCAGGAGAGCCTTATAAAGGAGGTTCTCCAGGAACTGAGGGCCAGACTCTCAAGCCTTCCCGATGAGGACTACTTCGAAATCCTTGTGTCCCTCACCAAGGAGGCAGTGGAAGAGCTTGGCATGGATAAAGTAGTCGTCAGTTCTAACGAGAGGACTCTGAATCTTATCGGTTCACGGCTCGATGAGTTCTCCGATAAGGTGGGGGCGAAGGTTTCCATTGGAGAAACCATAGACACCATCGGTGGCGTTGTTGTGGGAGACCCTGATGGCACGGTTCGCGTTGACAACACGTTCGAGGCAAGGATTGGGAGAATGGAGAACGAGCTCAGGGCAGGGATAGCCAGAGCTCTCTTCGGGTGAGGCCAATGGGGATAACGGCAATAGAGGGAATCTTGGACACAACGCTCGGCCTGGTCTTCACCTGGCTCGGCTGGAAGACCTACAAGATACTATGGAAGTACACCCCCTACGCCTACCCGAACGCCCGACTTAACGCCATGGAGGCAAAGCTCCTCGGTGAACAGCGCTTCAACGAGCTGGCGGAGAGCAGGACCCTTCAGAACTTCATTGTTAACCTTGAGGACACCGACTACAAGACCCACCTCGCGTCCGTCCAGGCGGACGACCCCGTTGAGATAGAGAGGGCCTTTGAGAGGGCCCTGGCTTCGACCTACACTCTGCTCGAAGACATTCTCCCGGACAGGGTGGGAGGTTTCTTCAGGCTCATGCTGAAAGGATGGGACGTCAGGAACGTCGCCAACGTCGTCAAGGCCAAGATGCGCGGTGAGACCGCCGTTGACTACATCATGGACATAGGGACGATGGTTCCAAAGGTAAAGGCCATTGCAGACGCCAAGAGCCCCGAGGAGATACTGGTTATACTTGAGGGGACTCCCTACGAGGAGCCCTACCAACGCCTTCTCCTCGGCGAAATAAGCCTCAGCGAGTTTGAGACCGCCGTTTACAGGAACTATTACTCGGAGCTCCTTGAGTATGCCCAGTCCAGGAAGGACGAGGAGAAGGAGGTTCTCACTGAGTTTGTTAGGCTCCTGATAGACATGAGGAACATAGTGACCGTCCTCAGGGCCAAGAAGGCAGGGCTTCCTGCGGAAGAAGCTAGAAAGAACATCATTCCCGGTGGCAGCATAAAGCTCGACGCCATGCTCAACGTCGACGATATGGGAATGGCCCTAGCTGAGCTTGACTCCACCAAGTACGGGAGGATCATCAGGGACGTCAGGGACAAGATAGAGAGCGACCTGAGCGTTCTTGAGAGTGTCCTCCGGAAGCACGCCATCGACAGGATGAAGGAGCTCACAAGATTCTACCCACTCAGCGTTGCGACACCCTTAGCATACGTCCTGGAGAAGGAGCGCGAGGTTCAGAAGCTCAAGGCCCTAACGAAGATGATAGCGGATGGCGTTGAGCCCGAGAGGATCAAAGTCACACTCGGAGGGGAGGAGTTGGCATGAAGATAGCGGTCGTGGGTGATCCGGACACGGCCCTCGGCTTCAAACTCGCCGGGGCCCATGAGGTTTATTCCTTCAGGGCCACGCCCCTGGAGTATGAGAGGGCGAAGAACAAGCTCAGGGAGCTTATAGAGCGCGAGGATATAGGGATAATCCTGATAACGGAGGGGCTCGCCCAGAAGGTCGAGATTCCGGAGGTAAAGTTTCCGATCATCCTTCAGGTGCCGGACAAGTCCGGTTCGAAGTTTGGAGAGGCCCAGCTTAGGGAGATAGTCAGAAGGGCCATTGGTGTTGAGCTTAAGAGGTGAGGTAAGATGGGAAAGATAATCCGTGTTACGGGACCCCTCGTCGTTGCAGACGAGATGAAAGGTTCCAAGATGTACGAGGTCGTCCGTGTCGGAGAAATGGGACTCATAGGGGAAATCATTCGCCTTGAAGGGGACAGGGCAGTCATCCAGGTCTACGAGGAAACCGCGGGTATAAAGCCCGGAGAACCTGTCGTTGGAACGGGTGCATCGCTCAGCGTTGAGCTCGGTCCGGGGTTGCTAACGGCCATGTACGACGGTATTCAGAGGCCGCTCGAAACCCTCCGGAGCCTCAGCGGTGACTTCATAGCCAGGGGTCTTACGGCCCCGGCCCTTCCAAGGGACAAGAAGTGGCACTTCACTCCAAAGGTCAAGGTTGGCGACAAGGTCGTCGGTGGAGACATCCTGGGTGTCGTCCCAGAGACCAGCATCATTGAGCACAAGATCCTCGTTCCACCCTGGGTTGAGGGGGAGGTCATCGAGATCGCCGAGGAAGGGGATTACCCCATCGAGGAGGCCATAGCCAAGGTCAAGAAGCCGGACGGGAGTGTTGAAGAGCTTAAAATGTACCACCGCTGGCCCGTCCGTCTCAAGAGGCCCTACAAGCAGAAGCTCCCGCCGGAGGTCCCGCTCCTGACCGGTCAGAGAACTATAGACACCTTCTTCAGTCAGGCCAAGGGTGGAACCGCGGCCATTCCTGGGCCGTTCGGTTCGGGTAAGACCGTTACCCAGCACCAGCTCGCAAAGTGGAGCGACGCGCAGGTGGTCGTTTACATCGGTTGCGGTGAGCGCGGTAACGAGATGACCGATGTCCTTGAGGAGTTCCCGAAGCTCAAGGATCCGAAGACCGGAAAGCCGCTCATGGAGAGAACCGTTTTGATAGCCAACACCTCGAACATGCCCGTCGCTGCCCGTGAGGCCTCAATATACACCGGAATCACCATCGCCGAGTACTTCAGGGACATGGGCTACGACGTGGCCCTAATGGCTGACTCCACTTCGAGGTGGGCCGAGGCCCTCCGTGAGATCTCGGGCCGTCTTGAGGAGATGCCCGGTGAGGAAGGCTACCCGGCCTACCTCGCAAGCAAGATAGCCGAGTTCTACGAGCGTGCCGGCCGTGTTATTGCCCTCGGGGGCGAGGAGAGGGTCGGTAGTGTCTCGGTCATCGGTGCTGTTTCACCGCCCGGTGGTGACTTCAGCGAGCCGGTCGTCCAGAACACCCTCCGTGTCGTTAAGGTCTTCTGGGCACTGGATGCGGATCTTGCCAGGAGGAGGCACTTCCCGGCCATTAACTGGTTGAGGAGCTACTCGCTCTACGTTGACTCAATCCAGGACTGGTGGCACAAGAACGTTGACCCAGAGTGGAGGGAGATGCGCGACCAGGCAATGGCCCTCCTCCAGAAGGAGGCCGAGCTCCAGGAGATAGTCAGGATCGTCGGTCCGGACGCCCTCCCGGACAAGGAGAAGGCGGTGCTCATCGTCACCAGGATGCTTCGTGAGGACTACCTCCAGCAGGACGCGTTCGACGAGGTCGATACCTACTGCCCGCCGAAGAAGCAGGTTACCATGATGCGCGTTATACTCAACTTCTACAGCAGAACCATGGACGCGGTAGAGAGGGGAATACCAGTTGAGGAGATAGCGAAGCTCCCCGTGAGGGAGAAGATAGGCCGTATGAAGTTTGAGCCCGAACTTGAGAAGGTTAGGGCCCTCATCGACGAGACGAACCAGCAGTTTGATGAGCTCATCAAGAAGTATGGAGCGTGATTATCATGCCAGGAATGGAGTACTCAACCGTTAGCAAGATTTACGGGCCGCTCATGATCGTCCAGGGCGTTAAGGGAGTTGCCTACGGTGAGGTCGTTGAGATAGAAACCGGAAGCGGAGAGAAGAGGAAGGGGCAGGTTCTTGAGGCTAGGGAGGACATGGCTATCGTCCAGGTCTTTGAGGGCACCCGTGACTTGGACGTCAAGAGCACGAGCGTTCGCTTCACCGGCGAGACCCTCAAGGTCCCGGTTTCAATGGACATGCTCGGGAGGGTCTTCAACGGTATAGGTAAGCCGATCGATGGGGGCCCTGAGATCATCCCCGAGGACAGGAGAGACGTCCACGGTGCGCCGCTCAACCCTGTCGCCCGTGCTTATCCAAGGGACTTCATCCAGACGGGTGTCTCTGCAATAGACGGCATGAACACCCTTGTTAGGGGCCAGAAGCTCCCGATATTCAGCGGTTCTGGATTACCGCACAACATGCTCGCGGCCCAGATTGCAAGGCAGGCGAAGGTCCTCGGTGAGGAGGAGCAGTTCGCTGTCGTCTTCGCCGCTATGGGTATCACCTACGAAGAGGCCAACTTCTTCAAGAATAGCTTCGAGGAGACTGGTGCAATAGAGAGGGCCGTTCTGTTCCTCAATCTTGCCGACGACCCAGCCATCGAGCGTATCATTACCCCGCGTATGGCCCTCACAGTTGCGGAGTACCTCGCCTTCGACTACGACATGCAGGTTCTTGTCATCCTCACGGATATGACAAACTACTGTGAGGCTTTGAGGGAAATTTCAGCAGCAAGAGAAGAGGTTCCAGGAAGGCGCGGTTATCCAGGTTACCTCTACACTGATCTGGCTACAATTTACGAGCGTGCTGGTAGGGTTAGGGGCAGGAATGGTTCCATCACGCAGATGCCCATCCTCACGATGCCGGATGACGATATCACCCACCCGATTCCAGACCTTACCGGTTACATCACCGAGGGGCAGATAGTCCTCAGCAGGGAGCTCCACAGGAAGGGTATCTACCCGCCCATCGACGTTCTCCCGTCCCTTAGCCGTCTGATGAAGGACGGTATCGGTAAGGGCAGGACGAGGGACGACCACCCGCAGGTCAGCCAGCAGCTCTATGCCGCCTACGCAGAAGGAAGGTCGCTCAGGGACCTCGTCGCCGTTGTCGGTGAGGAGGCTTTGAGTGAGACTGACAGGAAGTACCTCAAGTTCGCCGACAGGTTCGAGAGGGAGTTCGTCGCCCAGAGGTATGACGAGGACAGGAGCATCGAAGAGACCCTCGACCTTGGCTGGGAGCTTCTCGCTGAGCTTCCGGAGAGCGAGCTCAAGCGTGTCAGGAAGGAGTACATCCTCAAGTACCACCCGAAGTATAGGAAGAGGGGCGGGTGAAGCTCCCCTCAAAATTTTAGGTGGTTGAGATGGCAGAGCTGCTCAACGTGAAGCCCACTAGGATGGAGCTCCTTAACCTTAAGAGACGCATCACGTTGGCCAAGAAGGGCCACAAGCTCCTTAAGGACAAGCAGGACGCCCTCGTCATGGAGTTCTTCACAATCTACGACGAGGCTCTCCAGCTTAGGGGGGAACTCAACAAAAAGATGGAGGCCGCCTTTGACGTCCTCCTCAAGGCCCAGCTTAAGACGGGAACCCTTCCCCTCAGGGAAGCCTCCATCGGTGTCAACCCCAATAATGAGGTCGAGATAAAGCAGAGGAACGTTATGGGCGTTCCGGTTCCGCTCATCGAGGCTGAGTCCTTCAAGAGGAGTGCCGGGGAGAGGGGCTACGCTCTGGTGTCCACCGGGCCTGAGGTCGACCTCGTGGCCGAGAAGTTCGAGGAAGTCCTTGATCTGGCCGTCCGCCTGGCGGAGGTGGAGGAGACCCTCAAGAGGCTCGCCAAAGAGATAGAGGTCACGAAGAGGCGCGTTAACGCACTGGAATACATCATCATCCCGCGTATGGAGGCAACTGTGAAGTTCATCAAGCAGAGACTCGATGAGATGGAGCGCGAGAACTTCTTCAGGCTCAAGAGGGTCAAGGCCCTCATTGAAGCAAGGGCACAGGCCGAGGAGGCATGACTCCATAGCAACCCTTTTATCTCTCCGGTCTTATTTTTACTCGGTGATTTTATGACTGGGAAGCTGTTCTATCAGGATCCTTACTTACAAGAGGCAACCGCAAAAATAGTCAGAGTAGTATCCCCGGACAAAGGAAAGTTGGCCCTTCTCCTCGACCGGACGATATTTTATCCAGAAGGGGGTGGCCAGCCTTCGGACAGGGGAATCATTGAGGGTGATGGCTTCAGGTTTCTCGTCGAAAAGGTCAATGGAAAAGACGAAATCTGGCACGAGGGGAAACTTGAAGGAAGAACTCCAGAGGTTGGAGAAGAAGTCAGGCTAATCCTCGACTGGGAGTGGAGATATGAGAACATGCGTCAGCACACCGGCCAGCACATCCTCTCCGCGATAATTAAAGGCCTTTATGGGGCTGAGACAACTGGCTTTCAGATTTTTGAGGATTACAACAAGATTGAGATAGATTATCCCGGCGAGCTGAGCTGGGAGATGATAAACGAGATAGAGCGGAAAACCAACGAGGTCATCTGGGGAGACCTGCCCGTGGAGATTGAGGTATATCATGAACTTTCGGATGAGCTGAAGGAAATCCTTAGGAAGAACGTCTCTGAAAAGGTAAAGCCCCCCATTAGGATCGTACGGATTGGAACTGTCGATGTAACCCCTTGCGGCGGAACTCACGTGAAGAGCACTCGCGAGATCGGCTTCCTCAAGATACTCAGGTTCTATCGGAAGAGCAGGAAGCTCTGGAGGATAGAGTTCGTCGCTGGAAACCGGGCGTTGAAAGCACTTAACGACCTCCTCTCCGACTACTGGGCTTCACTCGATGAGATGCCGAACAAGAACCCTCCGCTCGTTGAAAGGGTTAAAAAACTGCAAGACGTCATCAACCGGCTAGAAATGGAGAAAGACGAACTCAGAGAGACCCTCTGGGAATGGAAAGGCAGGTACCTCTGGGAGAAGGCGGAAGTAATAAACGGGCTCAGGGTTGTTACCCACGTCGAAGACTCCCCAATGAAGGACGCCTCTGCCTTCGCCATATACCTCGCCGACAAAAACCCTGATACGGTCGTCCTCCTAGCAGGAGAGAACTACGCCGTCTTCGCGAGGAACGAGGGGGTTAGGATATCGATGCGGGAGCTCATGAGGGGGGTTCTCGAAAAAACGGGTGGAGGTGGGGGAGGAAGCGACAACCTCGCCAAGGGGGGAGGGTTTAAGAAAAAACCGGAAGAAGTTCTTAGGGTTGCCCTTGTCGAGCTGAAGAAGGCGTTATCTGCGGACTGATACGGACTCTCCCCTTTTCAATTCTCACCCCTTCGAGTTTGAGTTTTCTCAGTACGAACTCCCACTGTTCCCCTGGAACCTCCGGTCTTTGGACTTCCCTCTCGGCCTTCTCTCTTTCCATCAGTCCGTACCTCACCAGTGCCGCTATCCGCCTGTGCTCGAAGCTGTGCCCGTGGACTTCCCAGTACCTCTGCAGGGCCGGCCCGAGGATGAGGCAGTTCGTGGTGTAGCCCGGAAGCTCCGGGAACTCGAAGGGGAGTTTTTTCAGGATTTCAAACCGCTCCTTCTCGGGCATCAGCGAGAGGAGCCTTATCTGCGTTATTCCACCTTTCATGAGCCTGTACGGATGGTGGCCGAATGGAAGCTCGTGTCCCGTGATTATGTACCTATAGCCGTTTCTTAGTGCGTACTTCCTCAGCTTCTCTATGGTTCTTCTGGAGCATGCCCTGCATGGGCTTTGGGCCTTTAGGAGGGCTTCTCTGAAGATGTCGGAGTAATCGTAACGGAGAACTTTGAACGGTACTCCCAGGTATTCTGCTATCCTCTCCGCGTTCTCTATGGCCTCTTCTGCCATGAGACCGTGGTCTATCATAACGGCCTCCAGTTCCGGAACCTTGTAGACCTCTTTTGCCAAATAAAGTGCCACCACGCTGTCTTTTCCTCCGGAGTATGCTAGAACTGCCCTGTCTACGTTTTCCATGAGTTCATCGAGTTCCCTTCTTATTTTCCCCCTATCGAAGGGGTGCTTCAGGTAGAGCTGGCACTCCCTGCATACTGGTTTTCCGTCTATGATGTCTATCTTAGCCGTTCTCTCGTCGTGAATACACAGTGAACACTTGAGCATGGAGTCACTTGGGAAGGCGCTTTAAAACGTTGTCTTTGAGCTTTTCAGATGCCGATGAGGTTTTTACCGAGACTTTCCTCATCGTGAAGAACGCCAGCGTGGAGAGGCTGTCCTTCAGGAGTATTCCGCGGTTGTTCCTTGCGATAAACAGGCCGAAGAGGGTCCCAAAGATAAATCCGCCAAGCCAAAGGAGTAAAAGGAACCGGCCGGCCGTTCCGCCGCCCTTCAAAGTCACAGATAGTGCCTTGTAGGAGAAGGCCAGCGCGGCCAGAAACAGGCTCTCAAGGAGGAGCGACAGTTTCGTGACGGTGGAGATCATTTCCAAAACCCTTCCGCTTCCTAGTCTTTCAACGAGTTTGGCATCGTGACGGGAGTAGATAACGAGTTTCCCCACGTTGGCCCCGCCCCGAAAGGCAAAGAACCCGAAGAACGCCCCTAGGATGGTCTTGTCTTTTAGTTCCCAGAGGGCCCAAAGTCCGATGACCAGCCACACGATGGTGTAAATGATTTCCCAGCTTTTCTTCTCGTTTTCGGGGATGTCTGCGGGGATGACCCTTCCCAGTACTGTCGTCATGCCTTTTCTGAAGAACCTAACCATCATAAGTCCAGTCTGTATCGAGATGAACGCTAACAGGAGGATGATTCCGATTATTTTGCTTAACATGGCTTTCATCAGAAAATTCTCGGACAATGGACTTAATTAGTTTTCGACTTTGTGCTATTTTCTCAGGAACTCGTATTCAATTTCCTTCGTGAGCCAGACGAAACCCAGGGCGATGAGGCCTATGGCAGTCCCAACGGGAACGACCTGCCACCATGCCATGGTGAACTTTCCGTAGGTTCTGAGGGTCTGGCTCATCAGGGCCCCCCAGTTGAGTCCAGGAACCACATTGAAGAATCCCATGAGCGTCATGAACGCTATCATCCCTGGCACCGCGAGTGAGAACTGATAAGCAGTGTAGGGCAGGAGAACCCTGGAGACGTGCTTTCTCAGAATCCAGAGGGAGTTCCCGCCCAGGGCTCTGGCAGACTCCACGTACTCTTTCCTGAGCTCTTCTTCGACTATTGAGCGTATGTTCCGCGATGTGTTCCCCATGAGGAGAATCCCCAGGATGAGCGCCATGTTCAGTGAGCTTATCCTCATGGTGTAGTTGGGGGTTATCCTTGAGGCTATTATGACCAAAGCAACGGCCGCCGGGAGGGTTGGCGTGACGGTTACCAGTTTTGAGATGAAATCGGCCAGATTCCCCATCCAGCCAGACATGGCGCTGCCAGCCCCTAGAAAGAGGCCCAGCATGGTCAATATCGCCGCCCCAAGGATTGCAGTGGCTATGGTGTCCCTCGCTCCCCACGCAAAGCCCGCCCAAACGTCCCTTCCCAGGGTGTCCGTCCCGAGGTTCCCGTACGTTCTCCCGATTACCCTTATTCTCACTCCATCCCGTTTGGTTAGGGGTGGGTTTCCGCTCACTGTTATCCTGTAGGTTCCCTTAAGGAAATCAGGGTGGTCGTAGCAATCCCCGTTTGGCTTTGAGAATATTATGTTGTAGGCGTTTCTGAAGAGGATGTCCCCTTCACTGACGGTTATTCCGCACTTTTCCTTTGCTATCCTTGAGAAAGTTTGAGGGAGCCTTGAGGGCCTGGCGATTCCATAAACCGGGCCGTTCCATACCGTGTATCTCCTTCCATCCGGGCCGATGATGTCAACCCTCAAACTCGACGTCGAGTTACTTAGAATGAGTATCTCCTGCGGTGACGCTGAATAGTGGAAGTCGTAGGTAAAAACGTAGCTGCCGTTTTCAAAGTCCCCCTTGAGCCATTCCGTGGGTGGGAGGTTCATAATCCAGCCGTACCAGTCGGGGGGAACGCCCCTTGGGTTTATCGACCAGTAAGTCTCGTTGTCCCAGTTCTTTATCTTCTCCTGATTCACTGTGTACGGCCCCACTATTGAGAACACCACGAATGCTAGGACTATGAGGATCGCCGCGGTTCTCCCTTTACCCCTCCCCAACATCGTGTCTCACCCTCGGATCGAGCCTCAGGTACAGAACCTCCATCAGGGCCGAGTTGAGGAAGTAGAACAACCCCATAACCAAGGCAACGAAGAAAAGCCCCTTTCCATTGAAGAATATATACCTGTGCATGGCCCCAGTTGGGGTGAAGAAGTACACCGTTTTCACTGATCTGGCGAAGACATAGCCTATACCCGGCACGCTGAAGAGGTACTCCACGGCCATGGCGTTTATCATGAGGCCGAGGAAGTTGTAGCTTGTGAACGTCAGGAACGAGGGGAGGACGGTTCTAAGCAGCTTTTTCATTATCCTCCTTTCGGGAAGACCCTTCAGGATGTCGACCAGGACGTGCTCCGAGCCGCTCTCCCTGACTATCAGGTTCCTGACGTTGAACGCGTAGACGACGATGTTTGAGAGCGTTAATGTTGCAACCGGGAGAAGGAGGGCGTTCAGATACGTTGTTATGCCCAGCCTCTTCATGCCCTGAGCGTGTTTTATGTAGTCGATGTAGTTTATGGTCGAAAGGTCGAGCCTCCACCAGAGCAGCCACATCAGAAGGATTGCCCAGAACCATCCGGGGATTCCAGAGAAGACGGGGGCCAGCGCTGACAGTATCCTGTCGCTCCACCCCCTCTTGTATCCTGCATGGACACCCCAGTAAAGTCCCGCCAGGAAAATCAGAACCATGCTGAGTGAGAGGACAGTGAATGTAAGCAGAATGGCGTGCTGGGGGGTCGTGCCGTACATGTGCATGAACTTCTCCCTGGGGGATGGTATGTAAAATCTGTATACTCCGTTCTCGGTTTTCTTCTCTATCTGTTTTCCTTTTTCGTTTTTGAAGACGGCAATTGAGTAGTTGAGGTAGTCCTCTAATGAGTGTAGGCTCTCCTTTAGCCCCAGGAAACTCGTCCGGCTTGAAGTTTCATTTCCCCGCTGGACGTTGTATTGCCCGTATAAACCCTCGGCACCATAAATTCGATGCTCTGCCTGGGCTATCAGCACTCCGGTTATCACCAGGGCGATGGTTACAACCGCCAACTCTTTCAGTATTCTCGTGGCGGCCCCCACAGGGAACACCAGAATGTATACTATCTGACTGCTTTTAAGTATTTCTATTTCATGTTTTAATTAGTGATATTGTGGTTGATTTTATCGTCAGTTAATCGTGAGTTTTATTAGCGATGCTTTTTCTGGAGGGGAGATACGAACATCAGAGAAATCAAAGACCATGGAAGTCTACAACTAACAGGGTTATCACGATTGGCGGGGAGGAGAGAAAAAACTGAATCAAAACGAGGTTTTTAGAGGTCCGTGGCTTCCCTTTTAACGACAGGTGCGACTTCCCTTGCAACCCTCTTCGCGCTGAAGAGAGTTATCGGATCCATCGTCCTGTAAACAGCCAGCTGGCAGCCGCTTATTCTCACGTCTATGTACCTTTTGGCCTCCATAGCTGCTTTTAGGAACTCCCTGATGCTCTCGGCTCTCTCAAAGTCGAGACCGGCTTTCTTCAGCCGCTCAACGTTCAGTTCGTGGATAGTCAGAGGCTGGAGCATCATCTCGTCTATCCCAATGGAGGCGGCAAGTTCTGCTATTTTTGGTATGTCTTCGTCGTTTATACCTGGCATGAAGATAGTCCTTACAACTGAGCGGACTGACTTGTCTCTCCCAACTATCCTGAGAGCGTTGATGACGTTTTCAAATGTGTCCGCTTTGGTGATTTTGAGGTGCTTCTCCCTGCTCGCGGCGTCGAGGCTTATCATCACGAGGTCAAAGTCGAGCTTCTCCCAGAGCTCCTTGGTCAGGAGGGAGCCGTTGGTCTGGAGGTCTAACCTCGCATTCGGAAACCTCTCGCGGAGCATTCTGTTAACCTCGACTATGCGCGGGCTTATCAGCGGCTCCCCGTACTGGGAGACGGTTATCGCGTAGGGGTTTTCCCAGCCGTAGTAGCCGGGCTTTGGCGCCTTCCCAAGCTTCACCGCTACATTGGAGTAGCAGAAGATGCAGTCGTGGTTGCAGGCTGGAGTTAGCTCGTAGCTCGGGTGGTGAACCGGATTTGGATTGCTCGGATCAAGTCCCTGGCAGCCCTGACAGTGAGTTGGAAACTTCAGCTCCATAACAAACTCCTTAAGGACTCTCGCCTCTTTGTTTTCCAGTATCTGGGGCTCAACCCCCATGCTCCTCGCGAAGTCTTCCCATCTCATCTTTATACCCATTTTCTCACCGTCCTCTCCTCCGAAAACCCTTTTAAAAGGTTGGCTGGACTCATTTGCCCATTGACTTTTCTGAGAATAGTGACGAAAAATGTTAAAATGAACTGAAAGCTATAATGTCACAGGGGATTATTATGGGGAAAGTGATCACAGTCTCTGTGCCCGATTGGGTCGATGAGAAGAAATTCCGGGAGGCTTTCCTGTGGGCACTCTTGGAAAGCTCACCTGAGAAGGTAAGTGTAGATGAGCTGAGGGAGCTCATTGGAATCTCTGAAACAGAGGAGAGCGTTGAAATACCTGCGGAAATCGAGAAGATCCTATAGCGATAGCGGAGGTCTCAAATCTGAAGCTCATTCTCTTAGAAAAGTAATGCTAAAAGCAGATGAGGTGAATTGGATGTTCCTCTACACTAAGAACTTCGACGAGGGGAAGGAGAAGGCTATGGGGGGCCTGAGGAAGGCGCTCGAAGAGGACAAGGTCGATCACGACATAATCCCGCTCCTGGAGAAGATAAACGCCCTCCCAAACTACTTCACGACCTCCTCCTGCTCGGGGAGGATTTCAGTCATGGAGATGCCCTATTTTGGCGACAAGGTGAATTCCCTCTGGCTCGGCAAGTGGCACAGGGAGGTTGACGTTGAGGAAATCCTTGAGGCGGTTGGAAAGCACCGCTCAGGCCAGCTCTGGTTCCTTGTCAGGAGTCCTATCCTCCACGTTGCCGCGAGGACGCTTGAAGATGCTATAAAGTTGCTAAACCTCACGATAGGTCTTGGATTTAAGTACTCCAACATAAAGAGCGTGAGCCACAAGAAGCTTCTCGTGGAGATACGCTCGACCGAGAGGATGGACGTTCCGCTCGGCGAGAGCGGGGAACTCTGGGTTGATGAAGCATACATTGAGAGGATCGTAAACTTGGCGAACGCACAGGTCAGAAGGTTCAAGGGGAAGCTGAAGAGGCTGGAAGAAGAGATTGAAAAGCTATCTATGGTTTAGAAATTGTTTCAGTTCTTCAACCTCCATAAGTAGATAGAAGGCATTGATGCCAGCTCTCCTACTGTTTTGAACCATGATCCTATCGTTTGACATAAGAATGCTACCTGTAAGTATGGCGGTCGCTATATAGTAGGCATCAACAGCCTTGGGATGTATGTTCTCCGCAACATAAACTGCCAGATTAAACAGTTCACCCTCGCTCTTGACGTTAAACTCCTCTATGAGCGGGAGCAGTGTTTGGTGATCAAGTTCGATGCCGAGTCGTCTTGCTATAGATAGAACCTCCACTATGAAAATCCTTGGAACATAGACGGGTTTTCCTTCAATAATGTTGAAAAATTCAATCGCCAAATTTCGGCGTTCTGGATTTCTCTCGAGTAGTGCATCTATTAGGACGTTTGCATCGATCACTATCATCGCCTGTCCTCCTCAAGGAGCTTTGAGGGATTTTGGACTTTTGGAAGAGTTTTGCTGAGTTTTTCGAGCCTCTTAATGAAGTCTTTTGTGATAACTTTCTCTTTAACTATTATGATGACTTTCTCTTTGTCCTTGAGTTGGGGCTTTTTGAGGGGCTTGAAAACCCCGTTCTCGTAAACTACCTCTATCTCCTCCACCATCCCACCCTTCCGAAGTTAGTTTTGGAACTTAAAAAGGTCGTGGAATGCCAGGGCTAAAGAGCTCTAATCTTCAAACCCCCTGAACTTCCAGAGGAGGAGAGCTCCAAAGACCAACCAGAAAAGCGAGATCAGGAACGCCTCTCCCCCTCCCTCAGTCATCAGCCTGGCCGCGCTCACCGTTGGGAGAAAGCCCATCACTGCAGCGAGCTTTTCCGGAAGAATGCTCCCAGGATAGTAAACCGGCGGGAAGACGGTTAGGGCCGTGACGGTTAGGTTGGAGAGCCCCATAACGGTTAGCGGTTCCTTTATCTTGACGCCCATGAGAAAGCCTACTCCGGCGCTCTAGAGCCAGAGCGAAACTATTCCAAACAGCATCCCAGGCACCGCTTTCAACCCGAGGCGCCATGAGAGGAGGAAGAAAAGGAGGAGGACGTAAGGAAAGGCCGGAATGCTCATGCCAATGGATATCCCAAGGGCCTTCCTCCAGTTTCCTCCTGGAAGGGCCATTGCTATGTCGTAGAACTTCGAGCGGGTCTTCATGCCCACAAGCTCGATGGAGAGGTCGGCTATCCCGACGCCGGCTATGAAGCTCACGATAGCCCCAGCGAGCGCCCTGTCGAGGAACCTCCCGCCGCTCACAACGTAGACGATGAAGATGAAGGAAACTGGCTGAACCGCGAAGCTCACCAGCGCGAACTTCCCCTTCGTGAGGGCCCTAGCGTAGTACTCAATCAGCGCTATCACCGATACCACCCACCAGGAAGACGTCCTCTATCGTTACCCCCTCTCTCCTGAAGGGAATACCGAGCTCCTCAAGCCTCTCAATTATTTCCCTCTCCTCCACTTTGGAGCGCGCGTAGATGTAGACATTCCTCCCGGCCCTTCTCAGGGCAAAGTCCCCAAGGGAGACCTCCCCGAAGGCGACGACCTTTGAGGTAAACCCACTGAGATATTCCCTCGCTATCTCCTCCGGTTTGCCGTCGGCGACTATTTTTCCCGCTTTGAGGAGGAGCACTCTATCACAGACGCTCGATATCTCGTTTATGTAGTGGCTCGTGAGGATTATGGTAGCTTTCTCAGCCCTCTCGCGAAGGGTTTCCCACAGCCTGAGCCTGTTCTGGACGTCGAGGCCAACCGTAGGCTCGTCGAGGAAGTACAGGGGAACCTTGGCGGAGAGAACCATAGCCAGAAGGGCCCTCCTAACCATCCCTCCGGAAAGGGTAGAAAAGAGCTCATCCGCGTAGTTTATCCCGAAGGTTTCCGTTGCTTCATCGGCCTTCTCCCTTGCCTCTTCCTTTGAGAGACCGCGCATCCTGAGGTAGTGGTAGACGTAATCCCTCGGCGTGAGCGTGTAGAAGTGGGCCCTAACATCTTGGGGCAGGAGAGCGAAGAACTCCCTGGCTTTCCCAGGTTCTCTCCCAAAGAGCTCAACCTTCCCATAGTCCGGCTTCAAAAGCCCCGTGAGGATTCTAATCAGGGTTGTCTTTCCAGCGCCGTTTGGGCCGATTATTCCCACTATCCCCGGCCCTTCTATGGAAAAGGAAACGTCATCGAGGGCGCGCTTTGGGCCGAAGGATTTTGAGAGGTTCTCCGCTTTGATCGGGAGCATACATGAGGTTTAGAGAATCAGGATAAAAAAGTTTTTGGAAAAGTGTGAAACTCAGTTGTGACTACATTCCCCAAAAGTCACGTTGGCTTCTGCCTCAAGCCGGCCCCTCCATACCGGCTTACTTGTCTCGGCCTTTACGTCTCTTGTGTCGTAGAGAACGAGGAGCGTGTACGTTCCGTTCTCCGTCGTCCAGAACTGGGTGTTCAGGGTGAATGTTTTCTCTAGGGAATCCCCTGCCTTTAGAACTGCCACATCTTGATCCTTCAGGGGGAGATAGGTCGGCGCTGGCCCCCGGTACTCCAGCTCACTTCCGTTTTCGTCGTAGAGCTTGAAATGGAGCGTAATCATGCTTATGGGCTTGAGGAGGAGGACGGTGTTGTTTCCGACGTTGGTCATTACAACGGTGACTTTGAACCACCCGAAAGCGCAGTCCGGGGCTTTGAGATCCAGTGAGAGGTTCCCGAAGGGTGAAGCGTCTTCCGGGAAAGTGATTCCTCCGCTTGAAGAGGTTGTCATGCTGCCGGTGCTTGTAGTACTCGACGTTGAGGGGGTAGTCTCTTTTTCTTCAATGCAACCCGAGGAAAGAACGACGAAAATGATGATAAAAGCCGCAAGGGTCTTCTTCAAAAAGATCCCTCCTACTCCAAATCTTCTGTTTTCAGGATTCGTGGGGTGTCTTTAGTTTCAGCAAAACTTTCCATCAATAAGTATAACTGAAGTTTTTGAATGTCTTATCCTTGGATGAATACCCAACCACGACCGGCTTTCCGTCGAGTTTCGTCTTCGTGGACCTCAGGTAGTACCACTCATTGGGCACCCATACTGTGACGAACACGGCTCTGTCGCTTATGGTAAGCGCGACCATGCTTTCGGGGATGCCTTTGACGCTCCCTCTGAATGAATGGATGGGTCTGTCCGTGGCTCCCGGGGCCAGGGTTCTGGTGTCTGGGCTTAAGACCAGGTCGAACTTTCTTCCCCTTATGTCAAGGGTTACAGATCCAGTCTTAGCTCTTGCGAGAAGATCATCTAAATCGACGACGTAGAGAGAATACCCCTTAAGTCCCTTTGTAGTTGCTTGAAAGCTCAGGTCAGATGCCAACCCGGGTATCTCTGAGGGGTTCACTGTAAGCGGATATATGCCGTTGTGCTGTTGAGGATTATCGGAGTTAATACCGAGAACTGCGGGGGCTATTAAAAGGGCTGTAAAGACCAAAACTATGGCCATCTTTTTTCGCATCTGTACATACCTCCTTGAGGAATAGCCACATGATTATTGTCATTATGATATATTAACTTGTCGATTCCTCATTGCTGAACTTAATCGTTACTTTATGTTATACCAAATGAGGGCATTGGTAGAAATCTAACGGAAATTGACTATCTAAACCTAAACTTGAGGCAAACTGTAGAAGAAAAGATTAAAAGGCTAAAAGATTAGGAAATGGCTTCAATCAAGGTCGCTTCCGAAGTCCTCACTGCCGCCCTTGCCGCCTTCCTTGTCCTTCTCGAGCTTGCTCGCTGCTATGACGTCGTCGATGCGGAGTATCATTATAGCCGCCTCGCTGGCGCTCTTGACGGCCTGCTTGGTGACCCTGACCGGGGCGATGACGCCGCGCTCCATCATGTCTGCCGGCTCGCCCTCGAAAACGTCGACACCGACAGTCGGTCCCTTCTCCTTGTGAGCGGCGATGACCTTCACGAGGGTCTCGATCGGGTCGAGGCCGGCGTTCTCTGCCAGTGTCCTCGGGATTATCTTGAGGGCTTCAGCGAAGTTCTCTATTGCCAGGGCCTCCTTGCCGCCGACCTCCTTGGCGTACTCATCTAGCTTGATGGCCAGCTCAATCTCCGGAGCACCACCTGCAGCGACAATCTTGCCGTCCTCGACGATGTCCTTGACGACCTTGACGGCATCCTCAAGGGCCCTCTCGACCTCGTCAACGACATGCTCGGTGCCGCCCCTGATGAGTATGGTCACGGCCTTCGGGTTCTTGCAGCCCTCAACGAAAATCATGTTCTCGCCGGCGACCTTCCTCTCCTCGACGAGCTCGGCCTCAC